>DATIOU010000211.1:0-33451 GCA_035472835.1 Streptosporangiaceae bacterium | reverse complement strand
GGCGGCCGCGACCTGTCCGCCGCCGTGGGCGGCCGGTCAGCCCGGGCCGCACTCGCCGCGCTGGACGCCGACGCAGGCACCGACCTGATCGTCGTGCTGTCCAAGCCGCCGGATCCTGCCGTCGCGGCCGCTTTGCGCGATGACGCTGCGGGCCTGTCGACGCCCGTCCAGTTCGCCTTCGTCGGGCCTGGTGCGCCGGACCTGACCACCGGCACAGAGGCTGCGCTGCACGCGCTCGACCTGCCGATCCCGGCCTGGCCGCGCTGGCCTGGCCCGCCGGACAGTCCCCGCGCCGGGCAGTTGCGCGGCCTTTTCGCCGGCGGAACCCTGTGCGACGAGGCGATGGTCATCGCCACGGCCCTGCTCGGCCCGATTCAGTCGAACATCCCGCTCATCCCGGAGCTGCGGATCGAACCTCTCGGGTCGGCGAGCGCACACGCGATGATCGACTTCGGCGACGACGAGCTGACCGTCGGCCGCCCGCACCCGATGATCGATCAGTCGCTCCGGCTCGAGCGGCTGGCGGCCGAGGCGTCGGATCCGGCCGTGGCCGTCGTGCTGCTCGACGTCGTTCTCGGCCACGGCGCGCATCCAGACCCGGCGGCCGAGCTCGCTCCCGCCATCGGCGCTGCCCGACAGCGCGGGGGAGCGGCCATGGTCGTGTCGCTGGTCGGGACCAGGGCTGACCCGCAAGGCCTCGATCGGCAAGCGGCGGCGCTGCAGGCGGCCGGGGCGCACGTCTTCGGGTCCAACGCCGCAGCCGCGCGTTACGCGTGCGGCCTGATCGCCGCTCCTGCCGTGGGCCCGACCTCATGACCGAGCTGCTTCGGCGCGAGCCGCATGTGATCAGCGCCGGACTCGGCCTGCTCGCCGACGCAGCGGAACGGCAGGCCGCTCGCGTGACGCGCGTCGACTGGGCACCGCCGATGGCGGGGACGGCCGACGACCTCGTTCCCGTCTTGAGCGACCCGCGACGAACCGAAGCGAATGAGCTGGCCGTGCAGCGGATGCTCAGCGTGCGGGCGCAGCTGGTCGACGTGGTGCCAGCGGGCAGCACGCTTGGCTTGCAGTCAGGCGAGTTCCTGCACGCCGGGCCGCCGATCGACTGGGACCGGGCAGGCGGGCCGCTGCGCGGTGCGCTCATGGGCGCGGCCGTCTTCGAGGGACTCGCCGACACGCCGGAGGCGGCCGCCGCGCTGGCCGAGCGCGGCGGGCTGACGCTGGCGCCGTGCCACTCACGCGGCGCCGTCGGGCCGATGGCGGGCGTCATCTCGCCGTCGATGTGGCTATTCGTGCTCGAAGATCCCGCCACCGGGCGCCGCACGTACTGCTCGCTCAACGAAGGGCTCGGCAAGGTGCTGCGCTACGGCGCGTTCTCGCCGGATGTGCTCGAGCGGCTCGCGTGGATGTCGGCTGTGCTGGGCCCGCTGCTCGCCAAAGCGGTGCGCGACCACGGACCGGTGGACGTCAGCGCGATCCTGGCGCAGATGGTGCAGATGGGCGACGAGGGGCACAACCGGAACAGGTCGGGCACCCTCATGCTGCTGCGTGACCTGCTGCCCTCGATGGTGGCATCGGGATGGAGGACGGCGGACGTCGCGCGGGCGGCGGCGTTCATCGGCGGCAACGACCACTTCTTCCTCAACCTGGCGATGCCCGCGTGCAAGCTCGCGCTGGATGCCGCCCGCGACATCCCCGGCTCGACCATGGTCGTCGTGATGGCGCGCAACGGCACTGACTTCGGCATTCAGGTGGCCGGGACTGGCGACGAGTGGTTCACGGCGCCCGCGCTGACGCCGCAGGGCCTGTTTCTCGGCAGCTACGGACCCGCCGACGCGAGCCCCGACATCGGCGACTCTGCGATCACCGAGGCGGCGGGCCTCGGCGGCTTCGCGATGGCAGCGGCCCCGGCCATCGCCCGGCTCGTCGGCGGTACCGCAGCAGCCGCGCTCGCGACGACCAGGCGCATGTACGAGATCTCCCTGGCGGAGCACAGGTTGTATCAGGTGCCGGCCCTGGAGTTCCGCGGCACGCCGGCCGGGATCGACGTGACGCTCGTCGCGCGGACCGGAATCCTGCCGCAGATCAACACGGGGATGGCTGGCAAGGTCGCAGGAACGGGGCAAGTCGGGGCCGGTCTCGTGACGCCGCCGGCGGCCGTATTCGCCGACGCAGTGCGCGCCCTCGCGATCAGAGCCCGGCCGGGTGCCAGACCGTCTTGATCTCGAGCGTCGCCAGCACGCGCCGCGTTCCGGGCGGATCGGTCCACTGCTCGCCGTCGTGATTGGCGAGAACGCGCTTGAGGTTGCCGGCCGCGGCGCGCTCGAGGCCGGCCCGGTCGGCGGCGGGCGCGCCGGTCAGGTCGATCGCGTTGACGTCCATGTGGCCGGCCGCGACCGGGGCCAGCTCGGCCGTGCTGCCGGTCAGCACGTTCACGACGCCGCCCGGCACGTCGGAAGTGGCGAGCACCTCGGACAAGACCACCGACGGCAGCGGCCGGGTCTCGCTCGCGATCACGACGGCGGTGTTACCGGTCACGATGACGGGCGCGAGGACGCTCACGAGGCCGAGCAGGCTCGAGTCTTGCGGTGCGAGCGTGACCACCACGCCGGTCGGCTCGGGCACGCTGAAGTTGAAGTACGGGCCGGCGACCGGGTTCGCGGCGCCGGCTACCTGGGCGACCTTGTCGCTCCAGCCCGCGTACCAGACCCAGCGGTCGACGGCGGCCGACACGACCGCGTCGGCGCGCGCAGCCCGCAGGCCCTCGGCGCGCGCCACTTCGGCCGCGAACTCGGCGGCCCGGCCTTCCATCAGCTCGGCGACCCGGTACAGCACCTGGCCCCGGTTATACGCGGTCGCGCCCGACCAGCCGGCCACCGCGCCGCGGGCGGCCTTGACGGCGTCCCGCATGTCCTTGCGGGACGCCTTGGCTGCGTAGGCGAGCAGGTCGCCGCCCTTGCCGTGTACCGGGTATGAGCGCCCGGATTCCGAGCGCGGGAACGCCCCGCCGATGAACAGCTTGTAGGTCTTGCGGACGTCGAGCCGTCCAGTGGGTGCGATGTCAGACATCCAGGTACGCGGCCAAGCCGTGCCTGCCGCCCTCCCGCCCGTAGCCGGATTCCTTGTAGCCGCCGAATGGGCTGGCCGGGTCGAACCTGTTGTAGGTGTTCGCCCACACGACACCGGCGCGCATGCGCTGGGCCATCCACAGGATCCGGCTGCCCTTGTCGGTCCAGATGCCGGCCGAGAGCCCGTATGGCGTGTTGTTGGCCTTGGCCACTGCTTCGTCTGGGGTGCGGAACGTCAGTACGGACAGCACCGGCCCGAAGATCTCCTCGCGCGCGATCCGGTGCGACTGGCTCACGCCCGTGAACACCGTCGGCGGGAACCAGAAGCCCTTGTCGGGCAGCTGGCACGGTGGCGACCAGCGTTCGGCGCCTTCCGCGTCGCCGGCGGCCGTGAGCTCGGTGATCTTGTCGAGCTGCTGGCGCGAGTTGATTGCGCCCACGTCGGTGTTCTTGTCCAGCGGATCGCCGAGGCGCAGCGTGGCGAGCCGCCGCTTGAGCCGGTCCACGACCGCGTCGGCCACCGACTCCTGGACGAGGAGCCGGGAGCCGGCGCAGCACACGTGCCCCTGGTTGAAGAAGATGCCATTGACGATGCCTTCGACGGCCTGCTCGACCGGCGCATCGTCGAAGACGATGTTTGCGGCCTTACCGCCTAGTTCTAGGGTCAGCTTCTTGGGCGTGCCTGCGGCCGACGCGGCGATCTGCTTGCCGACCTCGGTCGACCCGGTGAACGCGATCTTGTTGACGTCCGGATGCGTCACGAGCGCAGCGCCGGTCTCGCCCGCGCCGGTTAGCACGCTGACGACCCCTGGCGGCAGGCCGACTTGCTGGCACACCTCCGCGAGCAGCAGCGCGGTCAGCGGCGTCGTCTCGGCGGGCTTGAGCACGCACGTGTTGCCGGCCGCGAGCGCCGGGGCGAGCTTCCACGCGGCCATCAGCAGCGGGAAGTTCCAGGGGATGACCTGGGCGGCCACGCCTAGCGGCCGCGGCCCAGGACCGAAACCGGCATGCTCCAGCTTGTCGGCCCAGCCTGCGTAGTAGAAGAAGTGCGCGGCCGCCAGCGGAATGTCGACGTCACGGGACTCCTTGATCGGCTTGCCGTTGTCCAGGCTCTCGAGCACGGCGAACTCGCGGGACCGTTCCTGGATAACTCGCGCGATCCGGTACAAGTACTTCGCGCGCTCGCTGCCGGGCATCGGGCCCCAGACGTTCTCGTACGCCGCCCGGGCAGCCGCGACCGCCTGGTCGATGTCGGCCGGCCCGGCCTCGGCGACCTTGGCGAGAGCCTCGCCCGTAGCCGGGTTGATCGTCGCGAACGTGCCGCCTGCCGCCGCCGGCCGGAACTCGCCGCCGATGAACAGGCCGTATTCCGGGGCAATCGTGACGATGTCGCGAGACTCCGGCGCCGGCGCGTACTCCCAGGCGCTCGCGATGGTGGCCAGGGCACCGGCGTCCGCCAGAACTGCGCCCACCGCACCCGGGTCCGCCGCACCCGGGTCCGCCGCACCCGCGCCCGCCGCACCCGCGCGGCGATTGTTCTTGCCGGATTTGCCCGACCCCATCGTCCTGGCCTTCCTGCTGAGTCGACCGCGTTCTCACAGGCCACAAGGTCGCTACACCCGCGTGACCCCCATCTGCACACTCTAGACGGACGTGAACACGGCCAGGCTCATGCGGAGCGCCCAGCCGAAGAGCGTGAAAGTTCCGACGTGGCGGAACACGCCGAAACCCTCGTGATCATGGGGCTGGTCGCCGGACGGGCTAATCGATCGTGAAGTAGTCCGGACCTGCGTACTGGCCCGTCTGCTGCTTCCACCGCTGCATCAGCAGGTCGTTGAGCAGGGTCGAGGCGCCGATGCGGAAGAGGTCAGGGGTCAGCCACGCCGGGCTGGCGACCTCATTCACCAGGACCAGGTACCTGATGGCGTCCTTGGCGGTCCGGATGCCGCCAGCGACCTTGACGCCGACGCGCCGGCCGCTGGTCTGCTCGAAGTCCCGCACCGCCGCCAGCATCACCAGGGCCACGGCGGGTGTCGCGGCGGGCGTCACCTTCCCGGTCGACGTCTTGATGAAATCCGCCCCGGCCATCATGGCGAGCCACGAGGCGCGGGCCACGTTGTCCATGGTCGCCAGTTCGCCGGTCTCCAGGATGACCTTCAGGTGCGCGAGCCCGCAGGCTTCCCGGACGGCCCGCATTTCGGCGTACACCTGCCCGTAGTGACCGGCTAGGAAAGCGCCGCGGTCGATCACCATGTCGATCTCGTCGGCCCCCGCGGCGACGGCCTCCTGCACGTCGGCGAGCTTGACCGCAAGCGACGCGCGCCCGGACGGGAACGCAGTCGCGACGGACGCAACGGCGACGCTGCTGCCCGCTACGGCCTCCTTCGCCACGCCGATCAGGTCGGGGTAAACGCAGACGGCTGCGACCGGCGGGGCGGTGGCATCCGGATGCATGGCCTTGGCGCACATAGCCCGCACCTTGCCTGGCGTGTCGGCGCCTTCCAGCGTCGTCAGGTCGACCATCCGGATAGCCAGGTCGAGGGCCGTCAGCTTGGCGTCCTTCTTTATCGACCGGGTCGCCAGCGCCGCCACGCGCTCGCCCACTCCGACCTCGTCGATGCCCGGCAGGCCGTGCAGCACCTGACGCAGGCCGGCGTCGGAGGTAGCCACATCGGCTACGTCGAACTGCCACTTACCCGGCGCCTGGCGCTCGAGTGACTCAATCCCCACGCTCACGACGTTACCTGAGGCCAGCGAAGCCTGGCTTGATCACCTCGTTGATGATCGAGAGCCGCTCGTCGAACGGCGCGAATGCGCTCTTCATGGCGTTGATCGTCAGCCACTCAAGGTCGGCCCAGCCGTAGCCGAACGCCTCGGTCAGCGCGGCCAGCTCCGACGACATGGTCACGCCGCTCATCAGCCGGTTGTCGGTGTTCACCGTGACCCGGAACGACAGGTCCCGGAGCAACCCGATCGGGTGGTCGCGAATCGAGGTTGCCGCGCCCGTCTGCACGTTCGACGTCGGGCACATCTCGAGCGGGATCCGCCGGTCCCTGATGTAGCCGGCCAGGCGCCCGAGCACCGGTCGGCCGCCGTCGAACGTGATGTCGTCGATGAGCCGGACGCCGTGGCCGAGGCGCTCCGCCCCGCACCACTGCACGGCTTCCCAGATCGACGGCAGCCCATACGCCTCGCCGGCGTGGATCGTGATGTGGAAGTTCTCTCGCTGCACGTACTCGAACGCGTCCAGATGGCGGCTGGGCCGGTTGCCAGCCTCGGCACCGGCGATGTCGAAGCCGACCACGCCGTCGTCGCGGTATTTGACGGCCAGCTCCGCGATTTCCGACGACCTGGCCGCGGTGCGCATGGCGGTGAGCAGCGTGTAGACCGTGATGCGGCGCCCGGCGCTGCCGACGCGGAAGCCTTCTAGTACCGCCTCGACGACCTCATCCAGACTCAGGCCGCCGTCCAGGTGAAGTTCGGGCGCAAAACGGACTTCGGCGTAGACGACACCGTCGTCGGCTAGGTCCGCCGCGCATTCGGCCGCCACCCGTTCCAGCGCGTCATGGTTCTGCATCACGGCCACGGTGTGCTGGAAGGCGTCGAGGTACAGCTCAAGCCGACCGCGCGGCGCGGCACCGGTCAGCCAGGCGACGAGGCCTGTGGCGTCGGCGGCCGGCAGATCCTGGTAGCCGCACGCGGCGGCGAGGTCGACGACGGTCTGCGGGCGCAGGCCGCCGTCGAGGTGGTCGTGCAGCAGCACCTTGGGAGCGCGGCGGATGTCGGTGATCGGAAGCGCCACGGCGGTTCACCCGATCCTGTCGATGATCAGCGCGGCCGGCTCAAGGGGTTCTAGGCCGATGTCGATCGCTCCGTCTAGCGCCTCAAGAGCGCGAGCAAACCGGGCCGGATCGTCGGTGCACAGCTCGAGCACCGGCTCGCCGGCCACCACCTGTTCACCGGGTTTGGCCAGGCAGATGATTCCGGCTGCCGCCGACACCGGGTCTTCCTTCCTGGCCCGCCCGGCGCCGAGGCGCCACGCGGCGATGCCAACGGCCCTGGCATCCAGCGCGCGGAGCCAGCCGCCGGTATCTGCGCGCACGAACCGGGCGTGCTCCGCCGACGGTAGCTCGGCTGCCGGGTCACCGCCCTGCGCGGTGATCATCGCGCGGTACCGCTCGAGCGCCCGGCCGTCGGCGAGCGCGGCCGCCGGGTCGGCGTCGATCCCGGCCAGGGCGAGCATCTCGGTCGCGAGCGCCAGCGTGACCTCGACCAGATCGGCTGGTCCCTCGCCGCGCAGCGTCGCGACGGACTCGGCGACCTCGACCGCGTTCCCGACAGCGCGGCCGAGCGGCGTATCCATCCGGGTCAGCAGCGCACTAGTGCGGACGCCGTGCGCGTTGCCGAGCTCGACCATGGTTTCCGCTAGCTCGCGAGCCGAGGCGAGGTCCGGCATGAACGCGCCCGTGCCGACCTTGACGTCCAGCACGAGCGACCCCGTTCCCTCGGCGATCTTCTTGGACATGATCGAGCTGGCGATCAGCGGTATCGATTCGACAGTTCCCGTGACGTCCCGGAGTGCGTAGAGCCGGCGGTCCGCCGGCGCGAGACCGGCGCCCGCCGCGCAGATGACGCAGCCGACGTTCGTGAGCACCCGGATTATGTCCGCATTGGCGAGTGATGCGCGCCAGCCAGGGATCGACTCGAGCTTGTCCAGCGTCCCGCCGGTGTGGCCGAGTCCGCGCCCCGACAGCTGCGGGACGGCAGCGCCGCAGCTGGCTACGAGCGGCGCGAGGATGAGCGACACCTTGTCGCCGACGCCGCCGGTCGAGTGCTTGTCGACGGTTGGGGCGGCCAGTCCGCTGAGCTCTAGCCGCTCGCCGGAGCTGATCATGGCGCGCGTCCAGGCGCGAAGCTCCGCCGGATCGAGGCCACGGAAGTAGATCGCCATCAGCAGCGCGGACATCTGCTCGTCCGCGACGGCACCGGCGGTGTAGGCGTCGATGAGCCAGCGGATGTCGGCGGGTGGCAGGCGGCCGCCATCGCGCTTGGTCCGGATCAGGTCGACGGTGTCAGGCATCCCGGTCGCTCCCGGGCTTCGCGGTCCTCCGGCTCTGCAGGTCGTCGGCCGTGAACGCGCCCGGCAGCAAGTCGCCGAGGCGCTGCGGCCCGCCGTCGGCGTCGAGCAGCAGGTCCGGACCGCCGGCCTCCAGCAGGAGTTGGCGGCAGCGCCCGCACGGGACCAGCGGACCGCCATCACCAGCTACGACACTGACGGCCACTAGCGGGCCCGCTCCGGCGGCGCGCTGGGCGCTGACGAGGCCGCATTCGGCGCACAACGTCAGCCCGTACGACGCGTTCTCAACATTGCACCCGGTGACTACGGTTCCGTCGGCGTCCCGCCCGGCCGCCCCGACAGCGAGCCCCGAATACGGCGCATACGCACACGAGGCGACCGCTGTAGCGGCCGCCCTCAAGGCCGGCCAATCAATGTCCATTTCATCCCGCCTAATCTTCTGATACACGATCGTTAGCATCGGACGGCGGACGCCTGGGTAGGGGAAGATCCTGAGCGCACGCTGCCAATCGTCTCAATTTGGCATCAGCATCACTAGAAGATCGCGGACCGCCTTTCGCGTCTTAGCTGGCAGGGCTAGCCTTCCGGCAATCCCTGTGGGGGGAAGTCACGACGTTAGTCCCCCGGGCCGGCTGGGGTGTGAGTGGAGCCGGCGGCCGCTAAGGCAGCATCGTTGCTGCCCTTGTCGAGGAGGTCGCTGTTGAAAAGATCGATCATTGCCGTGGCCGCGGCCACCGCCAGCGTGCTGCTGGCAGCCGGTTGCGGATCTGCGGGTTCACCGTCCTCGAGTACCAGCTCGAGCACGACAGGGGCTACTGCCGGGAAGTTCCTCGGCTGCATGGTGACGGACACAGGCGGCGTCGACGACAAGTCGTTCAACGCCTCGTCGTGGCAGGGCATGCAGCAGGCCCAGGCTGCTGAGCCCAGCAAGATCACTGTGAAGTTCCTGCAGTCCACAAGCTCCGCGGACTACGCGCCGAACATCAGCGCGTTCCTCGGTCAGAAGTGCGGCATCATCGTCACCGTCGGATTCCTGATGGCGGCGGCCACGCAGACGGCCGCCAAGGCGAACACGAGCAGCAAGTTCGCCATCGTGGACTTCCCGAAGTTCCCGCAGACCAACATCGATTCGCTGGTCTTCAATACCGTCCAGGACGGGTACCTCGGCGGTTACCTGGCCGCGGGCATGACCAAGACGGGCAAGGTCGCCACGTTCGGCGGGCAGAAGCTGCCGACGGTGACGATCTACATGGACGGCTTCTGGGACGGCGTCCAGGCATACAACAAGGCTCATCACAAGAACGTGACGGTGCTTGGCTGGAACGAGCAGACGCAGTCTGGCGAGTTCACCAACAGCTTCACGAACGTGACGCTGGGCCAGACCATCACTCAGACGTTCATCTCCGAAGGCGCTGACATCGTCTTCCCGGTGGCTGGCCTTGTTGGCCTCGGCGCGGCGAAGGCCGTCCAGAACGCCGACAACGCCGCAGGCAGCCAGAAGGTCAACATGATGTGGGTGGACACCGACGGCTGCGTGAGCGCCCCGCAGTACTGCAAGTACTTCATCACGAGCATCGAGAAAGGCATCCAGACCGCGGTGAAGACCTCGGTGACCTCCGCGGCCGACGGCACCTTCAAGGGCGGTGCCTATATCGGCACGCTGGCGAACGGTGGTGTGACGCTGGCGCCGTACCACGACTTCGCCACCGTCATCCCGGCCTCGCTGCAGGCCGAGATCAACTCGCTCAAGGCCGACATCATCAGCGGCAAGATCGTGCCCGCCACGAAGAGCCCGGTGTAATCACGTAGTTCTCGCGGCTGGGCCGGCCATCACCGTGTCGGCCCAGCCACGAGCCGGGCCCGGTCTGGGCTGACTAGGGACTGACGGTTGGCACCGCGCTCGCGATATCTTCAGGTGCCACCGTTAGCGCACCCCGCGCGGCATCAGCAGAGGAATCGTCGTGGAACTTGAGCTGCGCGGAATAACCAAGCGCTTTGGCAGCCTGGTCGCCAACGATCACATCGACCTGCGGGTCGCGCCGGGGGAGATCCGTGGCCTGCTGGGCGAGAACGGGGCCGGCAAGACCACCCTGATGAACGTGCTGTACGGCCTCGCGCAGCCAGACGAGGGCGAGATCCTCATCGACGGCCGGCCAGTCACCATCCACTCACCCAAGGACGCCATCAGCAACGGGATCGGCATGGTGCACCAGCACTTCATGCTGGTGCCCGTCTTCACGGTGGCAGAGAACGTCGCTCTCGGCGTCGAGCCGACACGCACGCTCAGCATCCCCGGCTTGCCAGGCGCCCCCGGGTTGCCGACCGATCTACTTGACCGGGGGCAGGCTCGGCGCCGGGTCCGCGAGCTGTCCGAGCGGTATGGCCTGCAGGTGAGCCCCGACGCGATGGTCGAGGACCTGCCGGTCGGCGTCCAGCAGCGCGTGGAGATCATCAAGGCCCTCCTGCGCGACGCCAGCGTGCTGATCCTGGACGAGCCGACTGCCGTGCTCACGCCCGGCGAGACCGAGGACCTGTTCCGGGTCATGCGGGAACTGCGAGCCGGCGGCCGCTCGATCGTCTTCATTTCACACAAGCTGAAGGAGATGCAGGCGATCGCCGACGACGTCACCGTCATCCGCCGAGGGCGTGTCGTCGGGCAGCGGCCGCCGACGACCAGCGACAGCGAGCTCGCCGCGCTCATGGTCGGCCGGGCCGTGGAGCTTCGCGTCAGTAAGGAGCCCGCCCAGCCCGGCGGCGTCATTCTGTCCGTCCGGGACCTAACCGTCTCGGGCGAGGTCGTGCCGTCGGTGGACGGCGACGAGGGACGGAACGCGGTCGATGGGGTCTCGCTCGACGTGCGCGCGGGGGAGATCCTCGGCATCGCGGGCGTACAGGGCAACGGGCAGACGGAGCTGTGCGAGGCGATCATGGGCCTGCGGCCGGCGAGCGGGGCCGTCCGCCTGGACGATAAGGACATCAGCCGCGACACTCCACGGGACCGGCTGCGGGCCGGAATCGCCTACATCCCCGAGGACCGGCAAGCGGACGGGATCGTGGCCGACTTCTCGGTATCCGACAACCTCGTGCTTGATACCTACGATCGGCCGCCGATCGCCAGCGGGATCGCGATGAACCTGCAGGCGACCCGCGACAACGCCAGGAAGCTGGTCGCCGAGTTCGATGTCCGGACATCGTCGATCGACACACCTGTCGGCACCCTGTCGGGCGGCAACCAGCAGAAGGTCATCCTGGCGCGGGAGGTCGGCAGGCAGGTCCGGCTGCTGCTGGCAAGCCAGCCGACGCGTGGCCTTGACGTCGGGTCCATTGAGTTCGTGCACCGCCGGATCGTTGAGGAACGGGATCAAGGCACCGCGGTGGTCATCGTGTCCTCCGAGCTCGACGAGATATACGCGCTCGCCGACCGGATTGCCGTCATGTACGAGGGCAAGATCACCGGCTTCCGCTCGCCGGACGTGCCCGTGACCGAGCTAGGTCTGCTCATGGCCGGCGCTCGGGTCAGCGATTCGGACGGTTCCGACGGATCGGACAGCGTGGACAGCGATGGGCCACCGAGCGACGGGGCTTCGGGTGGCGGGCCGTCGGGAGGCGGGCCGTCGGCCGACGGAGCTCAGGAGCAGGGATGACGAGCGACCCCGGTAACCAGCCAGCCGGGCCAGAGCAGGCCCCCATCGACACGGACTTGCACAGTGCGACCGCAACGTCCGGACCGCCAGTGCGGGATCGGTTCCGCGACACCGGCAGCGCCGTCCTCAACGCCGTCGTGCAGGGCAGCCCCGCCGTCGTCACCATCTTGGCGATCTTCAGTGCGCTGGTAGTGGGAGCACTTGTTATTGCCTTCAGCGACTCGACCGTCCTGCACGCCTGGAACAGCTTCTTCGCGGCGCCCGGGCGCGCGTTGTCGGCCACCTGGAACTCGATAGCGGCGGCCTACTCGGCACTGTTCGAAGGCGCGATCTTCAATCCGCACACCATCTCGGCGGCCTTCCACGGCGGCTCCGTCGGAGCGATCTTCTACCCGCTGTCGCAATCTGCCGCCCAGGCGACTCCGCTGATCTTGACTGGGCTGGCGGTGGCGCTCGCGTTCCGGGCTGGCTTGTTCAACATCGGCGCAGCCAGCCAGTGGATCGGCGGCGCGATCGTCGTGACCTACCTCGGCTTCGCCGTCAGCTTGCCGCTGGTCATCCACGCCATCGTCTGCCTGATCGGCGGCTTCGCCGGCGGCGCCGTCATCGGCTGGCTCGTGGGGGCCCTTAAGGCGCGCACCGGGGCGCACGAGGTCATCGTGACGATCATGCTCAACTACATCATGTACCAGGTGCTGAACCTGGTGCTCGGCACGCCGACGGCGCTCCAGTTGCCAGGTCAGGCGAACCTGACAAGTCCCAACATCGCCCCCAACGCCCAGTTGCCGCACGTCGGCGGGCCGCCGCCGCAGGTAGGCGTCGGGTTCCTCGTCGCGATCGCCGCAGCGGCCGCCACCTGGTGGCTGCTGGAGCGCAGCACCGTCGGCTTCGAGTTCCGCACCGTCGGTGCCAACCCGAGCGCAGCGCGCACGGCCGGCATGAGCGTGCCGCGGACCTGGGTGCTGGCCATGCTGCTCGCCGGCGGCCTGGCCGGGCTCAGCGGCGCGGTCGCGATTCAGGGCACGTTCTACAGCCTCAACTTCCAGAGCTACGGCAACTACGGCTTCGCCGGGATCACAGTCGCCTTGCTGGGGCGCGCCCGGCCGCTCGGCGTCGTCCTCGCCGCCGTGCTGTTCGGTGCGCTTCAAGCCGGCGGAACGGTGATGCAGGCGGTCACGTCGGTGCCCGTCGATATCACCTTTGTCCTCGAGGGATTGATAGTGCTGTTCGTCGCCGCACCGCCGCTCATCCGGGCCGTGTTCCGGCTCCGCCGGACGGAGCGCGCCGGCTTCGGGGGCGCCGCGAAGGGATGGAACGGGTGACGACGCTCGCCACTGAAATCCGCGCTCCGGCTGCTACGAATCGTCGGATGCTGGCCGCTGGGACATTCATCGCGTTCGGACTCGTCGATATCCTCCTCTTCGGACTGTTCTCCCACCCAGGGGATGCCGCCTTCGCGCTATCGCTGAGCGGCGCCAGCGTCACCGTCCCCACGATCCGGATAGCCGGCTGGGTTCCCTACATTTTCGGCGCGCTGTCCATCCTGATCGGCATCGCTCGCGCGACGGTGATCACGTCGCCAGGTCTGCGGCGGCTGGCCATCGCAGTCGTGTTGTTCTTCTTCGTCATAAGCCTGCTGATCTGGTCCGATACCGGTAGCTGGACGCACGGCATCCCGGTGAACGTCGTCACGCTGCTCCAAGCCACGCTGGCCGGATCCATCCCGCTAATCCTCGGCGCGCTGGCCGGCTGTATGGGGGAGCGGGCAGGCGTCATCAACATCGCGATCGAGGGTCAGCTGCTGCTCGGTGCGTTCATGGCCGCGATCCTTGCCAGCACCGTGGGCCTGTGGGTCGGCTTGATTGGCGGTTCGCTGGCCGGCGGCCTCGTCGGCCTGGTCCTGGCCGCCTTCGCGATCCGTTTCTTCGTCGACCAGATCATCCTGGGCGTCGTGCTCAACCTGCTCATCAGCGGCATCACAGGGTTCCTCTATGACCGGCTCATGGTGACCAACGCCCAGACCTACAACTCAGGCAACACCTTCAGCGCGGTCAAGATCCCGGGCCTCGGTGACATCCCGATCATCGGGCCGATCTTCTTCGACTCGACAATCATCTTGTACATCGCCTACGCGGCGATCATCGTGGTCCAGATCGGGCTGTTCAGTACCCGATGGGGATTGCGGGTCCGGGCTGTCGGCGAGCATCCCACAGCGGCCGACACCGTAGGCATCAACGTGCTGGCGATCAGGTACCGGAACCTGGTCCTCGGCGGCCTGCTGGCTGGGATCGGCGGGACCTACTTCACCATTGGCTCGGTCGGGCCGTTCGGCAAGGACATCTCCTCTGGCCTCGGGTACATCGCGCTGGCGGCGATGATCTTCGGCCGGTGGACGCCGTTGGGCGCTACGGCGGCCGCGCTGCTGTTCGGCTTTACGACCGCACTCGGGAACTTCCTCGGCACCATCACGGTGCCGATCTCGCCAGCCCTACTAGCCATGGCGCCATACGCGGCGACCATTATCGCGGTGGCCGGCCTGGTAGGCCGCGTCCGCGCTCCGGCGGCCGACGGCAGACCTTACGTCCGAGCCTGACGTCGGCGCCGCAACCAGCGCTTGGGGCGAGCACGGCCCGGCCGTGCCTGTCCCGGCCGGCCGACCTCGGACTGCTGCTGCAGCTGCTCGTCGCGAGCGGCGGTCGGCTCCGACCCCGCACGCGGCTGGGCCGCCCGCCACATTTCGACCGTCCCGTCCTCGTCGACCAGCGGGACGAAGATCGGCGGCCCGAGCGGGATCCGCCGCCACTCCATGATCCGGTGGTTCAGGTCGGCGACTGCCGCGCGCACAGCTTCCTCTGACTGCAGGGCCGGCGCGGCCTCAGCCAGCACCGCCGCTTCCTTGCGCAGCTTCAACGGCGGCGGCAGGAGCACATCGGTCGGGACGCCCTCGCGGCGCAGATAGTCGAGTACCCAGGCCTGGCCGTCGTCGTCTTCGTTACGCCTGGGCAGGGGCTTGCCGGCGCCAGGCAGATTGTCGAAGGCGCCGCGGTCGGCTGCGTCACTGATCTGCTGGTCGATCCACGTCCGGAAGCTCATCCCGGTGGGCTTGCGTTCGGTCATCCGCTGGCGTTCTCCGGTGGTGTCCGTTCTGACCACGTTACCCAGCAGCCGGGAACCTGGCCGAGGGCGCCCGCCCGGCTTAGGGGCAGAATGCGGTAGACGGGATCGGCCATCGTCTCGGCCGGCGCCGCGCTGGTGGGGGCCAGCGGCCGGCCGGGCAGTCAACGCGGGGGTGGGCACGCCATGAGCAGTGGTACCAATGGACCGGAGGGCTCAGGCCCCAGCCCGTTCGACGACTTCATCGCCCGGCTATACGGCGCCAGCCAGGGCCCGCCGCGGCCGGGCCAGCGCGTCGACATCACCCGGCTGCTGAGCGGGTCGGCCCGCGAGCTCCTGGGCGCGGCCGCCACGCTGGTAGCCGAGCGCGGCAGCACCGATCTGGACACCGAGCAGCTGCTGTGGGCTGCGGCCCGGCTCGACCCCACGAGGCAGATGCTGGCCAGGGCCGGCGCCGATCCGGACGCGCTTGCCCGCACGATCGAGAGCCAGCAGCGCGGCGGGACCCAGAGCGGCCAGCCACCGCAGCTCACTCCCGGCGCGAAGCGGGCGCTGCTGGACGCACATCGCATCTCGCACTCGCTCGGATCGACTTACATCGGTCCCGAGCACATGTTGTTCGCGCTCGCGGTTAACCCGGAGTCCGAGGCCGGCCGGCTGCTGAGCGCTGGCCGGGTAACCCCCGAGGCGCTTCAGCAGGCCTACCTCGCCGGTCAGGGCGCGGGAATCCCGCCGGCGCAGGAACACCGCTCAGGGACGCCCACGCTTGACGAGTTCGGCCGGGACCTGACCGAGATGGCACGAGAAGGACGGGTTGACCCGGTTATCGGCCGGGACAACGAGATCGAGCAGACGATCGAAGTGCTGTCCAGGCGCGGCAAGAACAACCCGGTGCTGATCGGCGAGGCTGGCGTTGGCAAAACGGCCATCGTCGAGGGCATCGCGCAGCGGATCGTCAACGAGGAAGTCCCCCAGACGCTGGCCGGGAAGCGGGTTGTCCAGCTCGAGCTCTCGGGCGTGGTGGCGGGCACCCGGTACCGCGGCGACTTCGAGGAGCGCCTGCGCCGGATCATCGACGAGATCCGGGAGCACGGAGACGAGCTCATCGTCTTCATCGATGAGATCCACACGATCGTCGGCGCCGGCGCGGGCGCCGAGGGCGGCATGGACGCAGCCAACATGGTCAAGCCCGCGCTTGCCCGTGGCGAGCTGCACGTCGTCGGTGCCACGACGCTCGACGAGTACCGCAAGAACATCGAGCAGGACGCGGCGCTGGCTCGCCGGTTCCAGCCCATCCTGGTTGCGGAGCCGACAGTCGACGACGCGCTCGCGATCCTGCGCGGGCTGCGTGACCGGTACGAGGCGCACCATCAGGTGCGCTATGACGACGAGGCGCTCGTGGCCGCCGTCGAGCTGTCGGACAGGTACATCACCGACCGGTTCCTGCCGGACAAGGCCATCGATCTCATCGACCAGGCAGGTGCCCGCGTGCGGCTGCGGACCAAGACGCCGCGCAGCGAACTGCGGGAGCTCGAGCGGCGGATGGAGGAATTGCACCGCGACAAGGACCAGGCGGTCGCCAGCGAGCAGTACGAGCAGGCGTCCAGGCTGCGCGACGAGATGGACAGCGTGCGCGCGCAGATGAACCAGCTCAACCAGGAAGAGAAAGCGGTACCGCAGGTCACCGTCGAGGACATCGCCGCGGTCGTGTCCCGCGCCACCGGGGTGCCGGTCCAGCAGCTCACCGAGGAGGAGCGCACCCGGCTTCTTGACCTCGAGCGCCACGTTCACGAACGCGTGATCGGCCAGGACGAGGCCGTCGCCGCGGTCGCCGAGGCCGTCCGCCGATCGAGGGCCGGGCTTGGCGACCCGCAGCGTCCCGTCGGGAGCTTCCTGTTCCTGGGGCCGACCGGCGTCGGC
This sequence comes from Streptosporangiaceae bacterium, assembly GCA_035472835.1. GTDB lineage: Bacteria > Actinomycetota > Actinomycetes > Streptosporangiales > Streptosporangiaceae > JAJYUU01. The sequence continues at coordinate 16,628 of DATIOU010000211.1, read as the reverse complement.
AAGACCGAGCTGGCCCGGGCCTTGGCCGAGGCGCTCTTCGGCGGCGACAGCAAGCTGATCCGGCTGGACATGAGCGAGTTCTCCGAGCGGCACACAGTCAGCCGGCTGGTCGGGGCGCCGCCCGGCTACGTGGGATACGAGGAGGCCGGACAGCTCACCGAGGCAGTCCGGCGGCGCCCGTACTCCGTCGTGCTGCTCGACGAGATCGAGAAAGCCCACCCGGACGTGTTCAACATCCTGCTTCAGATCCTCGACGACGGCAGGCTCACCGACAGCCAGGGCCGGACCGTGGACTTCAAGAACACCATCCTCATCATGACCAGCAACCTGGGCTCCGATCTGGTGACGCGCCGCGGCGCCGCCCTGGGCTTCGCCGGCGACCAGGCAAGCGCCGAGAACAGCCAGGAGCGCGCACTGCAGGACCAGCTGCTGCGTCGTCTCCGCGAGTCGTTCCGGCCGGAGTTCCTCAACCGCATCGACGAGATCATCATCTTCCGCGAGCTCGACCAGACCGAGCTACGGCAGATCACCGAGCTCCTGCTCGAGGAGACACGGCGGCGCCTGCAGGCGCAGCACGTCGCCGTGCGCTTCACGCCGGCGGCAGTGGACTGGATCGCCGAGCACGGCTTCCAGCCCGAATTCGGCGCGCGGCCGATGCGCCGGACCATTCAGCGCGAAGTGGACAACCAGCTCTCGCGCATGCTGCTCGACGGCCAGGTGACCGCTGGCCAGGAGGTCATGGTCGACGTAGCCGAGGGACATCTCACGTTCCGGACGCTGCAATACGCCGGCGTGTGATCGGCTACGCGCCGCCTGTGGGCTGGCGCTGTAAGTTATCGGACTCGCGGACGATGGCCTCCGTGCCGTCGTCCCAGCGCCACTGGACGTCGCGGCTCTCCAGGTGGACACCGCCGATCCACCGGTCGATGCTGTTGAGCCTGATCTGGTCGGCGCGGCCGCCCAGGACGTTCGCACCGGATTCGGTCAGGCGCACGCCCGTTGTCCGCTCCACCGGGCGGCCGCCCGGGTCGAGGTTGAGCAGCGGGTGCGGCCCCGCCGCCAGCCGGTCCATCCGGCTGAAGCACGTGGTGTCACCCAGGTAGGGCCGCGTCTCCCGCGCCGCGGCCCGCGCGAACGCCGTCCCGGCGTCGGGCGCGCCGTCGGCGACGGCGGCCAGCACGCGCCGATCGGTCAGCGACAGGCCGTCGCGGGTCGCCGGATACTCGCGGCTGAGTCGGTCGAACGCCTCGCCAAGGAACCGCAGCTCGCCCAGCCGCGCCGCGGCGATTGCGCCGAGGCCCGCCGGAGTTGGCGCGCGGAACGCGGCCCACGCGCGGGTAGCCAGCTCGAGCCCCGCCGGCGTCATGCGCGCGCACGCGTTCGTGCGCGGTAGATCTCGCAGCTGCCCAGCAGTGAGCTCCCCGAGGCCGCCGAAGCGGGCGATGCCCGCGTGTTCCCCGATGCAGATCAAGGTGATACGGCTGCCGGGCACGCCCATGCTGGCGAGCCGCGCGAGGATCTCGGCAATCTGTAGCTGGTCGTACAGATCCGCCTCGAACCACAGTACGTAATCCCCGCCGCGGCCCGCCTCCAGCGCTTGATCCCGCTCGGCGAACTGGCGGATCACGTCGGCGCGGCCGACGCGCTCGTGGGCGGCGAGGTAGTCGGCCCTGATCTGGCGCAGCCTCGCCGGCGCTACGTAGGGAACCGGCCCTTCGTGCAGGATGTCGCGCCAGTAGACCACGCGCCGCGCGAGCCCGGTCCCCGCAACGTCGGTCGCGGCGCCATTACTGACGTGGAGGGCCTCGAGCATCCAGTCGAGGGCGGAGTCGTCTGGTGTCGCGCCCGGCTCGCTCTGGAGCAGCCTGCTCCGGGCTGTCGCGTACGACTCGCCGGTCTTGGCCATCCGGGCGCGCACGCGCCGCTTGAAACCGGCTTGCTTGGTCATGATCGTCTCCCGCGTCCCGTCCGCGGATCCCCAGCGATCGCTGCGGCGGGCGCACGATCGACGAAAGGCACCCCGGCCGAGAGGTGGGCCTCCCTTTGCCTCCGTCGGGTGACCCGGCTGGGGCGGGTCGCCAGAGGTTGGGCGCGGACGGTCGCCGGCTCTCAAGGTAGCGGGCGGACGCTACGAGGCGCGACCCCTTCTGGCTGGGGTCAGCGGCGCACGATCCGGTCGGTGTCGATCCGGCCGCGCCCGAACGCGTCGATGCGCTTCCAGCGCCCTGGCAGGTCGAGGAGCTCGAGGTTGCCTATTCGCTTCGGCAGCGCCGGGTCGACTATCAGGTTGTCGCCGTTGGGCTCGAGGCCGAGCCCGGCGCGCAACAGCAGGAGCGGCGCTCCGGTCGACCATGCTTGCGGACTGCACGCCGTCGGGTACTGCACCGGATACCGGGTCGAGGTGCGGGCGTAGCCGCCGAATGCCTCCGGCAGGCGGCCGTCGAACACCTCGGCCGCCTCGAGTATCCCGGCGACGACGGCCGCGGCCTCGGCCTTGAACCCATAACGGCGGAGACCCCAGGCGATGAACGAGTTGTCGAAGGGCCAGACCGTGCCGACGTGATAGCCGATCGGGTTGTACCTGGCCTCGCCTTCGGCCAGCGTGCGCACGCCCCAGCCGGAGAACATGGCCGGGCTCATCAAATGCCGGACAACCGCCTTGGCCTTGGACGAGTCGACGATTCCGCTCCACAGCAAGTGCCCGATGTTCGAGGTGAGGGAGTCGACCTGCCGTCCGTCGCGGTCGAGCGCGACCGCGAAGTACTCCCCGTCCTTGATCCAGAAGTCACGGTTGAACCGGCGCTTGAGGTCTGCGGCTTCCTTCTCCAGCTGGTCGGCGTACGCCGGGTCCTTCCACACCAGCCGGGCTAGGCGGGCTGCCCGCATCTTGGCGTCGTACGCGTAACCCTGCAGCTCACACGTAGCGCGCGGGAACCCTGGCAGATCACCGTTGCGGTAGGAGATCGAATCCCAGGAGTCCTTCCAGCACTGGTTCTCCAGCCCGGTCTTGGCGTTCCGGCGCTGATAGGACACGTAGCCGTTGCCCTGCCGGTCGGCGTACTCGTCGATCCAGGCGAGCGCAGCCCTGGCCGCGTGCTCCAGGTCACGGACGAGCTTGGTGTCACCTGTCCACCGCTCGTACTCATCGAGCAGCACAACCCAGAGCATGGTCGCGTCGGCGTTGCCGTAGTACGGCGAGTGCGGCCGCTCCTCGAAGGCTGTCATCTCGCCGTACCGCATCTCGTGCAGGATCCGGCCGGGGTCCTCGTCGCGGAAGTCATCGATGCGCGTGCCCTGGCGCTCGGCGAGCGCGCGCAGCGTGGTCTCGGCCAGCTCACTGGTGAACGGCAGCGCTTGCAGGCTGGTGAAGATGCTGTCGCGGCCGAAGATCGTCATGAACCAGGGCAGCCCAGCGGCGGGCAGGGCGCGGCCCGGCATGGTGAGCGTCGAGAACCGCAGGGCCGCGAGGTCCGTCATGCAGCGCTGGTAGATGTGCTCAAGCGGTTCCCAGTCGCAGTCGACGGTCGGCGCGCGCTGCAGCCACTTCTGCAGCCCGCGAGCCATGTCCCGGCGAACGCGCCGCTGACCTGGGATACGGACTGGCGCGGGGGCCACGCCGTCCGCCATGCCTTGCGACACGACGACGTCCAGCTCGGTCGCCCACTCGCCGTGCCCGGGAACGGTGACGTGGAACGTCAGGCCCTTGGGGTCGACGGCTGCTTTCTCCGTCGCCGATATCCAGGTCTCCCTGACGTACGTCTCGCGCTGATAACGCAGCACGAGACTGCCACCGGTGACCTCGTTCCGGTATTGTCCCTTCTTCTTCAGCGCGTCCTTGACCTCGAACAGGTCAGCAAAGTCGCTGGCCGCCTCGATGCGGACCTCAAGGTCGACCGGGGCATTCTGGTGATTGAGCACCCGCAGCTGCTCGTGGAAGCCGTCGGCGACCTCGCGCTGCCGGATGACCGAGAGCTTCGAGTCGACGTAGACGGTGCCGCTGCCGGGCACCAGGAAGAAGCGCGCCTGGAAGTACTGCATGTCGTCGGTCGACAGAGCGTTGAGCCGCTGGCCGTTGACTGTCAGCACCCACCTGGACAGGAACCGGGTGTCGAACGAGAACAGCCCGGTCGGGTCCGTGCTTGCGGCTTCGATGTCGCCTGTGTCGTCGCTGACGACGAATGTGTTGCCCTCGAGGATCTGTACGAACGCGTTGCTCACGTGGGCCTCCGCTGCGCCATCACTGCTTCCGAACTGAGGGGCTCGACCGTGCCGGTAGAGCTGGGCGGCCCAGGCAAGCAGCGCTGGAACATCATCAGCGCGGCTACGCTGCCCTCGCAGATCACCAGGCCACGCAGGAAAGCGGCCTGGGCGTTGAGCCGGCCCGTCACGATCGCCTCGAAGATCGGCCGCGCGACGTGCACGATCGCGTCGGCCGGGAGCTGCTGCCGGGTCACGCCCACGTCGCCGTCATGGATGGTGACATGCCAATGCTCAACGGCGGCGCCGCCGTTGGCGGAATCCGGCGGATCGTCTCCGTCGGCCACGTCGAACCGCAGAGTTGCAGCTTCGCGCTCAAAGGTCGCGAGGTGTCCGGGCTCGGCCAGTCCGGCGAAGAAATCGCTGATCGGATCGGCCATGGTCGCTGACTTGGTCTTTACGTTCGTCACGGCTAGTATCTGATCCCCGCTGGTCACAGCCAAACCGTGGCGCGGGCGGAGTTTGCGCGCCGGTGCGGCTTCTTGCCCAGGCGGATACGAACGGCCCCCGCGACCGGTCAGCGTGGCTACCGCGGCCGCCGTTGGCATGCCAGCCCGGGCCCCGTCCGCCGTCACGGCGAGGGCCGACGCGGCCACCGCGCGCCGCACGCAGTTAGCCAGGCCGTGGCCGGCCGCGAGGCTCGCCGCCAGCACGCCGGTAAACGTGTCGCCGGCTCCGGTGGTGTCCCGGGCCTCCACCCGGTGGCCGGGGATTGTCACTTTCGTGCCATGCCGGGGATTGACCAGGAGCGCGCCGTCCGGCCCGAGGGTCGTCACGACCACGCCATGCACATGCCGGGCGAGGGCCGTCGCCATGTCCATCACGTCGGTGCCCGGCTCCGCCAGGTCAGGTACGTCAGCGGCAAGGCTCGCGAGCTCGTGCACGTTGGGCGTCGCGATCGCGTTGACGAGCAGATCCAGGGAACGGGGCCGAGTCGGCGCGGGATTGACGACAAGCTGGCAGCCTGCCTCGGCCGCGACGCCGACAGCCGCCCGCAGCGCCGCCGCCGGAACCTCGAAGGACAGCACGACTACGTCGGCGCCGGTGAGACGCAGCTCGCCGAGCGCCGCCCGGACGTGCCTGGCTGAGAGGCGAGCGTTGGCACCCGACGCCACGCCGATCAGATTCTCCCCGCCGTCATCGACGAGCACGAACGCCCGGCCGGTTCGCCCGGCGACGCGCTCGACGGCGGCGACGTTCACGCCCTCGGCGGCGAGCGCCGTAAGCGATTCCGCACTATCAGCTGCGCCCACCGCCCCGACGAGGTAGGTCCGCGCACCCACGCGGGCAGCGGCGACCGCCTGGTTCGCGCCCTTCCCTCCCTCGGCCCTGCTCAGCTGGCCGCCGAGCACGGTCTGGCCGGGCGCAGGCAGCTTTGGCAGGCGCATGATCAGGTCCACGTTCACGGCACCAACCACCACGACCCGGCCCGGGTGATCAGTCGCGGCCGGGTCAGACGCAGCGCGGGCGGCCATCGGTCTAGCCCGGATAGGCCGACGCGGGTCCGGTCGGCAGCGAATGATCCCAGTCCGACAGGAGCGTCCGGATACCGGTTACCAGGGCGATCGGCTGATCAAGCATCACGTGATGCCCGGCGGCCGGGATCTCGATGACCGGGGCCCGCTGGCCGAGCTTGTCGTACATGAGCTCGGTAGTATCAGGCGGCACGATGCCGTGCTCGGCGAAGAACAGCGCGACGCGGCAATCCAGCTGACGCAGCAACCTCAGCGCCCCCTGGCTGCGGGCGAAGACGGCCGGGTCGAACTTCCAGCTCCAGCCGCCTTCGACCGCCCGGATGGACGTGCTCGCGACGTGCGCCAAGATGTAGGGCAGCGCCGGCTGATCGGGCATCGGATGGAATCGGGCGATGGCGGCCTCGCGCGTCGGATACACCCTCAGCGGTCCGAACGCGCGCTCTTCCCTAGCCGCCTGTTGCTCGGGCGTGATGTCCTGCACTGGAGAGTCGATCACCGCAATGCCCTGGAGTGCGGCGCCGAACAGCCCGGCCGCGCGCAGGGCGACGAACCCCCCCATGCTATGGCCCGCGACGATCGGCGGATCGGTGATGCCCGCCGCGGCCGCGACGGCCATGACCTCGTGCGCCCAGCCGTCGAGGCTGTAGCGATCGCGGCGGCCGCTGTCCCCATGACCGGAGAGATCCAGGGCCACGACACGCCGATCTTGCGCTAGCAACGGCCCGATGTGATCCCACCAGCCCGCGTGGGCGGCGCCGCCGTGCACAAGCACGAGCCCGCTTTGGTTCTCGCCGCCCCACGCGCGATAACTGATCGGGGCACCATCGACGGTGACGGTGCCCACGGCCGCCGGCGTGGCAAGGGCGGCACGGAACCAAGCGGGCGGATCGCCCAGCTCGGCCGTTACTGAGACTGTCATGCGTAGTAGAAAATCAGACGCGGCCACGCACGTCACCTTGAGGGCGTCCGGCCAGCCCTAGCCTTGGTCGTCCTGTTCGGACTCGCGCCAGGCTCGCTCGAGGACCTGGGTGATCGTGGCTGGCGGCTGAGCGCCAGAGATTCCGTACTTGCGGTCAATGACGAACAGCGGGACGCCGGTTGCGCCGATGGCCCGAGCCATCGCTTCGTCGGTGTCGACGTGGTCGCCGTATTCATCGCTGGCGAGCACACCGGTGACCTCGTCGCGGTCGAGCCCTACCTCGACGGCAAGGCGGGTGAGCGACTCGGGATCAAAGACGGAGTCCTCGTCGGTGAAATAGGCCTGATGTAGCCGCTCGACCAGCTCAGCCTGCCGACCGTGCTGCTTGGCGAGCTGTATGAGCCGGTGCGCGTCCCTGGTGTTACCGCTGCGCAAGTTCGCCATCCGGAACGTCATGCCCTCGCCGGCCGCTCGCTCCTCCATCTCGTGCTGGGCCTGGCTGGCTCGCGCCGGGGTCATTGCGTATTTATCGGCCAGGCGTTCGACCGTCGGCGTCGTCACCCCCGTCGCGGCGGCCGGGTCCAGCTCGAAGGACCGGTACACCACCTGCACATCGTCGCGGTGCTCGAACTCCGACAGGGCCTGCTCGAAGCGTCTTTTGCCCAGGTAACACCATGGACATACCACATCTGACCAGATCTCAACTTGCACGTTCGTCCCTAACGCAGCGCCTGGCTTTGCCCTTCCCGTCGGCACCCGTGGCTACGATGGTGAATTCACCAGCGGCGTGCGGTTAGCGGGTGCCAGATGTCTGTAAGCGTGCATGAGACCGAAGCCAAGTACGACGCGGACCCGGAGATTGAGCTGCCGCCGCTCGACGGCATCCCGCAGGTGGCGCAGACGGCCAGCGCTCCGCCGCAGGTACTGGAGGCGGTCTACTACGACACGCCTGACCTGCGGCTCCTGCGGGCCGGGATCACGCTGCGGCGGCGGACCGGCGGAGACGACGCCGGGTGGCATCTGAAGCTGCCGGTCGGCGGCCGGACCCGTGAAGAGGTGCGGCTGCCACTAGACAGCACCGCGACTCCGGAAGAGGTGCCGCCCGAGCTGGCCGGACTGGTGCGCGCGCGCAGCCGTGGCACCGCCCTCGGGCCAGTTGCCACCGTCTCGACGCGCAGGCAGACCGTGAGCCTGCTCGACGCGGCTGGTCACAAGCTCGCCGAAGTAGCCGACGATCAGGTTTCGGCCCGGAGCGAGCAGGGTCAGGCGGCGGAGAGCTGGCGCGAGGTTGAGGTCGAGCTGGCGGAAGGCGACAGCAGCGTGCTGCTGGCCGTCGACAGCGTGCTGCGGCAGCGCGGCCTGTCTCCGTCGGCGCGGTCGGCGAAGCTTGAACGCATCCTCGCCAGCGAGCTGCCGAGTTCAGGCGGATCGGGATCCGCGCCCAGGCCTGACTCGCCGGCCCACCTGGTTGTTACCACGTATCTGGCCGACCAGGCCGAGGATCTTGCGGCGCTCGATCCGATGGCGCGCAGGTTCCAGCCGGACGCGGTCCACAAGATGCGCGTGGCCACGAGGCGGCTGCGCAGCACCATGCGCACGTTCGGCGCGGTGCTCAGGCCCGACGATACTGAGCACATCGCCGCCGAACTCAAGTGGCTCGGTGACACGCTCGGCCAGGAGCGCGATGCCGAGGTGCTTGCGGCGCATCTGCGGGCTCAGGAACAGCAGACCGATGTGGCCCAGCTACTCGGGCCGGTCGCGGCCAGGATCGAGGCCCATTTCTCGGGTGCAGGCGCGAAGGCCAGGACCGCGGTGCTGTCGGCGCTCGAGTCCGAGCGCTATACAGCGCTGCTGACCAGCCTCGATGCGCTTATCGCGGATCCGCCGCTGGGTCCAGCTGGCGACGAGGCCGCCGGATCCGCACTCGCTGCCGCGGTCGCACGCTCATACCGGACTACGCGGCGGCGGATGTGCCGGGCCCTGGCAGCGCGGCCAGGTCAGGACCGCGACGTCGCCCTGCATCAGGCGCGCAAGGCGGCAAAGCGGTCCAGGTACGCGGCCGAGGCGGTAACCACCGTGGCCGGCCGGGACGCGCGCCGGTTCGCCGGGCAGATGAAGAGGATGCAGACGGTCCTCGGCGACCACCAGGACACAGTTATTGCCCGCCAGCTCGAACGCAGCCTCGGGGTAGCCGCTCACCTGGCCGGCGAGAACGCCTTCAGCTACGGCATGTTCTACGAGCGCGATGCGTGTGATGCCAGGATGCTCGACGAGCTGGCCGCGGAGGTCTGGCGCCAGGCGTCGCGTCGACGCTACCGGCGCTGGCTAACGGCCTGCTAGCAGCAGAGCACCGGGGAGTTGTGCGTCGGCGCGGTGGTGACCGCGGCCGCCGGAGCCGTTGCGGACGCGTGGCTGTGCCTAGCGTGCCCGGCCCCGCTTGCGAACGCGACGGTGAGCACAAGAGCGGCTGCGATGGCGATGCGGATGCTGGTCATGTGCTGTCCACCCACCTATCTGGTGTCAGAGGCAGTTAACCACCGCCTCGGCTCCATAGTCACAAGAGTCGGTCAAACTCCTACTACATTGCACTACAGACGAACTTTGGCGCATAACTTGCGGAGTCAAGTCGCGTCTTGACTCCTCGCGAACCTGCCCGATACCGTCCTAGCGGCGGCAAAAGATCCTGGTCGCCCAGGCTGGGCGACCTAAACCGATCAGGGTTTGCGTGTGCACGTCTCACAAGTCAGACAGGCGTCTTTCCGGGGGACACCGGATTGGACCCGGCCGAGACTCGCGCCAGCGGGTGACCGGTTCGCCGCAGTCCGATGGCACGATGGCGCCGCCAACGTCTGGGTCGGCGCTAGCAGATCACCGATGCAGCTCGCCTCGGATCTGCGGCCTTGGCGGCTGCACGATTACCACTGGGGTGCCAGCGGCCACGGCCTGATCCTGGTTCTGAGTCAAGCCGGTGCCGATCGGCGCGTGCTTGCCTGGCTCGACTTGCGATCACGCTCGCTGGCCCCGCTCGCGCCCGACCTCGCGGGCGACACGCGCTATGTGGGCCAGGTGGGCGGCACGAAGCCGCACATCCTGATCGCCGTGCGGCAGTCCGCGGCGGACGCGTCGCGGCTGCTCGCGGTGGCGCCGACCGGCGCTGTCATCGCCGAATGGGAGCCGCCAGCCGGGCACGCCACCCGGTGGCTCGCGACCGGCACGCAAGCGGTGGCTGTCTGCGCGGACGCCGGCAGCTGCACCTGGTGGCACACCCGGCTGGATGAGCCGGCGTGGTCGGCTATCGGCGACATCCCGGTTGCTGACAGCCTGGCCTCGCGCCCGCTCGCATTCAGCTCCGACGAGCGAACGCTGTACGCGCTCAGCTCGGCCGGCCGGGATACGGTCGCGCTCGTCAGGATGTCGGCGCCGGACTGGTCGCCTGATGTCGTCTGCGAGCGTGAGCGGTTCGATATCACCACCGTTCTGATGGCGCCCGACGGCAGCGAACCGGAGATCGTCACCACCACCGATCCCGATCAGACGCAATCGGCGGTCACCAGAGCCGGCGCCGCCGACCTGGCCAGGCTCGCCGAGGTGGCGCGCGGGGCGCGTGCGGCCATCACCGGCAGGAACGCCACCTTCTGCCTGGCCGAGATCTCCTTCCCGGTTGGCGGCCCGGCGTTCGTTACCTTCGGCCGCGGCACGGAAGTCAGCGGCGGGGGAGCTGCCAGCAAGCCCATGGCGAGGTTTACCGGCCTGGCCCGGGTAAAGATGCAGCCGCGTGAGCCGGTCAGCTACCGCGCCCGCGACGGCTTGCCTATCACTGGCTTCGTTACGCGCCCCAGCACGCCGCCGCCGTGGCCAGCCGTGCTCGCCGTGCACGGCGGGCCGTGGTCGCGCGACCGGGCGCAGCTGGACCCATGGGCGCAGTTCATGGCCACGGCCGGACTGTGCTGCATCCAGGTCAACTACCGAGGATCCAGCGGCTTCGGGAAGCAATTCCGTGACGCGGGAGACCGCCAGTGGGGGCTGGCCATGCAGGACGACCTGATCGACGCGCTCCAGTCGGCCGAACTGGCCGACCTCATCCGCCGCGACCAGATCGCCGCCATCGGCCATGGATACGGCGGGTATGCCGCGCTCATGCTGGCCACGCAGACTGAGGTCCCGCTGTCCTGCGTCGTCTCCGGATCTGCCCCCACGGACCTGCCGGCTTATGTCGCCGGCCTGCGGTCGCCGGCCCGCTCCGTCGGCGTCGAACTCGCGGCCCGGATCGGGGATCTGGTCGAAGACCGGGATCAGCTGATCGCGACGTCGCCAGTCCGCCGCGCCGGCGACATCCGAGTTCCGGCTCTGCTGTTCCATGGCCGCAACGACGGCCGGGTACCGGTACAGCACGCGGAGGCGCTCGCTGCAGCGCTTGACCGGGGGGCCCGGCCTTACCGGCTCACGATCTACTCAGACGAAGGTCACCGCTACGCCCGGCCGCAGAACGTTATCGACTGCCGCGCGCAGTGCCTGGAGTTCCTGCTCACTCACCTGAACGTCAGCGCCGGAGCGCTCCCCGCGGAGGAGGCTACTCGTGGACCGGCGCGGTGAGGCCCGAGCGGATGGTCGCGGCCCGCACCCCGGCGTAGTCCGAAGCCCGTCGCAGCGCATCGACTGCGTCGGCAGCCCGGCCGCGCTGGATGAGCGCCTCGGCTAGCTCTCGCCAGGCTTGCGCGGCTTCGAGCTGTGAGCCCATCGTGGCCAGCCGCTCGGCTGCCGTCCCAGCAAGCGCCGCTCCTTCGTCGGGCTGGCCGGACATGACCAGCGCTAGCCCGGTCACGACCTTCGCGTGCGCGCCCTCAGCCGCGCCAGCTTCCTCACACCGCTCGATTGCCTTCCCGGCAATGCGAATTGCCTCGTCGAAGTCGCCCCGGAGCAGTGCCGACCGCGCCATCTCGGTCTCGCAATTCGCCAGGTGCGGGCTGAACGACATGGCGGATAGCACTTCGTGCGCGCGGGCCAGCAACACGTCCGCCTCATCCAGTCGTGGCGGGTCGCAACGCAGCAGCAGCCAGGCGTGGGTGATCCGCATTCCGGCGAGGCTGGCGTCGGGCGCCGCCTCAGCGAGCATCGCCAGCGTCTTCGACGCGAGCTCGAGCGCGTCCGTCAGCTGGCCGCGGGCGGCGGCGACCGCCGAGGCGTTCCAGTACGCGGCCCCCTGCGCCTGCCGTGAGCCGAGCTTCTCGGCGCGCTCGATCACGCGGCTCACGAGGTGCTGGGCCGAGAACATGTCGCCCCTCGCGAAGTAGCAACCGACCAGGGATGACGCGAGTCGCACCTCGTCCTCGGTGCCTTCCAGGCCCAGTTCGCGCACTTCGCGCACCGCGTCCTCGCCGACCTCGATGCTACGGGCAAAGTCGCCAGCCAGCCGGTAGATGCGGCACCGGGCGATGAGGAGGCTCAGCAGCCCGGGCGCGCCGGGCTCACCCGCTCTGGCCGGCTCGAGCAGCGCTTCGAGGTGCGTCATCGCCTCGTGCAGGTTGCCGAGCGCTTCCTCAGTCTGGGCCAGGCCCCAGATCGCGCCATGGTTGATCTCACTGCTCGCCTGCAACGACAGGGCGCGGAACCGGTCGTGCGCTTCGTCAAGCTCCCCGTTGGCCAGCGCGATCTCCGCGAACTTGAGCTGCAGCCGCTGCTCGCTGATTTCCTCCGGTACAACACCGGTCTCCAGGTAGACGGCCGAGCAGCTCAGCCGATGGGCAAGGCCGGCCAAGACCTCTCGCTCAGGGGACCGCCGGTCGGCCTCGATCAGCGACACATAGCTCGGCGACACCAGGTCCCCGGCAAGCTCAGCCTGGCTCAGTCCGCGCTCGACCCGAAGCGCGCGCAGGCGCTGCCCGAGCGACGACACCATCGGTACCTCCTACCGCAAAGCCGCATACTTCGTTCACTCTAAGCCGTCAAGCGGCTGAGTCAACCGCATGGAGAATTCCAGGTGACGCGCCGTTTGGCTGAGGCCGGGGTCGGTCGCGAGCAACTGCGACTATCCGGGGGCCGCCGCGGCTCAGCCGCCGGTGTACGTGACGGTCACGTGGGAGTAGCCCAGGGAGCCCAGCATGCTGTCCAGCATCGCTGTAGTGTTGCGCTGCGCATCCGCGCGCAGAGCGCTGGTACGCGCCGCGTTCTGGATTCGGCGCTGGGCGATGATGTAGACCTCTTGCTGGCTGTTGGGGTTGCCCGCGAAGAAGTCAGCGACGCGGTTGATGATGCCTTCCTGCTGAGCGAAGACGTAGGACTGGCCGACGTTGAGGATGGCTGGCTCTAGCTGCGCTGGCGGCAGCGAGATCGTGACCGCGTGCCCGTGGGTAACCGTGATGGCGCTGCCCTTGAGGCCGGCGAAGTTGACGTAAGCGATTACGGTGCCGTCTGCGACGAACAAGGTCTGGCTGCCCGCGATGAAGGACGGCAGGAACGAGGTTTGCTTCGAGAGGTCGACGACCACCTGGAAGGTGCCGCTCGCCGCCTCATAGCGGCTCAGCGATGTGATCGACTTCAGCAGCGGCGGCTGACTGCGCACTGTCGTCGTCGAGTGGAACGGGTTGCGCAGCTGGGGGAGCAGCCGGACGGCTGACAGCACGAGCAGCAACACGACGACCGCAACTAAGGCGGCGGCGACGGCGGCAAGCGGACCGGCGATCCGGCCAGGACGCGGGATATGCACGAGGGCTCTCCTTCGGAGGTTCGTGCTCCAACTACCCGGCTACGCGCCAGAGATTCCTTGCATAATCTGCGATCCTCGGGGCAGGTATACCGGCCATGAGCTGGCGCCCCTCAGATGGCCGGCCACGGCGGTTCAGCCGGCGCGTCGGCTGTTTAATCTGGCTCATCGCCGTATTGGCGCTGCTGATCCTCCTCGCCTCACTGTTCGGCGGATTCCACAAGGGCACGAAGGTCACCGGAGCTGCTGGCGTCACCGCGGTGCTAGCTGGATGACGGTGTTAGCTGCATGAAATGGCAAGCTCCATGAACGTGCTGTACTGGCTCGGCTGATAGTCAGCGAACGCGGCGCACACGGCGAATCCGGCGCTCGCGTACAGCGCCCGCGCGGGTGCGAATCCCGCCATCGAGCCGGTCTCCAGGCTCAGCAGCTGGTACCCCCGGTCCCGCGCGACGCCAACGAGGTGCGTCAGCATCGTCCGGCCGACGCCATTGCGACGGGCCGCCTCGGCCGTGTGCATGGACTTGAGCTCGCCGTGGCGGTTGCCGAGGTCCTTGAGCGCCCCGATCGCGAGCAGCTCGCCGTCGCGCCGGCAGCTGTAGAGCGTGACGGCCGGGTCCAGCAGGCCGCTGACATCGAGCGCGAACACGTTCTCCGGCGGGCTCTGCGACTGCATGTGCGACAGGTGCAGCCGAAGCAGCGCGCGCACGTCCGGCGTCCGCGGGTCATCGATCTTGATCTCGTCCTCGTGCACCGAGCCATGCTAAGAGCGGTGTATTTCGCCGCCGTTACGTCGCGCACAGGCGCTGGCGCTGGGGCCGGGGTGATGCTGCCAGGGCGCCAGAGCTGACCCGGGCGCAATGCTGCGCCGGCTTGGCAGTCGTCGGCGCCACTAAACGATCGTCGGGCCGAGGCGGGCAGCTTTACTGCTGACCGGGGCCACGCTTACGCCTGCTTCGCATCACCCCCGCGCCAGCTCCCGTATTGTGCGCGCATGCCGACGACAAGCATCCAAGCACGCCTGCGAACCGCACTGAGCCAGGCGCTCAGCTCACGAGACTCCGCGGCGGCTTCGGCTGTGCGCTCGGCTCTCAGCGCGATCGCCAATGCCGAAGCCATAGCGCCGCTTGAGACAGGATCCAAGCGGCCGAGCAGCGAGCACGTGGCCGGTGCTGTCGCCGGGCTCGGCGCCGCCGAAGCGCCGCGACGCGAGCTCACGGAGGCTGACATCGCCGCCATGGTCGCCGCCGAGATCAGCGATCGGCGCTCGGCCGCGGACGACTACGAGCGCATGGGCCGCGCCGACCAGGCCGAGCGCCTCCGTCGAGAAGCTGATGTGCTGGCCGATCTCCTGGCGGTTCGCGAGTAGCGGCTCAGCTAACCCGTAGTGCAGGCCTTCGGCTAGCCGCGATTCGCCCAGTTGTACCGAGCCGAGCCGCGGCCGAGGATGCGATCGACGGCGGCGCTGACGCTGCCATCCTCCGCCATGAGCTTACGGATCACGAAGATCATGGTGGGAATGGCCCAGAAGTCGCCGCAGATCCACAGGATGCCGGCGCCGATCTGCTGGTCGGCGAAGGCAGGGAGCGTGACGCCGGGCACGTGGTTGTACACCGAGTACCAGGACGTGCTGCTCAGGAAGCCCATCGCCATGGCTAGCACCCACATCACGCAGTTGGTGGCGAGCAGCGTGCCGGCCTGGGTAACTGTCGACATCTTGATCCGGAACGGAGGCGACGCGATGAACTGCAGCCAGAACAGCACGCCCGTGATGAAGAAGCTGCCGTGCACGAGCCAGATGTGGACCGCCGAATTTCGCTCGCCGAGGTCAAAGGGACCAGGCAGGTGCCAGACGACCATGACCGCGTTGAAAGCGACCACGCTGACCAACGGCCGGAGCAAGAAGCCGCCGATGGCGCGCAGGGGCGCTGTCCACCGCGCCACCATAACCTCTCGCGTGGCGGCCTTGCCTGACGTGCCGGGCAGCCCGGCGAGCAGCGGCTGCCACGGCGCGCCGGTGACGATCAGGCTGGGCGCGGCGAACATCAGCAGCAAGTGCTGGATCATGTGCACAAAGAAGTAGGCGTCGGCCCAGTAGTCGACGGGGGACTGGACGGCGATCAGTAGTACCGCGAGGCCGGCGTAGAACCAGATCGAGCGGAGCCTGCGTTGCCTGGTGCGGTCCGGCCGAGAGCGGCCGGCTAGCCGCGCCAGGCCGACCTCGTGCAAGATGACGAGCACGGCGGCGATGATCAGGAACGGGTCGAACGACCAGTGCTGGGCTAGGTAACTCACGGCGTCCTCTCAGCCAGACGACCCGTACGGGACGGGCACCCGAATGGTCTGTGTCATGGTCCATCGGCTCGAGCCGGTTGTGAGCTGCCAAGCCGTCAGGGCTGTGCCGCTGACCGTGAGTACTTGCGGCTGACCGCCAGGCCCGGCGGCCAGCGTGGCCGTCCGCGCCGGGAGCGGAGGCAAGGTGCGCCAGCTTGCCGACTGCCAGCCGATGGTGGCGCTCTGGGTCTCAGACGCGGCCGCACCGGTGGGCAGGACCAGGCCAACCGAGCCGTCGGCCCAGATCGATACGGAGGGCCGGCTCGCGCGTCCAGCCGACAGAGCGGGGGACAGCTGCCATGTCGTGCCGCCGTCGGCCGACCATCCAGTCACGATGGTGGCCCCGGCGGCCGACATCGCAGCGAGGACGACGGTCGTCCGCTGGCCCGTGGTCGCGAGGCCGATGACGTTGATGACGCGGCGCGACAAGCTGGCGGGCAAAGCTGGCCCGGCGCGGCGCCAGCCGCCGGCCGAGAACGCGAAGATGCCCGTAGCGCCGGGCCGGTCGCAGCTGGCCGCGACGAGCGGCGAGCCTGCCGGCGTCCACGCCGCGGCGGTCAGCGTCCGGACGCCGCAGGCCCGGCCGACGGGGGAGTCGGCCAGCGTCCGCTGCGTCGCCAGCGTCCGCCACGTCGCGCCGCGACCGGTGCCGGCCTCGACGTTGCCGGCGTTGGTGAGCGCGAGTAGCTGGCCTCTCGGACTCACCGCCAGTGCATTCGGGACGGCGCGGAAGCCGGGGCTCAGCAGCAGGTTCTGTGACCAGTTCCGCCCGCCATCCGACGTCACCGCCAGCGGCGAGAACGTGAGCTTCTGACTTGGCAGGAAGCCCGTGACCAGCGACGTGGCGCCGGATGCGGCCATGACGAGCCCGCCGTTGCTGGCGACGCCGGTCGGCGTCGCCAGCTTCCATGTGGTGCTGCCGGCCGGCCGGACGAACAACTCC
>DATIOU010000210.1:0-16987 GCA_035472835.1 Streptosporangiaceae bacterium | reverse complement strand
CCCGGCGCGGCGCTCACGTCAGTCCTAGCGGCCCCGTCGCTAGGCGTACCGCGCACATCAGACCCCGCGGCGCTAGGGGTCGCCACGGCGGGGGAGACCGGCGCGGAACTGGGGTCCGGCGCGGAACTGGGGTCCGGCGCGACGCTGGGGTCCGGCGCGGAACTGGGGACCGGCGCGACGCTGGGGGTCGTCGCGGCTGGGGAGACCGGCCCGACGCTGGGGTCCGGCGCGACGCTGGGGTCCGGCGCAGAGCTGGGGTCCGGCGCGCGCCGCGGGACCTCAGGGGCCGACGCCGAGGTGTCAGCATCAGCTGGCGTCGGCGCGGAGATGCTCGCGTCGCGGTCTGGCGGCGTCTGATCCAGGCCCGAATCTGGCCATGCGTCGTCAGCCGGAGCGGCTTGCTCGAAGGCACGCGAGTTTGCGGGCGGCCGCTGATCCTCGTCCGGCGCCGCGTACGGGTTGCGCAAGCCAGCCGGCCGAGTGCTTCGTGACGCCGAGTAAGCGGATGACTCTCGCGTGTTCGGCGACCACGGCGAGGGTCCGGAATCCGGCGCCGGGAGCGGCTCGAGCTCTGCGGCCGGCTGCAGGGCGGGTGGCGGCGCAGTCCGCTGGAGGTAATCAGCCAGGGCGTCCGCATCCAGGCGCGGCAGGTCGAGCGTGTTGTCGCGCGGGTCCTCTGACTGGTCCCGCGGCGAAGTCGAACCTGGCATAGCTGCATTCTCCCGCCTCGTGGCGATTTCGCACATCGTAGTGTCAGTCCGCACCGGCCGCCGCCTGCGTCATCCCGACGGCCGGCGCAGCCGGAGTAGAGTCCCGCTCCATGCGGCGCAGTCGCAGCGCACCGAAACGAGACCGGCTGGCGCCAGGCGATGTGCACGCGTGGCTGGTCGATCTCGATACGCCCCCCGATGACTGGCGAAGGGCGCTTGGTCCGGAGGAGCTTGCGCGAGCTGGCAGCTATATCTCGGTGCGGGACGGAGCCAGATTCGGCGCGGGCCGGGCCTGGCTGCGCGTCATACTCGGTCGCTACCTGCGCGCCGAACCGGCCGATCTGCAGTTCCAGATGGCCCCGCGTGGTCGGCTGACCCTCATTGGCGAGCATGCTGGCTCCGTTCATTTCAGCCTCAGCAGAAGCGCGGAACGCGGCCTGGTCACGGTCTCGTACTCCTCAGTTGGCGCCGACATTGAGCTAGTGACCCCGCGAGCCGAGCTGGCGGACCTGATAGCGGCCAGGTTCGGCGCCGCCGAGGCGCGCTGCATCGCTGGGGGTTGCGGGAGCGCGCCGCTGCGCGGTTTTTACCGCCACTGGACGGCGAAGGAGGCTTACCTCAAGGCGACTGGCCGCGGTCTAGCCGGACTGCCCACGACCGAGCTGGTCTGCGGCGCGCACCCGGCCATCCGCGTCGGCGGGCACCTGGCGAACTGGACCTTGTCGCTGCTCGACCCGGCACCAGGCTGCGTCGCGGCCGTCGTCGGCAGCGGTCCAGTCGCCAGGTGCCGAACTGGGTCTCAGTAGCGGGCCTCCGGCGGGGTAAGCACGGCCGGGAGGATGCGGCCCGTCACCGAGCCGAGTCCGATCCGCGCGCCATCCGGGCCGGGAGCGGTCGCCGAGATCGTGATCTCGTCCCTATCGCGCAGCCACGACCGCGTCGAGCCGTCCGGCAGAGTGAGCGGTTCCTTGCCGTTCCACGCCAACTCGATCAGGGAGCCCCGTTCGCCGCGCTCGGGACCGCTGACGGTACCCGATGCGTAGAGATCACCGGAGCGCAGCGCGGCCCCGTTCCCGGTCATGTGAGCCAGCATCTGGGCCGGGCTCCAGTGCATCATCGCGTAGGGAGGCCGAGCGATCAGGTGGCCGTTCAGCCGGACCTCGAAGTCGATGTTGAGGCCCCAGTCAGCCGTCTCAATCAGGTAGCAGACCTGCTTCTCGTCGCGTGATGGCGGGCGGATGCGGGCGTGCTCGAGCGCAGGCAGCGGCACGATCCATGGCGAGATCGTGGTGGCGAACGACTTGCCGAGGAACGGGCCGAGTGGCACCGACTCCCACCGCTGGATATCGCGCGCCGACCAGTCGTTGACGAGGCACACGCCGAAGACGTGCTCGGCGAACCGCTCGACCGGAACCGGTTCGCCCAGGTGGCTGTGCGCTCCCACCACGAAGCCGAGCTCAGCTTCAAAATCGAGCTGCTCGCACGCGCCGTAGACCGGCAGATCGGCGCCGGGCGGGCGGGTCTGCCCGCAGGGCCGGCGAATGGCGGAGCCGGACACGACCACGCTGCCGGCCCGCCCGTGGTAAGCCACGGGCAAGTGCTTCCAGTTCAGTGCCAGCGGCTCGGCGTCCGGCCGGAAGATCCGGCCGACGTTGGTGGCGTGGTTCTCGGACGCGTAGAAGTCGACGTAATCGGCCACGGTGAACGGCAGCCGGAGTTCGACCGCGCCGGCGGGCACGATGACGTCCTCGATGGCAGGCCGGAAATGCTCCTCGGACAGCCACCGGGTGAGTTCGGCGCGGACCTGGGCCCACGCGCCGTCGCCGGCGGCGAGGAAGTCATCCAGGCTGCCCGAGCTGAACAAGTGCGCTCGGCCGGGCAGCAACCGGTCCGACGCCGTCGTCAGGTCGAGGACGCCATCGCCGATCGCGACACCGACTCTGAACTCCTCGGCATGGTGCGCCGCAGTGTAGGAGCCGTAGGGGAGTGTCGCGAGCCCGAACGGGTGATCCGGCGCGACTCCCAGCCATGCCGCAGCCTGAGCCATAGCGCTCCTTCAGCTCGTCTCCGCGCGCGGTCTGCTTCGGACGCGGATCAGCCCAAGCGTAACGACGTCGCGGCCGGTCACGAGGAGCGCTTCCCTTCGCCCCGGCGGCGCATCGCCGCATGCGGCTTTGACCAGGACAGCCTGTCCCGATCGGGCGGAATTGCCTACGATCGGCTCATGACTGAACCTTCAGACAGGCCGCAAGCCGCCGATGTGCTCCCGGACCGCGCGCAGGTCGTGATCGTCGGCGGCGGCGTGATCGGCTGCAGCATCGCCTATCACCTAGCGCACCTGGGCTGGACGGAGGTCGTCCTGCTCGAGCAGCACGCGCTCACCGCGGGGACGACCTGGCATGCGGCTGGGCTGATCACCTCGGCTGGGATGACTGACGAGACTTCGCTCTTCTTCAGCAGGTACTCGCGGGACTTGTACACGCGGCTGGAAGCCGAGACTGGGCACTCGACCGGATTCCGGGCGGTCGGCCACATCTCGCTGGCGACCACGCCGCAGCGGCAGGAGGCGCTGCGGCGCGAGGCCGCCTGGATGCACGGGTTCGGCGTCGATGACACCGAGATCTCCGCGGCCGAGCTCGCGGCCATGTGGCCGCTGGCGCGTACCGACGACGTGCTCTCGGCTTTCTACGTGGCCGACGAGGGGCGCGCCGACCCGGTCGGTGTCGCGACGTCGCTGGCCAAGGGCGCGAGGCAGCGCGGCGTCAGGATCATCGAGGGCATCGCCGCCACGGGCGTCGCGACCCGCGGCCGGCGGGTCACCGCAGTTCTGACCGACGCCGGCCGCATCGAGACCGACGTCGTCGTGAACGCGGCCGGGATGTGGGCGCGCCAGTTCGGGGCGCTCTCGGGCGTGTCTGTGCCCTTGCAAGCCGCCGAGCACTACTACCTGCTTACCGACACTGTGCCGGGTATGGATCCCGGCTTGCCGGTGATCGAGGACCCCGACAACTACGGCTACTACCGGCCGGAGGGCGACGGCATGCTCGTCGGATTGTTCGAGCCGGTCGGCGCCCCATGGTCGCTCGACGGCGTCGCGCGGAACTTCTCGTTCGGCAAGCTGCCGCCGGACTGGGACCGCCTCGAGCCATTCCTCGGCCCAGCGCTCGCGCGGATCCCGTGCCTGGCCGAGACGGGGGTGCGCACGTTTTTCTGCGGGCCTGAGTCGTTCACTGCCGACGTCAGGCCCTTGATCGGACCGGCGCCCGAGCTGGACGGCTACTTTGTCGCCGCTGGGCTCAACTCACTCGGCATACTGTCCGGCGGCGGCGTCGGCAGCGTCGTCGCGCACTGGATCGTCGACGGCGTGCCGCCCGTTGATACCGCGCAGATCGCCGTCGACCGCACCGCGACGTATGAGACGTCCCGGCGATTCCGCCGCGAGCGGACCGTCGAGCAGCTCGGCGTCCTGTTCGGTGACGCCGTGTGGCCGACCTGGCGGCCGTCCACCGCGCGTAACATCCGGCGTTCTGTCCTCCACGACCGGCTCGCGGCGCAGGGCGCGCACTTCGGACAGTCGGCGGGCTGGGAGTTCGCCGAGTGGTTCGCCGAGCCGGGCGAGGACGTGAAGAGCACGCTCGACTTCAGCCGGCAGCCGTCGCACGAGATCGTCGCCCGCGAGCATAAGACGGTGCGCGACGCAGTCGGCGTGCTCGACATGACGCTGATGGCCAAGCTGATCGTCCAAGGTCCCGATGCCGCAGCGGTGCTCAGCCGGCTGTCAGCAAACGACGTCGCCGCCGGCCTCGGCGGCATCGTGTACACCCAGTGGCTCAACGAGGCAGGCGGCATCGTGGCCGACGTCACCGTCACCTGGCTGGAGCCGGAGAAGTTCCTCGTCATCGCCAGTGACGTCATTCACCGGCGGATCGAGCCCATGATCCGCCGCGAGACCAGGCCCGACGAGTTCGTCATCGTGACGGACGTGACGTCGGGCACCACGCTGCTATCGGTGCAGGGTCCGTTGTCGCGCGAGCTGCTGCGCAGGCTGACGGACTGCGATCTGACGAATGCCACGTTCCCTTATCTGTCGGCCCGGCAACTGCACGTTGGCTATGCGCCCGCGCTCGCGGTGCGCGTCACCTACGTGGGTGAGCTTGGGTTTGAACTGCACGTTCCGGCGGAATACGGCGCAGGCGTGTACGACGACCTGATGACCGCGGGTGCCGATCTGGGGGTGCGGCCGATCGGGCTGGCCGCGATGACGAGCCTGCGCCTGGAGAAGGGGTACCGCGACTTCGGCGTCGACATCGACAACACCGACACGCCGCTGTCGGCCGGGCTTGGCTTCGCCGTTGCCTGGGACAAGCCAGGCGGCTTCGTCGGGCGCGACGCGCTGGCGAAGGTGCGGGCTGAAGGTCCGCCACGCACTCGCGTGGTCGGCCTGCTCGCGCAGGATCCAGCCGTCGATCTTTTCGGGAACGAGCCCGTCCGGCGCGACGGTCGCTGGGTCGGCTACGTCCGGGCGGCCGCTTATGGCCACACGCTCGGCGCGGCCGTTGGTCTGGCGCAGGTGAGCTGCGAGGACGGAGTCACGGGGGAGTGGCTCGGGCCGGGCGGCTTCAGCGTCCGGACCGGAGCCGGGCTTGACGTGCCCGCCCGGCTTCAGATCGCGCCGTTCTACGACCCGCAGCGGCTGCGCATTCTGGACCGGTAGGGTGCGCTGCCCGCGGCCGACATAACGCAAGCCGGGGCTGGCGGCCGGCTTCAGTTAGCTTGACGTCGAGATAGCTGCGGATTAGGCTCGCAGGCGAGATAGCTTGATATCGAGATACTTTCCCTTTCTGCGGGTCGCCGGCCCGCCGGGCGCGACGGGGGCGCAAAGCGGCAAGATGCATGCAGGGGATGACGCAGGGCAGGTTCTGCTGGACCTGCATGACCCAGGAGGCCAGGACATCATGACCGGGAACAGTTTCGGCAGCCGCGCGGATCTTGCCGTCGGCGGTGCCACGTTTCAGATTCACCGGCTGGACGCCGTTGACGGCGCGGGTGACCTGCCCTACAGCCTCAAGGTGTTGCTGGAGAACCTGCTCCGGACCGAAGACGGGCTGAACGTCACCGCCGACCACGTGAGAGCGCTCGCCCACTGGGATCCGCTGGCCGAGCCGGACACCGAGATCCAGTTCAGTCCCGCGCGCGTCATCATGCAGGACCTGACCGGCGTGCCGGCGGTCGTCGACCTGGCGGCCATGCGCGAGGCGATGCGGGCACTCGGCGGCGACGCGGGCAAGATAAACCCGCTCGTCCCCGCGGAACTGGTCATCGACCACTCGGTCATCGCGGACGTCTTCGGGCGCCCGGACGCGTTCGACCGGAACGTCGAGCTTGAGTTCCAGCGCTACCGGGAGCGGTTCGCGTTCTTGCGCTGGGGTCAGGACGCGCTGCGTCAGTTCAAGGTCGTGCCGCCCGGCACCGGCATCGTGCACCAGGTCAACATCGAGCATTTGGCCAGGGTCGTGATGACGGCGGCGGCCGATGGCAACGGCCTGGCGGCCTATCCCGACACGTGCGTCGGCACCGACTCGCACACGACGATGCAGAACGGCCTCGGCATCCTCGGCTGGGGCGTCGGCGGTATCGAGGCCGAGGCCGCGATGCTCGGGCAGCCTGTTTCCATGCTGATCCCGCGCGTTGTTGGCTTCCGCCTCATCGGGGAACTGCCGGCCGGCGCGACGGCGACCGACCTGGTCCTGACCATCACCGAATTGCTGCGCAAGCACGGTGTAGTGGGCAAGTTTGTCGAGTTCCACGGCGAGGGCGTCGCCGCCGTGCCGGTCGCAAACCGGGCCACGATCGGCAACATGAGCCCCGAGTTCGGCTCCACGTGCGCGATCTTCCCGATCGACGCGGAGACGCTGGCATATCTGCGGCTCACGGGCCGGTCCGCGGACCAGGTCGCGCTCGTCGAGGCCTACGCCAAGGAGCAAGGGCTGTGGCACGACCCGGCCGCACACGCGCGCTACTCCGAGAATGTCGAGCTCGACCTGTCGACCGTCGTGCCGTCGCTGGCCGGTCCCAAGCGGCCGCAAGACCGGGTCGCGCTGGCCGACGCGAAGGAGTCGTTCCGTGCAGCCCTCGGCACGTACGTACAGCTGAACCGGCTGGACGACGACATCGCCGAGACGTTCCCGGCCTCTGACCCGTTCCAGGCCGACCGCGAGAACGGCGGTGGCAGCTACCCGACTGCCGACCCCGCGGCGCACCGACCCGGCAGCCGGCCGACGGCCGTGGCGAACGTGACGCTCGACGACGGCACCCAGACGTCGGTGGATCACGGCTCGGTCGTGATCGCGGCGATCACGTCGTGCACCAACACGTCCAATCCGTCGGTGATGATCGGCGCCGCGCTGGTGGCGAAGAAGGCCGTCGAGGCGGGCCTGGAGCGCAAGCCGTGGGTGAAGACCACGCTCGCGCCCGGATCCAAGGTGGTGATGGACTACTACGAGCGGGCCGGCCTGACGCCGTACCTGGAGAAGCTCGGCTTCAGCCTCGTCGGCTACGGCTGCACCACGTGCATCGGCAACTCCGGCCCGTTGCCCGAGGCGATCAGCGCAGCCGTGGCGGACAACGACCTCGCCGTCGTCTCGGTCCTCTCCGGCAACCGGAACTTCGAGGGCCGGATCAACCCCGACGTCAAGATGAACTACCTGGCCTCGCCGCCGCTGGTCGTCGCCTATGCGCTGGCCGGGACAATGGACATCGATCTGACGACCGAGCCGATCGGGACGGGGGCGGCCGGGCAGGACGTGTATCTGCGCGATCTGTGGCCTACGCCGAGCGAGATCCAGTCGATCGTGGATACCGCGGTCGCGGCCGAGATGTTCACCCGCGACTACGCGGATGTCTTCAGCGGTGACGAGCGCTGGCAGGACCTGGATGTACCGCCAGGTGAGACGTTCGCGTGGGATGCCGAGTCGACGTACGTCCGGCACCCACCGTACTTCGATGGCATGCAGCTCGAGCCCAGCCCGGTCACCGACGTCCGGGGTGCGCGCGTCCTGGCGGTCCTCGGCGACTCAGTCACGACCGATCACATCTCGCCCGCGGGCGCGATCAAGACCGATAGTCCGGCCGGCAAGTACCTCACCGAGCACGGCGTCCAGCGGGCGGCTTTCAACAGCTACGGTTCCCGGCGCGGCAACCATGAGGTGATGATCCGCGGCACGTTCGCCAACATCCGGCTGCGCAACCAGCTGGCGCCGGGGACAGAGGGTGGCGTGACGCTGAAGCTGCCCGAGGGCGAGGAGATGTGGATCTACGACGCGTCCCGTCAGTACATCGCCGAGGGCACGCCGCTCATCGTGCTCGGCGGTAAGGAATACGGTTCCGGCTCGTCGCGCGACTGGGCCGCGAAAGGCACCGCGCTATTGGGCGTACGGGCGGTCCTGGTGGAGTCCTTCGAGCGGATTCACCGGTCCAACCTGATCGGCATGGGCGTGCTGCCGCTGCAGTTCAAGCCGGGGGACAGCGCCGAGTCGCTGCTGCTCACGGGGCACGAGGTGTTCGACATCACCGGCATCGAGGCGATGAACTCGGGTCAGAGGCCGCGCGAGGTGACGGTGCGCGCGGATGACAAGGAGTTCCAGGCGATCGTCCGGATTGACACGCCTGGGGAGGCAGAGTACTTCTGGCACGGCGGCATCATGCAGTACGTGCTGCGATCGCTCCTCGACAAGGCGTAACCGAGGTCGGCATGAAGATTCCTCACCGCGGCGCAAATCTGGTGCCGCGGTGACGGCGTCCGACTTGGTGGCCGGGCCATACCGGGCATAATCCCCGCCCGACGCGGCCCAGGTTCCGACGTTTCACGGCGGAGGTGCGCGCAAACCGGGTGATATCGACTCGCCGAGTGCACCTCCGCCGTGAAACGTCGCGCTGGGCCGGATCATTGTCTTGCCGGGGCGTCGCAAAGATAACGGCATATCAGGCATAACCGCCGCCCCCGCGCCTGTCCATGGCTACTCTCGTGGCCGTGAGAGCTTTGTTGCCCGATAGCAAGTACCTGGGCGCCAGCGCACATGGTCGGTGACGCCATCGCAGCCGTGCCGCTGGCCACGCCTGATCTCTGGCTCACGGGAGTCGAGCGCGGGCTGATGCTGGCCGGCCTGGCGGTTGCACTCGGCGGCCTCGCCGGCCGCGGACTGGCGCGGTACTACAAAGGCGCCCGGCCGGGCCCAGCGCCGGGCCCCTGGGCGTTGCGCGGCTCGCTGCTCGGCGCGGCCGCGAGCGCGGTCCTGTTGGCCACGGCGCTCATCGGTCCCGGCCTGGCCGCACAGCTCGCGCGCCCGAATCCGCCAGGCTTGACGTCCGGCGGCACCGCTCAGATCGCGGCCATCGAACTGGCGCTGTTTGCGGTCGCTGCCGTCCTCCTCCGGATGCGCCGTTCTGGCCCAGCGGCCGTGTTGCTGTCTGGCGTCGTAATCGCGGAAGGGATCAGGTCCCATCCCGAGGGCGTCGTCCCGGCGGCGGGAGCGCTCGTCACGTACTGCCACGTCTTCCCGGCAGTGTTGTGGGCCGGAATGCTCTTTTACGCGGTGCGAACGGCGATCGCGTGGCGCAACCATCCGGCAGCAGCGCACGGAATCATCAAGCTGTACGCGACGGCAGCAGCCTGGCTGTTCGCCCTCGTGGTGATCTCCGGGGTCATCTCGGCCCTGGTACTGGTCCCGGTCGGTTCGCTGTTCAGCACGACATACGGGTTGTTCCTCGTGGCCAAGGCGGTAGTCGTCGGCGCCGCCGCCGGGGCGGCCGTAACCAGCCGGACGTGGTTGCGACGGCACCCCGCCGCCGGAGCGGGCCCGGCACTGGCGACCAGACTAGAGGTGGTGGCGCTAGCCACGGCAACAGGAATCACCGGGATCTTGACCGTGCTGACGCCGCCACACTAGGTCCCGCCTCGGCCCAGACCAGCCTCTCCGGCCAGGATGCGGCGTTGGGATACTGGGGTACATGCAGATCACGGGGCTTGGCTGGTGCGGCACCCGCACTAGCCACAATGATGAGCAGGCGCAGTTCTACGAGCAGGTTCTGGGCCTGCCGCTGATACGCCAGGAACCCGGCATGCGCGTCTACGGGCTCCCAGATGGCCGGCACATCGAGATCTTCAGTCCTGCCTATCCGGACCGCGAGTATTTCGAGACCGGGCCGGTTGTCGGCTTCGCGGTTCGTGATCTCCCGGCGGCCGTCGCCGAGCTGCGGGCGGCCGGCGTGGAACTGCTGGGGGAACTAGGAGCGACGTGGCAGCACTTTCGCGCCCCGGACGGGAACGTCTACGAGCTGACCGCCGACTGAGTTCGGACGGTCCGCCTGTGGCTACCCGTCCAGCCCGCCGGGATGGGCCGGGACGTCGACCGCGTGCTCCTTGAGCACGGCGAGCGGGACTATCTCGAGGACTTGCTCGTGGGTCGAGGCGAGCACAACGTGGGCGGCGGCACCGTCGCGGTGGGCGCGAAGCCAGTTCACTGCCGTGACGCACCAGCGATCGCCCGGGACGAGGCCAGGGAAGTGATACTCGGGAACCGGGGTGCTCAGATCGTTGCCGATGCTGCGCTGGTGCTGGAGAAACTCGGCGGTCACCACCGCGCAGATGGTGTGGCTGCCGAGGTCCTCCGGCCCGGTCCGGCAGCAGCCATCCCGGTAGAAACCGGTCAACGGGTCGCTACTGCACGGCTCCAGCTCTTCGCCGAGCACGTTCCGATCGGTCATCCCAGCAGTATCCGCGCCCAGCCGACGGCCGACAACGACCGACCCCACGTACCCTGCGAGGCGAGCCGGCCAATATTGGTGGCGTGACGTTCAACGTGCCCGCCGCTTCCTACGCCCGCTTCATAGGCCGGTTCTCCGAGTTGCTGGCCGCACAGTTCGCCGACCTGGCCGCCATCCGGACTGGGCAGCGAGCGCTCGATGTCGGCTGCGGACCCGGGGCCCTGACCGCGCAGCTAGTAGAGCGCCTGGGCGCTGGCGCGGTGCACGCGATCGATCCGTCCGCGCCATTCGTCGCGGCAGCCCGCGCTCGCTTCCCCGGCGTCCATGTGCGCCCGGGCACGGCTGAGCAGATGCCGTTCGCCGATGACGCGTTCGATGCCGCGCTTGCGCAGCTCGTGGTCCACTTCATGACCGATCCCGTCGCGGGGCTCGCGGAGATGGCGAGGGTCACCCGTCCGGGCGGCGTCGTGGCCGCCTGCGTCTGGGATCACGCGGGCGGCACTGGCCCGCTCGCTGCGTTCTGGCGAGCGGTGCAGGATCTGGATCCCGGTGCCCAGGACGAGTCCGGCTTGCCGGGAGCGCGGAAAGGTCACCTGGCGCAGCTCTGCGAGGCTGCCGGGCTGAACGACATCGAGTCCTCGTCGCTGACCGTCACCGTGGCCTTTGAGACGTTCGACGACTGGTGGGAGCCATTCACGCTCGGCGTCGGGCCTGGTGGTGCCTATGTCGCCAGTCTGGGTCCCGGCCGGCGTGCGGCACTGCGGAGCCGGTGCGAGGAGTTGCTGCCGGTCGCGCCGTTCACGGTGGACGGGTCCGCCTGGTGCGTGCGGGCGCATCCTTAGCGGCCCAGCTGTCGGGGCCGGCGCCTAACATGAGGACAATCGGCTAACGCGACGCGGAGGGAGCTTCATGGCCGACGCCGGCGAGGTGCGCAGCCTGGCGTTGGCGCTGCCCGAGGTCGAGGAGATCGAGTGCGACGGATTCGACTTCCGCGTCGGCGGCAAGGGCTTCGTCTGGTCCTATCCTGAGCGTACGCCGGGCAAGCCGCGGGTATTGCGCACCGACATCGCCGTCTTGTTCGTCGGCGACGAAGCGGAGAAGCAGGCTCTGGTGCTCGGCGAGCCGGAGCTGTTCTTCACCACGCCGGGCTACGACGGCTGGCCGTTCGTGATGCTGCGGCTGGAACGCGTCGACGTGGAGCGGCTGGCCGAACTCATCACCGACGCGTGGCGGATGCGCGCACCAGCCGATATCGCCAGCCAGCTCGAGGAGTCGCGCGGCTAGGGTGTCGGCCTGGTGCTAGGCGCAGTGGCAAGGCGCTGGTCGACACCAGACGGTGGCCCGCCAGTTGTGTCACGCTTGCTACGCGCCTGGCGTCACGACTGTGGCAGCGCTTCTGCATGAAGCCGCAGAGTTCACTGTCGTAGACCTGCCGTTGCACATCGAGCCAGCAGCCGGCGGCGGTTGAGCAATCCCTCGCGGACGCCGGGCTGCTGCTTCTGGGCGACCGCCCGGTGAACGCGCGGACGGAGATCCTGCTCTATGACGACCACGATGAGCTAGTGCTTGACCTGCCCGCTCCGGCCGAGGCGGTCGTTCCGCACCGCCCGCACTGGCCGGCGCCGATGCCCGAACGTCGGCGCGGCGGGACCACGACCGGATAGTCCTGGTAGCAGGTTCCCGACCAGTCGGTCAGGTGCCTGTCGGGCAAGGATAGAAGAGCCTGCCGTCAAGATTGACGTCGAACTTGACCGCCGCGAAACCCCACGACGGACTATAGACATCGCGGCAGTACGTGGCGAAAGAGCGCTTCGTCGGGCAGTGCTGGCCCGGATTGCACACATAGTTATCAGCTGAATATTCGGCTTCGCCGACCCACTTGCCGCTCGGCTGAGTCTTCGTCCGATCGGAGGTGAAGTCGTCCCAGCCGCACGGCGTGGCGCGGGCCAGGCCGGTACACGTGATGCCGTACTGCTTGCTGCCCAGGAATGAGGCCGCGGTGCACTGACTGGCGAGGTAACACTCCTCCACGACCGCGCCGTCCGCGAAGCTGCGAGCCCACCAGGTTAGGTACGGCGAGTTCTTCCAGAGACCTGTCATGCCGAGGCGGTGGATCTCGTTGAAGGCGTACGCCAGGAAGTTCTGCGCGTCGCCCGGCGTCAGGTGGAAGCCGGTCGTGGATGCCGGGTCGAAGCTGTCGATGTCGTCAAGCTCGACGGCGTCAAAGCCCTTTCGTGCGCACATGCGCAGGCGCTCGTCCAGCATCGGTTTCAGCGCGTCGAGCTGCCTGAAGTCGACCCAGCGCTCGTCCGGGTACCCGTAGTAGATGTTGCCGAGCGAGTCGGCGGGAAAGACCACGCCAGGGCTGGCGTCAGGTCGGTAATCTTCCCAGGCCATGTCGATATAACAGATCAGCTTGGGGTGCGGCAGCGTCGCCGCCTGCCAGCTGGAGTGGATGGCCGACACCTGGGCGGCCGTTGTCAAGAACCCGTCCACGTCGTAGCTGTCGACCGCGCGCGGTCCGGTCCGCCGGAGCGGCGTGACCCGGCCGATCTGCCAGTCCCACCGCATCGGCTTGCCACGGGAGTTCAGATGAGGCGGATACCAGCACGAGCCACCTTTTCGCGGCAAGCACGCGGCTGGCGCGGGCATAGGTATCACTCGCCAGCCGAACCTGACGACGGTCGCGCCGGCCGAATCGGAGGTCCGCACCTGCACCTGGTGCCCGCCAATGGCCAGCGTGCCAGTGTAGACAAGACGGCTGGCGGCTAGATTGCGCCAGCTCTCGCCATCGAGGCGGTATTGCTGCCGGGCCGGGCCATCGCCGGCGTTGTAGTGCGGCGGATCGACCTGAAAGTACTCCTGATCCGACCCAGTCCGGAGTTCTGGCGTCCCGTTCACGAACTCTGTCGTTGGCGGCTGGTCCGCGGGATAAGGCTTGACGCTGGCGTGCGTGGTGTATGTGGCTGATGCGTGGAGCACGGTGAAAGAGAACGTTGCCGGGTCAGTCTCGACCACCTCGGTCGCGGTCTCTGTCAGCTGCAGGTGCGTGCCGGTGTCCGCATGGCCGACGACGTAGCGATCGGCGGCGAACGGCGTGACCGTCGTATCCGCGGCCGTTACGCACTTCGCCGCGCAGGCCCGCCAGGCGTAGCTGACCTCGAAGCTCAGTAGCTTGTCCGCCCGTGGCAGCGAGCCCGGCCGCCAGTGCAGCCCGGTAGCGTGAACGATGCTGCCATCGCGCAGCGATCCCGCGATCTGCAGGCGGCCGTGAGCTTGCGGCCTGGTTAATGCTGCAGCCGAAGCGGCAGCGGCGGCGCGGACCGGCACCGGGCTAGGCAACCCCGTTCCCGTCCACGCGAACGCGGCGACGACGGTTGATGCAAGGATCACGAGGAGGTTTGCTCGCATGGGTCGCGGTCCTTACCTGAGTCCGGGCGGTAGCAGCGGCGCGTGCGCGAGCAGCAACTCGTCCACCATCGCGACGGTCTGACCGACTGTCAGCGTCGACGAGGTGTTCGGGTCGAGCAAGGCCGCCTGGTAGACGTGGTCACGGTTGCCCTCCAGAGCGGCGCGGACGGTCAGTTCGACGACGTTCAGGAAGGTGCGGTTCAGCGCGGTGAGTTGCGGCGGCAGGATTCCGACGGGCTTCGGTACGGCGCCTGACGTGCTCAGCTGGCAGGGCACCTCGACGCAGCAGTCCTCGGGCAGGTTCGCGATCAGACCGCTGTTGCGCACGTTCACATAGATCTCGCGTTCGGTCCCGGTCTCCAGCGAGTGGATGAACTGCGAAGCGAGTTCATCGGTCGGCTCAAGATCGAGATCGATGCCGGCCTTGAGCTGGGCTTGCAGCTCGGCCAGCTCGTCCAGGTTGTCCTGCGACCTGCTGAGATAGTCGCCGACGAAGATCCGGTACTTGTCAATCTGGTCATCGTGCCGCATGAACCAGGGCACGTACTCCGCGGAGTGCTCGCTGGACTCGGTCGGGAAGTAGCCGAAGCGGCGGTACAGCTCGACGCGGACTCGGCGCTGCAGTTCCGGCGAGCCGTCGATGACCTCGCCGAGCCGCGGGTACAGCGACTCGCCGTTCAGCTCGAACCGAAGCACGAACGCCTGGTGGTTGAACCCGGCGGTAAGGAACGTGACCTCGGCCGGATCGACGCCGACCAGGCTGGCCAGGAACGCGTGGGTATCCCGGACCGAGTGGCACAGCCCGAACACGTTGCTGAAGCCAGTCCCGGCGTAGACCGCCCACGGCAGCATGGCCATCGGGTTGGAGTAGTTGAGCAGGTATGCCTGCGGGCAGGTGCGCAGCATGTCGTCGGCGAGCGCGGTGACCACCGGAATCGTCCGCAGGCCGCGGAAGATGCCGCCGATCCCGAGCGTGTCGCCGATGGTTTGCCGCACGCCGTAGCGGGCCGGGATCTCGAAGTCGGTCAGCGTCGCCGCGTACCCGCCTACCTGTACCTCATTAATGACGTAACCGGCGCCGTCGAGTACGGACCGGCGGTCAGCGGATGCGCTCACCACCGCGTCGGCGCGGGTCTGCGCCACGATTCGGCGTGTCAGGGCTTCGGCGAAGGCCAGCCGCTCAGGACTGATGTCGTGCAACGCGAGGTGCAGGCCCGGCTGGAGCTCCGGGTAGCTGCACAAGTCGGTGACGACGTTACGCGTGAACTCGATGCTGCCGGCGCCGATGAACGCGACTTTGACCACAGCTGGAAAGTGTCGCATCTGGGCCAGAAGTGAGCAAGACCGTGCAAGCGCTGCAATGGCGTCGTGATGGCTTCGATCCTGATTTAGTGCGGTTCAAGGGTTGACAACCAAGCTTTGTCGCGAGCAATGATGTCTCAAACATGCCTGATTGATGCAAGATTGATCGTCCCTATCGCCCGAATCCCTTCTCGTCCCGAAGAGGTCGGCATGAAAGCTCACCGGCTTAGTTCTGTGATGGCATTGGCACTACTCACGTTCGGGCTGACCGCGTGCGGAACGGGATCTGGGGGCTCGTCATCGACTGGATTGCAGATCTGGGAGGGCTACACCGGCGCCGAGTCGACCGCGTTCAAGCACCTGCTGAGCGTGTGGAACAAGGCCCATCCGAACGAGCAGGTCAGCTATCTCTTCGTCAACAACGATAACTCGCTGCCCAAGCTGCTGACCGCAGTCAAGGGCGGCAGCCAGCCGGACATCGCCTACGTCTACGGTTCGTGGGCGCCGAACGTCGCGCAGATCCCGCAGGTGGTGAATCTGACCGAGGTTGTTCAGCGGCCTGGTGTCAACTGGTCCGATTTCTGGGTCGGCGAGCGCGACGCAGCGACCGTTAACGGCAAGGTCATCGGCGTACCCGCGCTCGTGGACAACCTGGCTGTCGTATACAACAAGACGCTGTTCGCTCAG
The DNA here is from genome assembly GCA_035472835.1 of Streptosporangiaceae bacterium. Taxonomy (GTDB): domain Bacteria; phylum Actinomycetota; class Actinomycetes; order Streptosporangiales; family Streptosporangiaceae; genus JAJYUU01. The sequence goes on along the minus strand of DATIOU010000210.1, from coordinate 1,115 downwards.
GCCGGCTTGCAGCCACCGGCGCCGAACTGGACGTGGAGCCAGTTCGTCGCTGACGCGCAGAAGCTGACGAATGCGGCCAAGAAGCAGTTCGGCACCGCCTATGTCACGCCCGGGACCGAAGACACGGTCTGGCACTGGGAGGCGCTGCTGTGGGAGGCGGGGGGCCAGATCCTCAACTCCGCCAACACCAAGGCGGCATTCGACTCGCCTGCCGGGCTTGAATCTCTGACCGCGCTGCACACGATGTCAGTCACAGACAAGTCGATGTACCTGGACCCGTCAGACTCCCAGTACACCAACCTCTTCAACTCCGGCAAGATCGGGATGCTGGTGACCGGACCGTGGGACCTGTCTAGTTTCCCGAACGTGCACTACGGCGTTCAGATAATGCCGACGTTCGCTGGCGCCGCTGGCGGGCACCAGACGATCTCCGGCCCAGACAACTGGGTGGTCTTCAACAACGGGTCGCAGCGCGTCGCGGCGGCGGAGCAGTTCCTGCTGTGGATGACGGCCGCGCCGCAGGCCACCTATTTCTCCCTGCACACTGGCAACCTGCCGATCCGTCAGTCTGTCCAGAACTCGCCAGGGTTCCTGCAGCAGATGAATCAGGCGCTGCCCTCGGTGGATACGTTCGTGACCAATCTCGGGAACGTCCAGCAGGCCCGTCCGCAGATCGCTAGCTATCCAAAGGTCTCCACAATCCTTGGCAACATGGTCGTGTCGGTGCTGCTCGGCAAGAGCCAGCCGCAGGCAGCCCTGACTGCTGCCGCGGCGCAGGTGAATGCGGCCCTGGCAGGGGGCTCGGGTTCCTGACGTGACGGCACGGGATACTGCGGCGCGCTACTTGGGGCGGCTGCCGCGCGTCGCAGGCCGCGAGCCGCGAGTCCGGCCCGGCGGGTCACCGGTCGGCGTCCCGCGGCGGGCAGGCGTGCGCCCAGCGCGGATGCGGGCCGGCGAACAGGTGACTGGGTGGGCGTTCGTGACGCCTGCCACCGTAGTCATCATGTTGTTTGGCGTGGTCCCGATCGCGTGGTCGGCCATCATCTCGTTCCAGCGCAACAACCTGTTCTCGCCGAACACGCCGTTCGTGGGACTGTCCAACTACCGGCAGATGG
>DATIOU010000209.1:0-5663 GCA_035472835.1 Streptosporangiaceae bacterium | reverse complement strand
CGAGCTGGTCGCCGAGCGCCCACATCTGGTCGCCGGTCCGCTGGAAGCCGAACATCGAGTAGAAAATGTACACGGGGATCATGTGCGTGCCGTGTGTCGCGTACGAGCTCCCAGCGGCCGTGGTCGATGCCATCGCGCCCGCCTCGCTGATGCCCTCGTGCAGGATCTGCCCGCGGCTGGACTCCTTGTAGGACAGGAGCAGGTTGCGGTCGACGGCCTCGTAGGTCTGGCCCTGCGGATCGTAGATCTTCGCGGTCGGGAACAACGAGTCCATGCCGAACGTGCGGGCCTCGTCGGGAATGACCGGCGCGAACCGCTCGCCGATCTCCGGGTCTTTCATGAGGTCCTTGAGCAGCCGGACAAACGCCATCGTGGTCGCGACCGGCTGCCTGCCGGAGCCGCGGCGCAGCTCGTCGTAAACCGAGTCCGGCGGCAGCGCAAGCGGCCTGGATCGTATTACCCGCCTCGGCAGGTAGCCGCCGAGCGCGGCCCGGCGCTCCCGCATGTACTGGATCTCGTCGGACTTCTCGCCGGGGTGGTAGTACGGCGGGAGTTCCGCCTCCAGCGCTGCGTCGGGGATATCCAGGTATAGGCGGTCGCGGAACTCCTTCAGTTCCGCGACGGTCAGCTTCTTCATCTGGTGCGTGGCGTTGCGGGCCTCGAAGTCGGGCCCGAGCGTCCAGCCCTTGATCGTGTGAGCCAGGATCACCGTCGGCTGCCCGACGTGCTCGGTCGCCGCCTTGAAGGCTGCATAGACCTTGCGGTAGTCGTGGCCGCCACGCGAGAGGTTGCGGATCTCGTCGTCGCTCAAGTGCTCGACCATCGCGCGCAGGCGCGGGTCGCCGCCGAAGAAGTTCTCCCTGGTGTAAGCGCCCGACTCGACTGCGTACGTCTGGAACTGGCCATCCGGCGTCGTGTTCATCTTGTTGACCAGGGCACCGTCTGTGTCCTTGGCCAGCAGCGGGTCCCAGTCCCGGCCCCAGATCACCTTGATGACGTTCCAGCCGGCGCCGCGGAACGAGGCCTCGAGCTCCTGGATGATCTTGCCGTTGCCGCGGACCGGGCCGTCGAGGCGCTGCAGGTTGCAGTTGATTACGAACGTCAGGTTGTCGAGCTCCTCGCGCGAGGCGAGGCTGATGGCGCCGCGTACCTCCGGCTCGTCGGTCTCGCCGTCGCCCAGGAACCCCCACACGTGCGACCGGCTCGTGTCCTTCAGCTCCCGGGCCAGCAGGTACCGGTTGAACCGCGCCTGGTGGACGGCGTTGATCGCGCCCAGGCCCATCGAGACCGTCGGGAACTCCCAGAAATCGGGCATCAGGCGCGGGTGGGGGTACGACGGCAGGCCGCCGCCTGGATGCGACAGCTCCTGCCGGAAACCGTTCAGCTGGTGCTCGGTCAGCCGTCCTTCCAGGAAGGCCCGCGCGTAGATGCCGGGCGCGGCGTGGCCCTGGAAAAAGACCTGGTCGCCCGACTCGCCGTGGTCCTTGCCGCGGAAGAAGTGGTTGAAGCCGACCTCGTACAGGCTCGCGGCCGAGGCATACGTGGCGATGTGGCCGCCGACGCCCAGGCCTGGCCGGTTGGCCCGGCTGACCATGATGGCGGCGTTCCACCGGATGTACGCGCGGATGCGGCGCTCGACATACTCGTCGCCGGGGAACCAGGGCTCGCGCTCCGGCGGGATCGTATTGATGTAGTCGGTGCTGCGGAGGCCGGGGACACCAACCTGCTGCTCACGGGCACGCTCCAGGAGCCGGAGCATCACGTAGCGGGCGCGGGCCCGACCGTGGGTGCGGACGACGTCATCGAAGGACTCCACCCATTCCCTGGTCTCGTCCGGATCGATGTCCGGTAGCTGGGTGGGCAGTCCGTCGCTGATGATGGAGAAGCGCTGGCGTCCGGAGGCCACGGGTGATTCCTCGCATTCCGCCGGGCGGCCTTCGGCTTCGCTGGCTGCTGCCCGCCACGGCATAGGCGGACGCGGCCGCGCCGGCCACGTCCAGTTGGGTTGTCCACCTCTAATCCTCGTACCTGCCGCGACCAAACGCGACACTACCCAGTGGTAACTGGCCTGGTAGAGCCGCGGGTGGTGCACGTCACATAGGGCGCTTATCGCCTATATGGTCGCGACTTGGCGATTGGCGGACAGGCAGGCTCGCCCGCCGGGCAGGTAATTTGTCCCGCGCACTAATTGTGACTTGCGCACCGCGCCGACCCAGTGTGGACTGTCCGATCAAAGGACAAGCGACAACGCTATGGCTGTGTAGCCGGAACCGGACCTGGGCATGTGCCGAGATCTAGGGACCTGTTCGTCAGCCGTGGCGGAAAGGATCAGGAGGACTTCAGTGAGCGCGACCGCGGGCCAGGCGCAGGACCAGCGTGACCTGGCTGAGCGGCTTGGCGTTAAGCCAGGCCACGTGGTGCAGGAAATCGGATACGACGACGACGTCGACGAGGCGCTGCGCGACTCTGTTGTAGCGCTAGAAGCCGCGGAGCTCGTCGATGAGGACTACGACGACGTCGTGGATGGCGTCCTGCTGTGGTGGCGGGACGGCGATGGCGACCTCGTCGACGCCCTGGTGGATGCGCTCACCCCGCTGGCCGATGGGGGCTATATCGTCCTACTCACGCCGAAGACAGGCCGTGACGGTCATGTGGAGCCCAGCGAGATCGGCGAAGCCGCGCCGACTGCCGGGCTCTCCCAGACCTCGACGGTCAGCGCCGGGCGCAACTGGTCGGCGACTCGCCTGGTCGCCCCGAAGGCGCGCCGCTGAGTCAGGTGCGCTGAGTCAGGTGCGCTGAGCTGCTTGGCCGTTCCGTTCCCTGGGTGCCGCTGCGCTGATTGTCCTGGCGCTTGCCTCTCGTCGGGCGGTCCCGACCAGCCGGCTCCTGGCATGCCGTCATCTGATGGCACACTGAGTCCGTGCGGGATATCGCGGCCGCGCATTACTGGCGGCTCCGGTCAAATCGGACCGCGCATAGATGGCACCTCATCCCCACGAACTCGCGCTGAGAGGATCAGTACATGGCGGTTGAAGTCGGCGACCAGGCCCCTGACTTCGAGCTGAAAGACCAGCACGGCTCGCCGGTGCGGCTCTCCGTTTTTCGGGGCAAGAAGAACGTCGTGGTCGTGTTCTACCCGCTGGCCTTCAGCGGCGTGTGCAGCGGCGAGCTGTGCGCGATCCGGGACCAGTTCCCGGAAATAACGAGGGACGACGTAGAGCTGCTGGCCATTTCGGTCGACTCGACGTACGTGTTGCGGACGTGGGCCGATCGGGATCATTTCAATTTCACATTGCTCGCTGACTTCTGGCCGCACGGTGAGGTGGCGAGGGCCTACGGTGTCTTCGATGACAAGGTGGGCGTCGCCACCCGCGGCACGTTCATCATCGACAAAAACGGCGTTGTGCGGTGGAGGGTGGTTAACCCGATCCCGCAAGCACGAGAGATCGCCGACTACCAGAAGGCACTCGCCGAGCTGAGCTAGCTCTCGGGGTGCGCGCGGCCCCACGGCGGGCGCACTGCTGGTGGCGACGGCAGAATCGGGACAGGCTGGATGCCCTGCTATCGGTGCGGTACACGGCAGGTGGACCCTGACCGGGGCGAAAGTCCCTGGCGCCGGGGAGTACGCGAGGACCGGCAGGTTCTGATCTGCCCGGACTGCCAGGCTGCGGTCGACTGGACGAATGAGCTCGACCGGTGCCACGTATGCGGCAGCGTGCACCTGGTACGACGGCTTGGCGAGGTCGAGTGCCGCGACTGCGGCGCAGTCGGCCAGCCCGCTCAGGCAACACTCACCGCTGCCGCGGAGACCGAGGCCACCGTCGCAGACCTGGCCGAGGAGGTCGAACGGGCGCTGGCAAAGGTGCTCGGCCCGAGCAGACGCCGGCACGCGATGTCGTGAGCTGGATCGGAGCTGCGGCGCTTGGCGGGGCGACCCGCGGATGAGCGACGTCGCGGTGCTCGGCCGCCTCCTGGATGAGTACCACGAGCGGTCTGTTCCGCCTGCCGACATCGAAGTCGTGGCCGGCTCGGTGCACGAGTCACGCATCAGCTACCGGATCACGCTCACCGACGGGTCGGCGCATGTTGTCCGCGCGTACCGGGCCGAGGCAGCGGTGCCAGTGGAGATGCGCGGCCCGTTCACTGAGACGGTGCAGGACTGGCTCATCGGGCGTGCGCGAACGCTGGCTCTGCTGGCGGCTGCCGGCTACGACGCGCCGCGCCCGGTTCTGACGCGCACAGGCGAGCTGATCGCCGTCGCCGGGCCGTGGCTGGCGTGGGCGACGAGTTATGCGCCCGGCGCTGTGCTCACGCCGACACTCGAGCAACTTCAGGCGCTCGGCGTGACACTCGGCCGGCTGCACCGGGTCATTGCCGGCGGCCAGGGCAGGAGTCTCGCACCGCGGCATCCTGCGGTGGCAGTGCCGATGACCCTGGCGCGGCTCGACGCTGTCGCGGACAAAGTACCGGCCGGGTGGGCGGGACTGTGCGAGGCGTTCCGGCGCACGGCGCTCGCTGTCGATGCGGCCGCTGCGTCAGTGCCAGAGACCGTTGTGCACGGCGACGCCTGGGCACGTAACGCGGTCGAGCCACCTGGCGGCGGCGCGGCCACGCTGATCGACTGGGAGACGAGCGGGCTTGGCTTGGCCGTGCTCGATCTTGGCAACACCCTCATGGAGTGTCACCTCAACTCGACCGCGTCCGACCTCGATCCGGAAGCCTGGCTGATCGCGCCGGACGAGGACAGGATCGCTGCCACCGCGAGCGGATATGCCAGCGCGCGCAGGCTGTCGGCCGGGGAACTCGCCATGCTGCCGGACGCCGTACGGTTCGGGGCGGCCGTCGCCGGCGCGCTTCATGTCGAGCTGGCGCTGGCGGAGGGTGTCGGCGGACCGATCATGGATGCACGGCTGGCCAGGCTGGAGAACCGGCTGGCCATTGCCGATGAGGTCGCTGCGCTGGCTGTGCCGTACCTGAGCTGAGCCGGCGCAGCTGCATCTACAGACGTGTAGCCGGCGGCCAGGTAGCCCTCCACATCACAGCCATGAGGATCGCACTTGTGCGCCATGGCGGTGGTGTTCTCTTACTTGTGTACGCATTCGCGTTCGGGGGACCGCGAGTGCGTCTTTGGGGGGATCGGAGGCGGCCCGCCGCTATAGATGCGGATGGCGATGCCGCTTACCGATGCGTTGCGGGCCGCGCCCGCTGCTGCTATCCGTTCGCAGCAAGCAGGGCGCGGCCCGTTCGCGATCTTGACGTTCTCGCCGGGACGTGGCTGTTGATTCATCGGCAGCTTTCCGCCCGGGTGCTCCCAAGTTAGTCGCTACATCAATTTATCGATTTACCGATGCGCCTGCCCGGCGCGCGATGCGTGTGCCAGTCAACCGGCCCCGTTCCCGCCGCCTGGCGGTTGGCGGGGCGCGTCCGGATGTCGCGCTTCGCGTTGCGTCGCCTGGCCGGCAACAGTGGCGCCGCGATGAGGCGGCGGACTCGGAGTCCGTGAGCCACCGGTACGCTTAGGCGCGGTCGCCAGAGGTCGCGAGCGCGGGCGCATAGCTCAGCGGTAGAGCACTCGCCTTACAAGCGAGGGGTCACTGGTTCGAACCCAGTTGCGCCCACCAGCACAGCCATGAGGTTTCGAGATCGTTAGCGGAGCGATTGTA
>DATIOU010000208.1:0-18347 GCA_035472835.1 Streptosporangiaceae bacterium | reverse complement strand
GTAGCAACGGGAACCCGCGGTTGAATCCCGGCAAGCCGATGGGCGCGCAGGTCCCGCTAGGTCCTCGCGGGCGACGACCGCGCACTCTCAAGTCCCTCGCGCGCGCCTGAACTGCGTTCCTGAAGTGATGTCCGTTCCGTCAGTCAACACAATCTTGTAACTAACTGTAATTGCAGCAGTACTCCGTGTATAACTAGAGACCCACGCAGCGCTCAGGGGTCCGGTGGGGCCGGAACGGGGGAAGGCGCGGCTGGAAATGAGGGAACCGTAAGTCGCGGAGGGGGACCTTCGTTGGGGCGGTCCGATCCCCGGCGGATCGGCCCGGCTGTATGTCGCCCCGGTGCACTGTGGCGGCTGGCAGCAAACGAAGGTCGCGGTGAAGCGGCGGCTTCTTCGCCGTGTGGGTCGCGCCACCCGGGTCGATGGTTCTGATTCGGACTCGGGCAGACAGACCCACAGGGCGAAGAAGCCGAGGCGGGGTAGGTCCGGCAGTGCGAGCACGGGGGCACGCACTGCCGGACCCCGGCCCGGGTGCCTAGTCGCCCAGGTAGCGCAGGCGCAGCGCGGCCAGCCCGGCGATGTGCTTCTCCAACGCGGTGCACCGCAGCCAGCAGGCTTCCAGCTCAGTGATGCGCCCGCCGTCGTGGTCCCGGCGGATGCGGATCAGGTCGTTGTCGAGCCCTTCCTTGAGGACGCGGCTGTCCTCGCGGTAGGCCTTGTAATCCAGCGGCGGATGATCTTCTACGCCATGGGGATCGCTTCTACACTCATTCACTAGCCGTCTCCTTATCAGACGGTCAGGGCCGGGATCGCGGTGCTCGTAACACCGCCCGGCCCGCTTGGGCCTTACAACACGCAATAGGGTGCGCAGGGTGGGCGAACTAGAGGTTGCAGATGGCCAGGTCTCAGTCACCCCTCAGCTCGCGCAAGCGCCGCAGCTCTGCGGTGCTGAAGCCCTCGTACAGCTTGGCGGGGAACTTCTCGCCGTCCCGCCATGCCAGATATACCCGGTAGACCGCCAGACTCCACCGGGTCACGCGCATTGCGTCAGGAACGACCCTGCGACAAGATCCACTCCCCGCGACCTGCGACCTGTCAGCGGTCGCAGCCGGCCCGCAGACGGCGGTGAGTCATGCCCGCGACCGCTGCCGAGCAGTTGCGGGCTCGCGCCATTCAGCACCTCGACAACGAACGGGTCCGGATTCACCTGGTGGACGGCTCCGGCCGCACCTCGTCCAGCCGGGCAGGCACGGTCTGAGCCTGGGCGCGCCGTTACTACCTAGTCGGGGTTGAAGCACCTTCAGCTGTGTCGTACCTTCATGGAAAGGCGACATGCCGCGTCGGCGGCGGTCGCCTCCGGGCTGCTCTTGACCACGGCGGCGTCGCGTTTGGTGCTGACTGAGGAGAGCCTATGGCCGCCCCCGCCCCCGCGCTCTACGACGCGAAACGCACCATGTTCTACGCCAAGCCGGTCCTTCGCGGCTGGCTGCACCTGACGTGGTTCGCGGCATCCCTGGTCTGCGGCACGCTGCTGATCGCCGCTGCGCACGGCGTGGTGCACCGCATCGCCGACGGCATCTACGCGGCGAGCGTGACCGGGTTGTTCGGGACCAGCGCGCTCTATCACCGGGGCAACTGGAGCTATGCGTGGAACCGGCGGCTTCAGCGCCTCGACCACGTCATGATCTTCTTCCTCATCGCCGGGACCGCGACTCCCGCCTTCCTGCTGGCCGCGCGTGGCACGGCGGGCCTGGTCTTCCTGGGTGTGATGTGGGCGATCACCGTGGCCGCCGCCGTGATCCACCTCGCGTGGATGAGCGCACCCGAGAAGCTGGTCGGGACCGTGTTCATCGGGCTCGGGTGGTCCGCCGGCCTGTCGCTACCGGCCGTCTGGATACATGAAGGCACCGGGCCGGCGGCCTTGATGATCGCAGGCGGCTTGCTGTACACCGTCGGCGCAGTTGCATACCACCGCCGCCGACCCGACCCCGTTCCGGCAGTATTTGGGTATCACGAGGTCTTCCACGCCTGCGTGTGCGCCGCTGCTGCGTGCCAGTTCATCGCCATCGCGATGTTCGCTCGCTGACCGGCGCGGCCGCCGCGGCGGCGGGCGGGAGCGGGACGCGAAGGAGCGGACCGTGAACATCGAAGAGCGCCGGCAGTCCCTGGCCTCGGCCAGTTTCGTGCACGCCTCTACCTGCGGTCCACCCCTGCACCGTCGCGGCATGGCGGGGCCCACAGGCGAAGGCCGACAGCGTCTGGATCATGTCAAGTTGGCTGATCCGGCGACCGCCAGGTCCTCTCGACCGCTCGCCTAGCCCAGGCGGTTGATCTGCTCGGCTAGGGCGAAATCATTCGCAGTCAGGCCGCCAGCCGAGTGCGTCGAGAGCGTCAGTGTCACCTTGTTCCACTGGATCAGGACGTCCGGGTGGTGGTTCACCGCCTCAGCCAGGTACGCCACCGCGCCCACGTACAGCAGCGCGGCCTTGAAATCGGCCAGCTTCTGCACGCGCACGATGCTGTTGTGATCCTGAGTCCAGCCCGGCAGCCCGGCCAGCCGTTCCGTTACCTGCTCGTCAGTCAGCACGTCCATTCGGCACCTCCCACTATGTCTCTGCCCACCAGCGTCTCTGTCCACCAGCGTCTCTGCCCAATAGCGTCTCTGCCCAATAGCGTCTCTGCCCGTCAGCGTCTCTGCCCACCAGCGTCTCTGCCCGTCAGCGTCGCTGCCCGTCAGCGTCGCTGCCCACCAGCGTTTCGCGAACCTCCGCTATTGGTGTCTTTCCAGGAGCATCACTAGGCAACTCTCGCTCTACCCCGCCAGCCGGCACCAGTCCCGGCGCCCCGCGCAATGCTCGCAGCGAACGCCATTTGGCACGGGATTGGACTTGCTGCCATTCTCTGAGGGCGCCGGATCCAACCTCACGCCCCATCGCTCACCGCCCAGGCGGGCGGCGCTGCCTAGGTAGGCGGGCTACGTCCAGCCGGGCGACGCCGCGCCCAGCCAGGAGCGGGCAGGCGAGGCCCAGCAAGCCCTGCCGCAGCCGGGTAGGCTCCGTGGTCGTGACAGACTCCCCGCCAAGCTCGGCCGCTCCGCCAGCGTCAGCGCCACCACCAGCCCCGCCTCCGCGCCGCACGCCGCTGACAAGCGTCCACGAAAAGCTCGGCGCCAGCCTGACTGACTTCGCCGGGTGGCTGATGCCGCTGCGCTACGGCAGCGAGACCGCTGAGCACACGGCCGTGCGGACCGCGGCCGGCCTATTCGACCTGTCCCATATGGGAGAATTTGCCGTCACCGGCGCCGGCGCCGCAGCTGCCCTGGACTACGCGCTGACCGGCGAGCCCTCTGCCCTGAAGCCAGGACGCGCTCGGTACACCATGATCTGCGCGGACGACGGCGGCATCCTGGACGACCTCATCGTCTACCGCCTCGCTGACGACGACTTCCTCGTCGTCGCGAACGCCGCCAACACTGCCGTAGTAGGCGCTGCGCTCGCCGACCGAGCAGCTGGCCGCGAGGCCAGCGTGCGCGACCGCACGGACGACTACGCGCTGATTGCTATCCAGGGACCCCGCGCCGCGATGATCCTGGCTCGCCTTACCGACACGGACCTCACCACGGTGAAGTACTACGCCAGCTATCCCGCCCAGGTGGCCGGCCGCCAGGTCCTGCTGGCCAGGACGGGCTACACCGGCGAAGACGGCTTCGAGGTCTTCGCGGCGCCCGACGACGCCGAGCACCTATGGGCGGAACTCAGCGACGCGGGCGCGGTCGACGGGCTCGTCCCAGCCGGGCTCGCAGCCCGCGACACGCTCCGGCTCGAGGCCGGCATGCCGCTCTACGGCAACGAGCTCGCAGCCGACCTGACCCCGTTCGACGCCGGTCTCGGCCGGGTCGTCAAGCTCAATAAGCCCGGCGACTTCGTGGGTCGCCGCGCCCTAACAGAACGCGCCACCGCGGCCCCGCAGCGCCAGCTCATCGGCCTGGTCAGCCAGTCGCGCCGCGTGCCGCGGCACGGCTATCCCGTCCTGTGGGACGGCGCGACGTGCGGCACCGTCACCAGTGGCGCGCCGTCACCGACGCTCGGCGTCCCCATTGCGATGGCGTACGTCCGACCGGACGTCGCCGCGGCTGCCGTCGATTCAGGAACCGGAACGGGGACGTTGGCCGTCGATGTCCGTGGTCGCGCGGAGCCGGCCACACTGGTGGAACTGCCGTTCTACCGCCGTCCAGCGTGACCTGATCGCGGCGGCTTCCCTGATACCTACCTATTCGGCGCAAGAGAGGCGAACATGACCGTTCCCAACGAGCTCTATTACACCCCGGAGCACGAGTGGGTGGCCATCAACGGCTCAACGGCCTCCGTCGGGATCACCGACCACGCGCAGCGTGCTCTGGGCGACGTGGTATTCGTGTCGGCGCCGGCGGCAGGGTCGAGGGTCACCGCCGGCGAGCCCTGCGGTGAGGTTGAGTCCACCAAGTCTGTCAGCGACCTCTACTGCCCCGTGGACGGCGAGGTGACCGAGGTTAACCCGGAGATCGACGACGACCCAGGCCTCGTGAACACCGACCCGTACGGGGCGGGCTGGCTGTTCCGGGTCCGACTCGACGACATCGACGGTGACGTGCCGCCGGGTCTGCTGTCCGCGGCCGAGTACACGGCGCTGACGAAGGAAGAGCAGCCCGAGGACGGCGAGTGAGCCGGAGCGGCAGCCCGCACGATCTCCGCAGGCTCGACCTGGCGACGGCTCATCTCGACGCGCCGTTCGCGATCGTGGACATGGCCGCCTTCCGCGCTAATGCCGCCGCGATGACCGGCCGGGCCAGCGGGAAGCCGATCCGGCTCGCCAGCAAGTCGGTCCGGTGCCGGCACCTCATCGAGCAGGTGCTGGCGCTGGACGGCTTCAACGGCATCCTCGCTTACACGCTGAAGGAGGCACTCTGGCTGGCTGCGGGCGACGCCAGCGACGACATCGTGGTCGCTTACCCGACCGCGGACCGCGCGGCGCTAGCCCGGCTGGCGGGCGACGCGACGGCCGCGACGTCCATCGCGCTCATGGTCGACTGCGCTGACCACCTCGACTTCATCGAGAAAGCGACGGCCAGCGTCGGCCGTCCCCATCAAGTCCGGGTCGCCATCGACATCGACGCTGGCTACGAGGCGCTGGGCGGCAGGTTCAGGGCCGGCGCGCGGCGCTCTCCGGTCCGCTCCCCCGGCGACGCGGTGGCGCTCGCGAGGGCGATCCTGAGTCGGCCCAGCCTGCGGCTCGTCGGACTGATGGCGTACGAGTCGCAGATCGCGGGCGTCGGCGACGACCCGCCCGGCCGGCCGCTCTATGCCCGCGCGGTCCGGATCATGCAGCGCAGGTCGGCCGCCGAGCTGGCCGCACGGCGCAGCGCCATAGTCGCCGCTATCCGGGAGCTAACGTCGCTGGAATTCGTGAACGGCGGCGGCACGGGCTCGCTCGAAGGCACCTCGGCCGAGCCAGCGGTCACAGAGATCGGGGCCGGGTCGGGTCTGTATCACCCGACGCTGTTCGACGCCTACCGCGGCTTCACTGGCCTTCCCGCTGCGATGTTCGCGTTGCCCGTCGTGCGACGTCCAGGTCCCGGCGTCGTTACAGCTCTCGGTGGCGGCTATCCGGCATCGGGACCTGGCACAGCGAGCCGCGTTCCGTCGCCGTACCTGCCAGGGGGCTTCCGGCTGGACAAGGAGGAAGGCGCGGGCGAGGTCCAGACGCCGCTTATCGGGCCAGCCGCTGACGGCCTCCGGATCGGCGACAAGGTCTGGATGCGGCACGCGAAAGCAGGCGAACTCTGCGAGCGATTCAGCGAGCTGCATCTCGTCGAGAGCGACGCGGTCGCGGCCACGGTGCCCACCTACCGGGGTGAAGGGCAGACGTTCCTGTAGCAGGCGCACTCCTGCGGCAGCCGCATTCAGCGGCAGCCGCATTCCGGGCCAGCCGCATTCCGGGCCAGCCGCATTCCTGGGCCGGCCGCATTCCTGGGCCAGCCGCGCTCCTTGCGCAACCGCACTCCTAGGCCAGCCGCACTTCAGTGGCCGGGTACCGGCCGCGGTCGCGGGACGGCTCCGCGAGACGGCGCTAACGGCTGCTGCGGCGCCGAGCCCAGATGCGAAGGATAGCGACGCCCGCAACGGCGAGGCCGACAGCCACGACGCCAATCTGAACCTCAGGCTTCGAAACCTGCGCGGCGACTTTCTCGCGAAGCACGCGAACGTTGTAGGCGGGGCTCACGCGCGCGGCCAGGCTGTCGACTGTCCGCGCGAGATCCTCGCGGGTCTGCTCGATCTGCGCCATCAGCAGATCGGGGTCGTTCTTGGCCACGGCGCCCTCAACTGGCTCAGCGTCGCGGACCGCTATGTCCGCGCCTGGTTCCGCCATTACACCTCGTCCCTTCCGCACCACGGCCCCCAAAACGCCGAAGGCACGCCGACTAGTCTCCCAGGCGCTCGTTAGTTAGGCACGGCCGGCTGCCTGTTATCGGGCCTCGGAGCGCGGGTACGTCAGCGGTCCCGGGCGTTCGCCCGGGGCCGCTGACGTGCCTTTAAGCCGGTGAGCTAGCTCGAGCTCGCCACCTCCTGTGCCACATGAATCAGGCCTTGGCAGGCCAGGGCCTGGACACCCGGAGCGATGATGGGCTTGTCCCGGAAAGCCGCCGCCTCCAGCTCGGCCTTGATCACGCCCGCCAGGCGGTCTCTGGCGATCTCAAGCCCGCGCAGCTGCCTTTCCACCCTAGTGAAGGTGCCGTCGCCTGCGCTCGTGCTTTCGATGGCGTTCGTCGAGGCGACGATCGTCGCCGCGCCGAAGTCACCAACGCTGGAGTTGAGCTGCTTGTAGCACGCACCAAGGCTCGTAACACCGGGGTCACTGAGGGCGGAGTTCGGGGACGTCAGGATCTGGCTGATGACCCGCCCGTCGTGCTGATAGTCATCCTGCAGCCCAGCGAGATACAACATGGTGGGCCTGATGTCGGTCTCATCCACCCACGGGCCGGGGAAGTGGTTGTCAGCCACGACGGTCTGACCGCTGTTGGCGCCCGCAGACGACGGGCCCTGGCTTGCGCTCGGGCCGTCCACCCCGAGCTGCTGCACACCTGGGCCGACGAAGCCGACGTAATTAGTGTTGATCTCGGCCGCGTAGTCACCGTGGTCCCAGGCGAATCCGTTGTTCTGGCAGATGACTTGCCCCGTGCACGGGAAGCCCAGCGCCTGCGCCTGCAGGAAGTAGTCCGGCTTTGCGAACATCGTCAACGTCGGCGTCCGTGCTGCGTCAGCGTTGACGGTGTGCAGGATCGCTTCCTCGACTGGGTTGGCGAGATAGTTCGCTATCGGTTCGTTGGCTGTGCCCGAGTACGGGTTGAGCGGGTTAGTGAGACTCGCGACACTGTGCTCGAAGGTTCGCACCGTCGGGTCCGTCGGGCCGGGGTTGCCAGTCAGGTAGAACTGTGCCGACGTGTCGTTCTGCATGGTGAACGGCGTGGTGTTGCCGGTTTCGCTGGCGAGCAGGGCAGTCGCGTTGACAGTGATCTCACCGAAGTTCGCTGCCGTGTACGTACACGGCACCGTGACGCCGTCGCAGCCTGCCGGGCTCGGCGCGAGGGCGCGGCCCACGTTCGCACCGGCCTGGTGGTCGCCCTCGTCCGAACTGACCACGAACGCCGTGTTCTGCGGCGTGATGCCGTCGGCGGCTAGGCGCTTGAAGAACACGCCGAACGCGTCGTTGTAGTACTTGGCCTGGTCGATGTAGCACTGGCTGCCGCTGCCGAGCGCACCCGGTGCGCTAGCGCAGTCGGTGCCCATAGTAGGTACCTGGGGGCTGTTCGGCAGGCCGTGGTTGCCGTGCAGGTCGGAGATGTAAACGTTCACGACCGGGACGCCGCGCTCCAGCATGTCGGCCGCGTACGCCAGCGACTGGGCCGCGTTGATGTCGCCGTAGCCGGGGAACCCCGGTCGGCTGGTGAATGCACCGTCGAGCTGGTTGCCGAACAGGTCGGTCAGGTTGCCCGCAGCGTTGGTCACGGGAACGCCGTCGTGGCTGAGGCTAGGAATGCCACCGCCAAGCTGCGACGCGAGGTAGCGGGCTCCGAACAGTGCCTGGAATCCGTTGTAACCGCCCGGCTCGCTCGGCAGCAGGTCTGGCACTGCTGTCGATGACGCCGTCGTCTGGTTGAACTTGACCGCCTGAGCGTCGGCGCAGAACGAGGAGGACTGGGCGCAGTGCACGCCTAGGCCGACGTAGTCGGCGGTCTCGTTGTCCTTGAAGAAGTCGGGGTCCGCAGCGACCTGCTGCGCCTCAGGCGAGTTGGCGCCGAAGAACTTCGGGATGTCGAACGTGGGATTCTCGAGCTCCTGGTTGGCCGTGGCGACCTCGCCTACGTTGCAGCCGGCCCTGGTATAAGGCACCCACGGCGCAGGCGTGACAGTGGATGGTGACACCGGGGACGACGCGGTCGACGGCGGCACCGGTGAGTACACCATGTTGGGGTTGGTGTCATGCCCGGCGTTCGCGGTCCTGGCCGTGTCGTCGATCGGGTCGGTCCAGTAGGTGAACGCCGTGGCCGGGTCGGTCGTGCCGTCGGCGTTATAGGTCCGGAAGCTGTTGTTACTGACGCTGCCCTGGCGGTCGCCGTAAAGGCCCGTAGCTGTGGTCAGCAGGTCCGTGGCGGTGTGCGCGATCAGCGGCGTGTGGCTGTTGGACAAGAACGTGCCGTTGCTGGTGAAGAAGTTCAGCAGGTTCGGCATGAGCTGAAGATCAGACGGGACGTTCGGGTTGTCGCGGAAGAAGTGGGTGTTGTCGAAGCCAATCTGGACGACGTGCTTGATACCGTTCCCGAGATGGCAGCCATTGCCCTGACCGCCGTCGTTGTGGCTGCTCGCCGCGCTGCTGGTCGATGCCAGCACTTGCGACGTCCCTCCGATCACACAAAGCGCGCCGACCAGCGCCACGCTGACGCCGGTGGATGTTAGGCGCAGCCTGCGTGCACCCCCGCCTCGCTGCTGAGGTCGCATAAGTCCTCCTCGTGCTCCGCCTGCTGGCGGGAAATGGACAATGCCGCCTCAGACGCTAAGCACGCTGGTAGAACACTCGGCGACATTCGCCCGACCAATCAGCCAATCCTCAGGTCCATTCGTCGTGCAAAGCTCTGGGCATCAAGACGCTATGGCTTGACGGCCGGCATTCGCCATAACCAACTAGACACGTATGTCTGGCGTCGAGCCCAGCGGCGACCCGTTGCTAAGGCAACGCGCAAGTCGGGCTAAACTAGGGCACCATGGCCATCGACGCCGTGATATTCGACTGGGGCGGCACGCTGACGCCGTGGCACACTGTCGACGCCGCGGAGTTGTGGTCGGCTGTTTGTGCGCCGCACTTTCCGGCTGACGAGGCCGTTTCCTTGGCCACCGCACTGCTTGCGGCCGAGGACGAGCTGTGGCGGCTGTCTCGCACGCAGCAGCGCAGCGCGACCATGAGCGCCTTGTGTGCGCTCGCTGGCGTGACGGTGACGGAGGCGTTCCTGGCCAGCTATGTCCACGCCTGGGAGCCGCATACCTTTACCGATCCCGACGTACCGGAGCTGTTCGGCTACCTGCGCGCCAGCGGCGTCAAGGTCGGCGTGCTCTCCAACACGATGTGGCCGCGAGCGTGGCATGAGGAAGTCTTCCGCCGCGACGGCGTGCTCGACCTGATCGACGGAGCCGTCTACACAAGCGAGATCGCCAGGACGAAGCCGCACCGTGAGGCATTCCAGGCCGCCATGGCCGCGATCGGCGTATCCGACCCTGACCGCTGCGTGTTCGTCGGGGATCGGCCCTACGACGATGTGTACGGGGCCAAGAGCGCTGGCCTGCGCGCCGTGCTAGTTCAGGGCAGCGACGTGCCGCCGTATGCGGCCGCGAAGCCCGACGCGATCATCGCCAGGCTCGCCGACCTGCGACCTTTGCTCGAGTCATGGACCCCGGCCTCGGGCGGAGCTCGCCGCTAATAGTTCAGGTGTGCCTGCCAATCGGCCGGGACACGGCCGGCCGGCCCCGGCACCGGCTGGTCCAGCGGATGATGCTCCGGCGGCGCCAGCTCCGGGCCGCCTTCGTACATCTCGTCGGACCGGTAGTCGTAGAACCAGGCCTCACCGGGCTCGAAGCTTCTGATGACAGGGTGCTCGTCCGCGGCAGCGTGCTTGGTGGCGTGCTGGGACGGGGAATTGTCACAGCAGCCGATGTGCCCGCAGCGCGCGCAGCGGCGCAGGTGCAGCCACCAGCCACCCGCCGCGTCGCATTCGACGCAGCCTGTCCCGGTGGGTGGAACTGACGGATCGATCCCGTCAAGCATCGTCATGTGTCCTCCAGATCTTGTCGCTCCGCCTGCGGATCGCCGAGCGACTCGCTGGCCGCCCACCGGTATACCCCGCTGGACATAGTGGAAGTCGCGCGCTCTGCGCGGATGGTAAAAACTCGGTGCCTAGCCTGCTGGATTTCACCGTCTGTCGGTGCCGCGAGCCAGGCGAGCTCGGCGAGGTGCCCGGCTAGCCGCAGCGCGTCCTCGCCGCCGGGCAGGCCAGCGACCCGCAGGTCAGTGCTCCGCAGGTCAGTGGTGCGGTCCGCCGCACCAGCTCCAGTCGCGTCCGGACCCAACCCACCGTCGTCGTCAGCACCCGGCGCCGACTCGGCCAGCTCAAGGGCCCGGGCAGCAAGCCCGGCCGCGCCGCCCGCCAGCGCGGCAATCTCGCGAGCCAGCGCGCGCTCGGGTGCTGGCTTGAGCGTCGCCGGGTTGCCGTCCCACCAGCCGCCGTACTGCCGCCAGATGGTGCGGACGATGAACTCAGGCTCGTCGTACACCGGCTGCAGATACGGCCGACCGGTGAGCCTGCCTGGCACGACCACGCTGTGAATCGCCTCGTCCAGGCGTCCCCCGCCGTTCATGACCGCGAGGGTCTGGCTGACCAGCGACTCCAGCAGCTCGGCGGTGTCGGCCAGCGCCATAGCCACCCGGTCCGCTCCGCAGGCCGGCAAGCCGTGACCGGGCAGCAGGTAGTCAGCCCGCAGCTCGATCATGCGGGGCAGCGCCGCTGCCCACTCAAGCGGGTACCGCTGCACCTTCTGCGGATTGCCGGCGTTGGGCGATGCCCAGATGAACAGGTCGCCGCAGCACAGCACCTTGTGGTCAGGAATCCACGTGACCGTATGGTCGTCAGTCTCGCCCTTCTCGTGCCGCAGCGCGAACGTCGTACCGCCAACGTCGAGGGCGAGCTCGCTGCCGTAGGTGCGGTCCGGATAGCGGTATTCGGTCGGCCAGCGCAGCCCGCGCAGGCCGAACTGGCGCTGATTGATGATCTCGTTGTAGCCGACGGTCATCCGGTACCGGTCAAAGCGGCGAGGCAGGGCTTCGTGCGCGGTCACGATCGGCGGAGGCCAGCCCTTCTCGGCGGCCTCGG
This sequence comes from Streptosporangiaceae bacterium, assembly GCA_035472835.1. GTDB lineage: Bacteria > Actinomycetota > Actinomycetes > Streptosporangiales > Streptosporangiaceae > JAJYUU01. The sequence goes on along the minus strand of DATIOU010000208.1, from coordinate 6,895 downwards.
CTTCCCACACCCCGACGCCGAAGACGTGGTCGATATGACCATGCGAGTACACGGCCGTATGCAGCGGTTGCGGCGTCCAGCGCCGCAACTCGTCATGGATCGCCTGCGCGGCGAAGGAGCTGCCGGTGTCCACGAGAACGAGCCCGGCGGGGGTCCGAGTCGCCGTCACGTTCGCGAACGCAGGCAGGAACACCACGTCATCGGCGATCTCGGCGATACCGCCGAGGTGCGTGACCGGGTGATACTCGCCGATTTGCACATCGCCGCGCCACAGCCGGTCAGCTAGCGCCAGGACGTCCGTAGTCACGGCGCCACCCTCCTCGGCTCCGCCGCACGGGGTACCCCATCACGGTGCTGAATTTGCGCGACTCCGTCACAACGCGCTCGCTTTCGCATTCGGATCACGATCTCGAATCGCCGCGGAAGCCTTCGTACCACGACGGGAACTCCAGCAGCGACCCAAGTACGGCGTCCGCACCGGCCGCCGTGAGCTCCCCGGCAGCGAACGAGCCGGTAGGCACCCCCACCGCGAGCGCGCCACCATCCCGCCCGGCGGCCATGTCCGCGGGTGTGTCCCCGACATAGACGGCGGCGCCGATGCCGGCCAGGACGGCTGCCTTCTCGGGTCCGTGTACGTAAGCAAACACCGCGTCAGCTGCCAGCTCGACCGCCGCCAGGCTCGGCCACACCGATACCGGGTGCTTCGCTGTCACGATAACCGCCCGCTCGCCCGCCAGGCGCACGGCTGACAGCGCACCGGCTGCGCCTGGAAGTGGCAGCGTCATGCTCGGCGCGAGCCGGACATAGTGACGGCGATAGCTGTCCGCCGCCGCCTGCTGCGTGTCAGGGGGAAACCAGTAGCCGGCTTCGTCCTCGAGCTTGATGCCCATCCGCGTGTCAACCTCGGCCAGATCGATGTGCACGGCGAGTTCGGCGGCCACGGCCGACCACGCCGCCATGATCGCCGGCCGCGAATTGATTAGGGTCATGTCGAGGTCAAAGCCGACCGGTCCGTCTACTCGCATATGGCTTGTACGGGTGGGTTAGCCGCTAGTCGGCGAACGTGCTTCGTCAGTTGGCCGGTGATGACGTCGAACGGCCGGATATCGCGCTGAGCGCGGCAGATCACGACCGCGCCCTCGCTGGCCGCGAGCAGCAGCGTCGCGGCGGACCTCGCGTCGTCCCCGGCTAGCCCGCCCGCCTTCAGCGCCGCCGACAGCTTGTCCTGCCACGCGTGAAAGGCATCAGCGGCTCGCGCGCGGAGTGCGTCGTTCTCGGCGGCCACCGTGACCGCGACCAGCGCGCAGCCCGCGTCGAAGTCACTGTGCAGCAGAAGCGCGCGCCAGGCGGCCAGGAACGACTGGGCTACCTGCTCAGCCGTCGCTCCTTCCTGCTGTTCGAGCAGATCTAGGGCGTGCTGCTCGGTCGCCGCAATCGCGGCAGTGACCATCTCATCCTTGCCGCCGGGAAAGTGATGGTAGATCGAGCCGCGCGGCGTGCTCGTCGCCGCGAGCACGCTCGAGAACGACGTCGCCTGCAGCCCGCGCTGGGCTAGCAAGCGAGCCGCCCCGGACACCATCCGGTAGCGAATTTTGCTATCCATCAGGCCTCCTTGGCTATGACGATCGTCATAATCTACCGTTTTATGACGACCGGCATAATGACCACGAGGAGCATCACCCATGCCCATGATCGACGTATACGCACCGGCCGGCATCTTCCCAGCGGCCGCTGACCAGCAACTCGGTCACGAACTTACGCACGCCGTCCTGCGCGCTGAGGGTGTTGCGCAGCCAGGGCCGTACCCACTTGGACAACACGGCCGCGTTCATTCACCGGCTGCCGTCATCGGCCATTTCCACGGCCAGCGCACCGTCAGCGCGGACCGTCCGCGTCCAGGTCGTTACGCCCCCTGGCGCCCTCAATCGCGCCGGCCGGCGGCAGCTCACCAGGGACGCAACCGACATCATCGCCACGGCGGCAGGAGACCCGAGCCTGGCCGCGCGCACCTGGGTGATCCTCACTGAAGCCGCCGAAGACGGCTGGGGTATCGCAGGAACGGCATACGACGTCGAGGAGTTCACCGAGCTCGCAAACGGAGCCGCCGCAGCCACGACGTGATGCTCCGTAAGTCGCCGACCGCGGACGTCCAGGCCGGCCCGCGAGGCCGGCCCGGACGCCGGGATCAGGACAGGTCGAACCGGTCGAGGTTCATGACTTTGACCCACGCCGACACGAAGTCGCGCACGAACTTCTCGCGTGCGTCGTCGGCCGCGTAGACCTCGGCCAGCGCGCGCAGCTCGGAGTTCGAGCCGAAGACCAGGTCGACTCGGCTGCCGGTCCACTTGAACTCGCCCGTGGCCGCCTCGCGACCCTCGAACGTCTCCGCGTCCTCCGACGTCGGGGACCACGTCGTGCCCAGGTCCAGCAGGTTCGCGAAGAAGTCGTTGGTCAGCGCCTGCGGAGTGGCGGTGAAGACACCGAGCGGCGACTGCTTGTAGTTGGCACCTAGGACTCGCAGCCCGCCGACGAGGACTGTCATCTCCGGCGCGCTCAAGGTCAGCAGGTTGGCCTTGTCGAGCAGGAGGTACTCAGCGCGCAGCCGGTTCGCCTTCCCGAGGTAGTTGCGGAACCCGTCCGCTGGAGGCTCGAGTGCAGCCACAGACCCCACGTCCGTCTGCTCCTGCAAGGCGTCCCCGCGGCCCGGCGAGAAGGGGACCTCGACCTCGAAGCCGGCGTTCCTGGCTGCCTGCTCCACGCCGACCCCGCCGGCGAGCACAATCACATCGGCGAGCGAGACCCGCTTGCCGCCTTGCTGGCCGCCGTTGAAGGTGTCTTTGATCCCCTCCAGCGTGCGCAGTACGGGCGCCAGCCGGTCTGGGTCGTTGACCTCCCAGCCATTCTGCGGCTCAAGGCGAATGCGCGCGCCGTTGGCGCCGCCGCGCTTGTCGCTGCCCCGGAACGACGCAGCAGACGCCCATGCCGTCGACGCCAGCTGGGAGACCGACAGGCCAGAGCTCAGGATCTCGCTCTTGAGGGACGCGATGTCAGCAGCGTCGACAAGGTCGTGCGTCACCGCGGGAATGGGGTCTTGCCAGAGGAGGATCTCGGTCGGGACCTCCGGCCCGAGGTAGCGCGCAATCGGGCCCATGTCGCGGTGCGTCAGCTTGAACCACGCCCGGGCGAACGCGTCGGCGAGCTCGTCGGGGTGCTGAAGGAAGCGTCGCGAAATCGGCTCGTAGATCGGATCGAACCGGAGCGAGAGGTCGGTGGTCAGCATCATCGGGGCGCGCCGTACCGCCGGGTCCTCGGGGTCGGGCACGGTGCCGGCCCCGGCGCCGTTCTTCGGCTTCCACTGATTCGCGCCTGCAGGGCTCTTAGTCGGCTCCCACTCATAGCCGAAGAGGGTCTCGAGGAAGCTGTTGTCCCACGTAGTCGGTGTCGGCGTCCAGATGACCTCGATCCCGCTCGTGATTGCGTCCCGGCCCTTGCCGCTGCCGAAGCTGTTGCGCCAGCCGAGACCCTGCTCCTCTAGCGGAGCCGCCTCAGGCTCGGGGCCGACGAACCGCTCAGGATCGGCGGCGCCGTGCGTCTTGCCGAACGTATGGCCGCCAGCGATCAGCGCGACCGTCTCCTCGTCATTCATCGCCATCCGCCGAAACGTCTCGCGGATATCACGCGCCGCGGCGAGCGGGTCGGGGTTGCCGTTCGGCCCCTCCGGGTTCACGTAGATAAGACCCATCTGGACCGCGGCCAGGGGCTTCTCCAGCTCTCTGTCACCGGTATAGCGCTCATCGCCGAGCCAAGTGCCCTCCGGGCCCCAGTACACGTCCTCGTCTGGCTCCCAGACATCCTCCCGGCCGCCGCCGAAGCCGAAGGTCTTGAAGCCCATCGACTCGAGCGCGACGTTGCCGGCGAGCACCATCAGGTCCGCCCACGAAAGCTTCTGCCCGTACTTCTTCTTGACCGGCCAGAGCAGCCTGCGGGCCTTATCCAGGTTCCCGTTGTCAGGCCAGCTGTTCAGCGGCGCGAAACGCTGCTGACCAGCCCCGGCGCCGCCACGGCCGTCATTGACGCGGTAGGTGCCGGCGGCGTGCCACGCCATCCGGATGATGAGCGGCCCGTAGTGGCCGAAGTCGGCGGGCCACCAGGCCTGCGAGGTGGTCAGCACCTCCGCGATGTCACGCTTCACGGCGGCGAGATCAAGAGTCTTGAACGCGTCGGCGTAGTTGAACTCCGCGCCGAGCGGGTTGGCTACGGCGGGGTTCTTCGCGAGGATCTTCAGGTTGAGCTGGTTCGGCCACCAGCCCTTGTTTCCCCCGGCTTGACTCGGGTACGGGGCGCGACCAGCCGCGACCGGACAACCGCTGTCGCTCTCCGTGTTCATCTCGGCGATGACTTCTTCCTGGTTCTCCGACATGGGAAATCCTTTCGGGACTATGCAAATCAGGGCTGGTGATCAAGAACTTGGGCGGCGGCGCAGTCGGGGCAGAGGCCCCAGTAGATGACCTCGGCCTCATCGATTGAGTAGCCGCGGTCGTCGGCTGCCGTCAGGCAGGGGGTCTCGGCGACTGCGCAGTCGACGTCGGCAATCACGCCGCACAGCCGGCAAACGACATGGTGGTGGTTGTCCCCTACCCGCGACTCATAACGAGCCACCGAACCGGACGGCTGAATGCGCCGCACTAGGCCATTGGCGGTCAGCGCCTGCAGCGAGTCGTAGACGGCCTGGTGAGACACCTGCGGGAGGTCCCTGCGCACGGCGGCGATGATCGATTCCGTGTCGGCGTGGGAAAGGGCGTGCACCGCGCCGAGGACCGCCAGCCGGGGACGGGTCACGCGCAGCGCGGCGCCGCGCAGCATCTCCTCGAACTCCCCCGTCGTGGTCACCTGCCGTAGTCTTGCCGGTTTTCTTGAATCGGTCAAGAAAACGCGAAGCAAGAACCTCGCGCGATGCCAGCCAGCAACTACGCGGTCGGATGAGTGGGGCCGGTGGTGTCTGGTTTCAGCACATCGAGGACGGGTGTCTCAAGTCATCGAGGACAGTTTGTTCTGTAACTGAGATGCGGCCTGGCGGCGGCGTGTCTCACGACGTAGAGGAAGTGCGGGCAACGCCCTGATCATGGCAATCAACCCTGTACTGGCGTTGGCCTGCCAAGGCGAATACTGGGACGACGACTACGGACGGCGCACGTCCTCGGACTTGCTTCAGCGGTCGACAATCGTGTGGATCACGCTGGAGGAGGCGCTCGGCACAGCCATCCGCGCCCAGTTCCCGGGCAGCGACCTCACGTCCCTAGCGGGCGTGGTGCCAATGCCGCGCTCGCCCGACGAGACTGTCATCTCAGCGGCGGCCGGGTTGCTTGGTGACAGCCGGGCCCGATCCGGCCGGTAACACCAAGGCAACGCTCCGGGAACGGTGCCCGGCCTACCGTCAGCGCTTGGCCACAATCTGGACTGACATGGTGCCGGGCCTCGCCGGCGACGGCCGCGTCCGGGCAGGTCACCAGCTGACCGATGGGCGCGTACCGGGGCTGGCGTCCGCGTCGTCGGATGGCCCTTCCTCGCCGACGCCATAGGTCGAGAGCCCGTAGAGGTAGGCGAAGCCGGTCACCAGGAAGACAGCCAGGAATGGCAGCCAGGCGTCGGACCGCACCGCGATCGCAACAGCGAGGCCAGCGAATGTGGTGATCATGGCGACATTTCCGGCCAGCGCCCGCGACCGCAAGCTCAACGTTCGCTGACGCTCATCCGGCCGGGAACCAACCAGTGCGTCCTCGTCTCTGCCACTGCGCACGTACACAGCGATCATGCGGGCGACCGTCGCCACCCCGGACGTGATCGACACCCACCACAACGGCCCGCCGCGCACGGCCCATGCTGCCGCGAAGATGGCCCCGGCCAGGGCTGTGAGCGCCGGCTCCCGCAGTCGCGGGCGGATGAATGCGGTCATTTTTCTGCCTCCTGATCTTCGGGGTCGAACATCTTGTCGACCGGCATGTCAAAGAACCGCGCGATACGGAACGCCAGCGGCAGCGACGGCAGGTAACGGCCGTTCTCGATGGAGATCACGGTCTGGCGCGACACGCCCAGTGCCGCCGCCACCTCGGCCTGCGACAATCCCCGCTGTGCCCGCTGTTCTCGTACCTGGTTCCGCATGATGTCAAGGTACCTTTACTTGACCGCAAATGTAAAGTGCCTTTTACATGGCAGTTCCCCGCGTGCCGCTCTGCTAGGGCGGTGGCGGCTGAGCTAAGTCTTCATCGTGGGCGAAAGGGCCGTTTGCAGTGCCCGCTGGCGCTGCCGGCCTGACACGTCGACATTCCAGCCGCTCCGGTAATCGCCGCACGCCAGCACGCCACCTCAAGGAGGGTCCGCCCAAGTCCGGTAAGCCGCGGGTGGTGGCCGTCGACCCGGCGACAGTGGCGCTCCTGCGGGCGCGCAAGCGCGGCCGCGGCTCTTCGCGCTCAACTTTGCCCAGCCGGACGCCATCGTGTTCGGTGACCTCACACGACCGCACATCAGCCCGGAGCGATTGACCCGCAACTTCGGCGAGGCGGTAGCACGCTGCCGCAAGGAGCACCTGGAACTGCCGGTGATCACCTTGCACGGGCTGCGGCACACTCACGTCACGCTCCTGCTGTCCAGCGGCAGGTGACCTGCATGCTCGTGAGTGGGGCCGGTGGTGTGGGTGGGGCCGGTGGGATTCGAACCCACATGTCAGGAACCTAAATCCCGCCGACGAGGCACACGCGCATGCCAGGGCATGTACCGGCGGGGTGGTCGACCGCTTCCGGTCAATGCCGATCGCCCGCTCGGCGGTGCTGGCCGGGCGCACCGTGGCGGACCTGGTCCGCAACATCGCGATCATCGGCCTGATGATCGCCGTCGGCTA
>DATIOU010000207.1:0-20402 GCA_035472835.1 Streptosporangiaceae bacterium | reverse complement strand
TGGGTGAGCTGGTCGCCTACCTCGATGCCGCCCGACATTGAGGCGGTGGCCGAGCAGGTCTTCGCCGCTCTGGCCGACCCGAGCCGGCGCGCCATCCTGGCCGCGCTGGCCTCGGGCGGCCCGGCCACGGCGACTGACCTGGCCGGGCAGCTTCCGATCACGAGGCAGGGCATCGCGAAGCACCTGGTCCTGCTGGCCGAGGCCGGCCTGGTGACGGCCGAACCGGGCGAGCGGCGCCGGGTCCGCTACCGCCTCCGATCCGCGCCGATGCAGGTGGCGCAGCAGTTCCTGGCTGCACTGGCGCGTGACTGGGATGCGCCACTCGACGCACTGCGGGATCACCTCAACCGGTGAGCTCGCCAGTTGGAAACCTGGAGGAATTCATGGCAGGAGACACGCCGGCTGCCCGCCCCGCCCGGTGGAGTGCGACGCGGACGGCTGCGACCGCAGCCGCGCTGACCGTGACGCTCGGGCTGGCGGTCGGCTGCTGGATCTTCTCGGCCGGCCAGATGCGCGGCATGGACATGGGCGTAGCGACGCGGCTCGGCTCGTTCGCATTTTTTGCGGCGCTCTGGGTGCCCATGATGGCGGCAATGATGCTGCCGGGGGCTGTCCCCGCGGTCGTGCGACGGGCGCAGGTCCGCGGCGGCCTGGTGGGCGCGCTTGCCTTCGTCCTCTCGTATGTCACCGTCTGGGCCGTGGTCGGCGCCGCTGTCTACGAGCTGTACCGGCCGCACGGGTCAGTCGCTGCCGGAGCGCTGGTCATCGCGGCAGGGGTGTATGAGCTGACGCCGCTGAAACGAGCCTGCCGACGGCGCTGCCGCGAGGGCGGTCGCTCCGGCGTGGCGTTCGGGGTGTGCTGCGTGGGCTCGAGTGTCGGGCTCATGGTGGTGCTGCTCGCGCTTGGGCTCATGAGCCCCTCGTGGATGGCCGTGATCACCGTCCTCGTGCTGGTGCAGAAACTGCTGCCAGCCCGCGCCGCGATGGACGTGCCAGTGGCCATAGCGATCGTGGCCTTCGGGCTCTTGATCATCATCGCGCCGTCGTCCATCCCGGGGCTTATGCCGCCCATGTGACGTGGGCCCGCGACCACACGAAAACCGTTACGCACGCCATTCGAAGGAGAGAGAAACGATGCCTAGTCACAAGACCGGAACACGCGCCGAGTGGCTCGCCGCCCGGCTAAACCTGGTGGAAGCGGAGAAGGAGCTGACGCATCGCAGCGACGAGCTGGCGCGGCGTCGGCAAGAGCTGCCCTGGGTCAGGATCGACAAGGACTACAACTTCGACACCGAGGGCGGTGCCGCGTCCCTCGCCGACCTCTTCAGGGGGCGGTCGCAGCTGCTTATCTACCACTTCATGTTCGGAGCTGACTACACGGCAGGGTGTCCGTCCTGCTCCGCGATCGCCGATGGTTTCGACGGCTCCGTCGTTCACCTGGCGAATCACGACGTGACGCTCTGCGCGGTATCGCGAGCTCCGCTGCCGAAGCTGCTGGCGTTCCGGCAGCGGATGGGGTGGCGCTTCCCGTGGGCTTCGTCGTTCGGCACCGACTTCAACTCCGATTTCCAGGCAGGGCACAGCCGGGAGCAGGAGGAAGCAGGTCCCATCGAATACAACTTCCGCGAGAGCGACTGGCGGGGCAGGGAGCTACCCGACCCGCAGGATCCTTGGGTCGTCGCGATGGCAGGAGCTTCGGGCACGGACTGGGGCACGTACACCCTGGAGTCTCCCGGCGTGAGCGCGTTCATTCTCGAAGACGGGGCGGTATACCACACCTACTCGGCATATGCGCGAGGCATTGACGGTCTCTGGGGCATGTACCAGTGGCTCGACCGCGCACCGCGCGGGCGCAATGAGAACGGGCCTTGGTGGCGCCACCGCGACCGGTACGACAACGCCTGACGCCGCCGCATGGCGACGGGCCAGGCTGATGCTGGCCTAGTCACCGCCGAGCGCCCAGAACCCGCAATGATGTTCGGCGGCAAAACTAGGCTGAACAGCCGGGCCTGGCGGGACTAGGGACAGCATCGCCTGGCTGGCCGTCGTGAAGCGCGGCCAGCCAGGCGCACCCGCCGCCGACGGCACCCCGGACCGGGCGAAGCTCGTCCACTCCTGCCGCATCGCCGCGGCGAGCTGCTGCTGCCGCGCCGACAAGATGCCGTGTGCGCTGGCCGGCAGCCCGAACAGGTACTGAAGCTCCGTGGCGTGAGTCGCACCGTAGGCGAAGCCGGGGCTCGGATACGGCGAGGGCGCGTTCTCGTCGCTGAACTGGTAAGCGAAGGTCGGCACGAACCGGGCCATGGCCTGATCTAGCAGCAGCGTCGGACAGGAGAAGATGCCATCGGTGCCCAGCGTGCTCATGGCGATCGCCGGGCTCGGGTAGCTGCCGAGCGGATACTGGGTCGCGATGATCGCAGCGATGCGCTGCGAGACATGCAGCGTGGACGCGATCACCGACTGGTAATTGGCCGCGGTAACCGGATGCCCCTCGAAGGTGGCGATGGCCACGAACAGTCGCCATTCATCGTGGTTGGAGCCGTCAATCACCGGCACGCGGCTGAAGTCTCCGCTCGTGAAAGCCGCCTTGAGGGTCTGGCTGACCACCAAGCCGTCCAGATCGGCCGAGGCGCCGGACTGATCCTGATCGGCAAGGATCGTGGTGACCGGCAGGCTGCGCAGGCACTGGGCCGTCTGACTCGCGCAGCCCGCCTTCGCCGCGAACGTGCGACCGGCGGCCTCTGCGGGCGCCAACGGCATCGGGTTGAGGGCGTAGCCCCCGCTCTCCGCGATCGCCTTCGCGAACAGCCCGCGCGCGCCGGGCGAGACGAGCTGCAGGAGCACACTCTGCCCGCCGGCTGACTCCCCGGCGATGGTGACGTTGCGCGGATTGCCGCCGAAGGCGCCGATGTTGTCGTGCACCCAGCGCAGCGCCGCCTGCTGGTCCATGAGCCCGTAATCCCCGGTCGGGCCGCCAGGACGCGATGCGAGCGCTGGATGGGCGAGGAAGCCTAGCGCCCCGAGCCGGTAGTTGATCGTGACAACAATGACCCCGTCCCCGACCAGGCCGCTTGGGTCGTAGTCGTCGCTCTCGCCGCCGACGAAGGCGCCGCCGTGGATCCATACCATCACCGGCAGCCTGCCGCGCCGATGACCGGCCGGCGCGAACACGTTGAGGTACAGGCAGTCCTCCGACGTGCTGGGCCGTCCGAAAACTCCGGTCGGCTGCGCGCAGTGCGGCGCGAACTTCGTGGCAGGCCGGATGCCGTGCCAGGGCGCCGGTGGCCGTGGCGCCCGCCAGCGCAGCTGGCCAACCGGCGGCGCAGCGTAGGGAATGCCGAGGAACTCATCGGCGCCGCCGGCCTTCTTCCCGCGGACTTGCCCATCGCGGGCGCTGACCACCAGCGGGGAGAGGGACTTATGCGCCCGAGTCGCGTTGCTCCGCCCGCGCAGGCCGCCGTTCCCGCGGCAAGCATGGCGAGGGCAGCCGCGGCCGCGGCCCGGCGACCGATGGCGTGCCAGCAACCCCGCCGCCCGGCCACACCCGCCTTCGCCGCTGTCATGTCACACCTGCAATCCGAGAGTCGGCCAATCGTCGGCGTAGCCGTACTTCATCAGTGATCGGCCTCGTTGGGCAACAGGGACCGGTGGCCCGGCCGGCGGCCGCGGGCTTGGGGCCGGTAACAAGCAGGAAACATACGGCGGGCAGACTGTGTCGGTGGACAGGCAGGAAGAGTTCGTGCTGCGCACGCTCGAAGAGCGTGATATCCGGTTCGTCCGGTTGTGGTTTACAGATGTCCTTGGCTACCTCAAGTCCGTGGCAGTAGCGCCAGCGGAACTGGAGGGCGCGTTCGCCGAGGGCATCGGCTTCGACGGCTCGGCGGTCGAGGGGTTCGCTCGCGTCTACGAGGCGGACATGCTGGCCAAGCCAGATCCCGCTACCTTCCAGCTGATGCCGGTCGGCAACGACACGGCCGGCACGGGCCGGATGTTCTGCGACATCCTGCTGCCTGACGGCACGCCGTCCTACGCCGACCCGCGGCACGTGCTCAAGCGGGCGCTCGCCAGGGCGGCCGGGCTCGGGTTCACCTTCTACACGCACCCGGAGATCGAGTTCTTCCTGCTGCGGGAGAAGCCCGAGCCGGGGGCAAGGCCGCGGCCCATCGATGGCGGCGGCTACTTCGATCACACGCCGCACGGCATCGCACACGACTTCCGGCGCGAGGCGATCTCGATGCTCGAGGGCCTCGGGATCTCGGTCGAGTTCAGTCACCACGAGGGCGCACCCGGCCAGCAGGAAATCGACCTCCGCTACGCCGACGCCCTGACGACCGCCGACAACATCATGACCTTCCGGCTGGCGATGAAAGAGGTAGCGCTGCAGCAGGGGGTCTACGCCTCGTTCATGCCGAAGCCGTTCACCGAGTACCCGGGCTCAGGCATGCACACCCACATGTCGCTCTTCGAAGGCGACCGCAACGTCTTCTACGAGCCGACCGGTGAGTACCAGCTGTCGAAGGTGGGCCGTGCGTTCATCGCTGGCCTGCTGCGCCACGCCGCCGAGATCACCGCGGTCTGCAACCAGTGGGTGAACTCCTACAAGCGGCTCTGGGGCGGCACCGAGCGGATCGCCGGGGCAGGCGGCGAGGCGCCTGCCTACGTCTGCTGGGGGCACAACAACCGGTCGGCGCTGATCCGCGTGCCCATGTACAAGCCGAGCAAGGGCAACGCGACCAGGATCGAGTTCCGGTCGATCGACCCGGCATGCAACCCCTACCTGGCGTTCGCCGTGATACTGGCTGCCGGGCTGCAGGGCATCGAGGGAGACTACGACCTGCCGCCCGGCGCCGAGGACGACGTCTGGGCGCTGACCTCCACCGAGCGGCATGCGCTGGGCATTGCGCCGCTGCCGCAGAACCTGTCCGAGGCGATTGCCGTCATGCAGGACAGCGAACTCGTGGCCAGCACGCTGGGGGAGGAGGTCTTCGACTTCTTCCTGCGGAACAAGCGCGAGGAGTGGCAGGAGTACCGGCGGCACGTCAGCGAGTTCGAGCTCGAGCGTTACATGGTGCTCTGACGGCGGCGCAGGACGAACTGGCCCCGATTGGCTAACGTTCTGGCGTGAGCACGCCGCGCGGAACTCTGGCTGGTCAGCTGGCGGTCATGGGATTCGCCAATACTTCGCGCGCACAGCAGCTGCTGGCCGAGCTAGGCATCGACGTGGCGCCAGGCGACGCCGACGCTAGCCCCGACCGACCGCTCGTGCAGGCACTGGCGGGCGCAGCCGATCCGGATCTGGCGCTCGCCGCGCTGGCGAAGATGGCGCCGAATGCGGAGCTACGGGCCGCCCTGCGCGCTGACGCCATGCTGCGTGACCGTCTTATCGGCGTGCTCGGCGTGAGCGCGGCGCTCGGCGATCACCTGTCCCGGCATCAAGCGGACTGGCGGCTGCTTGCGACGGAAACCCCGTTCCGGTCAAGGAACGGGTCGGTCAGCCTGCGTGCGGAACTTCTCGCGGCGGTCGGCGCCGATGCCGGCGCGGTACCGGTCGCCGACCTAGCGCCGGTTGACGGCCGGGATGCGGCTAGCCGGCTGCGCATCGCATACCGGCGACGGCTGCTTCAGCTGGCGGCCACGGACATGACCGGCGCGGATTCGCTCGAGGAGCTGATGGCCGGCCTCGCCGACCTCACGACGGCGGCCCTGGACGCGGCGCTGGCCATCGCGCGGGCCGAGCTGCCGCCGGGGTTGGCGCCAGCCCGGCTAGCCGTGATCGCCATGGGGAAGACCGGTGCCCGCGAGCTGAACTACGCCAGCGACGTCGATGTCATCTTCGTCGCGGGCGGTCACGGCGAGGACCCGGACGTGACCGCCCTGCGCACGGCGACGGCGCTGGCCAGCGGCCTGATCCGGGTGTGCTCGCAGAGCACGCCCGAGGGGCCGCTGTTCCCCGTCGACCCCAATCTGCGGCCGGAAGGCCGCGACGGCCCGCTTGTGCGGACCGTGGCCAGTCACAAGGCGTACTACGAGCGGTGGGCCAAGACGTGGGAGTTCCAGGCGCTGCTCAAGGCCAGGTTCGCTGTCGGCGACGCCGAGCTCGGCGCCCAGTACCTTTCCGCTGTGACGCCGATGGTCTGGCAGGCGGCCCAGCGGGACGGGTTCGTCGCCGACGTGCAGGCCATGCGCAGGCGCGTGGTCGCGAGCCTGCCCGCAGACCAGGCAGGCCGTGAGCTGAAGCTGGGGCCGGGCGGCCTCCGGGACATCGAATTCGCCGTGCAGTTGCTCCAGCTCGTCCACGGTCGGGCGGACGAGTCGCTCCGCGAGCCGGCCACGCTGCCCGCACTGGCGGCGCTGGCAGCAGGCGGCTACGTCGGCCGCGCCGACGCGACGGCGATGGCGGCGGCGTACAGGTTCCTGCGGGCGGTGGAGCACGTGCTGCAGCTGCGTCACCTCCGCCGGACGCATCTGCTGCCGGAAGACCCGGCGGTGCTGCGTCAGGTCGGCCGCGCGCTTAGCCGGATGCGGCTTGAGGCCGCCGAAACCGAGCGGGGCCAGCAGGGCGACAGTGGCGGCGACGCGCGTGCACTGGCCCGCGCCGGTGACCCGGCCGCGGCCCTGGCCGAGCGATGGCGCCTGCACGCCAGCCAGGCGCGGCAGTTGCACGAGAAGCTCTTCTACCGGCCGCTGCTCGACGCGGTCGCCCGGCTTCCCGGCGAGGCGACCCGGCTTACCCCGGAGGCGGCGCGCGACCGGCTGGAAGCGCTCGGATTCGCGGACCCGGCGGGCGCGTTGCGGCACATCGAGTCGCTCACGGCCGGTATGTCGCGTAAGGCGGCGATGCAGCGAACGCTGCTCCCCGTCCTGCTCGGCTGGCTGGCGGACGCGCCCGAGCCAGACGCCGGCTTGCTGGCGTTCCGGCAGGTGAGCGAGGCGCTTGGCGGATCGCCGTGGTATCTGCGCCTGCTCCGCGACAACGCGATTGTCGCCCAGCGGATGGCGAGGCTGCTGGCCTCGAGCAGGTACGCGACCGGGCTTCTGCTGCGCGCGCCCGAAGCCGTCGGGACGCTGGGCGACGACGCGCAACTGACGGCCCGTCCGGCAGCGGACCTGATGGCCGAGGCGGCGGCGGCGGCCGGGCGGTACGAGACCGCGACCGATGCCGCGCGCGCCGTGCTCGCGATCCGCCGCCGGGAGCTGCTACGCACGGCGACGGCCGACGTGCTCGGCCTCGCTGGCATCGAGGAAACCGGTGAGGCGCTGACGACGGTCGCGCGGGTGACGATCGCGGCCACGCTCCAGGCCGCGATCGCTGAAACGGAACGCGACAGCGGCCCGCTGCCGACGCGGCTGGCCGTGGTGGCGCTGGGCCGGTTTGGCGGACACGAGATGGGCTACGCGAGCGACGCAGATGTCGTGTTCGTGCATGACCCATTGCCTGGCGCTGCCGAAGAAGTGGCGACGAGAGCCGCGCATGCGGTGGCGGAGCGCGTGCGCGCGCTGCTGAGCAGACCTGGTCCTGATCCCGCGCTTTTGGTCGACGCCGGGCTCCGGCCGGAAGGGCGACAGGGCCCGCTGGTCAGGACCCTCGCGTCCTACCGGGCGTACTACCGGCGCTGGTCGGTGGCGTGGGAAGCGCAGGCGCTGCTGCGGGCCGAGTTCGCGGCCGGTGACAGCGAGGTTGGCGCCGCATTCATGGTGATGGCCGACGAGATCCGCTACCCCGACGGCGGCATCGACCAGCCGGCGACACGGGAGATCCGCCGGATCAAGGCGCGCATGGAAGCCGAGCGGATGCCGCGGGGCGTCGATCCGGCCCTGCATCTGAAACTGGGGCCAGGCGGCCTTGCCGACGTGGAATGGGTCGCGCAGCTTCTCCAGCTGCGGCACGCGGCGGCGGTACCGGAGCTGCGGACGACTCGGACGCTCGCCGCGCTCGCTGCCGCGCGCACCGCCGGACTGATCTCCGCTCCCGACACCGCGACGCTGACCGATGCGTGGCTGCTGGCCAGCCGGATCAGGGATGCAGTGATGCTGGTGCGCGGGCGCCCAGGTGACACGCTGCCCACCTCGCCGGCGGATCTCGCCGTGGTCGCCAGGGTCCTCGGTTATCCGCCGGACGGATCACAGGTTCTCGTGCAGGACTGGCGGCGCGCGGCCCGGCGTGCCCGGGCCGTCATGCAACGAATTTTCTACGGGTAACGGGGTCCATTCCGCAGTTGCCGCGCCGCGTTCGCGGCGCGCTATCGAGCACTCCGAGCCTGGTAGGCGGCCATGAGCGCGTCGCGCTGGTCGGCCGGAAGCCACTTCACTGCCTCGCGCATGGTGACGCCAGACGCCCTGGCTGCTCGCGGCGCCAGCCACGTGGCGACCAGGTCAGGCTGCCGCTTGCCGGTCTCGCGCAGGACCCAGCCGATGGCCTTGCGGATGAAGAATTCGCGTTCGGCCAGCATCGCGTCCGCGTAGCCAGCGAATCGCTCGAAGTGCGCCGGGTCGCCGCGGCGCAGCGGGACGAGCAGGGCAAGCAGCGCCGACCTGCGGATCCAGAAGTCGTCGTCGACGGCCCAGCGGTCAAGCGTCGCCAGCAGCTCAGGGAATCGCTCGATCAGTGACCCCATCACGTCGGCTGCCAGGCTATCGACGAGAGCCCAGGTCCCGGACCCGCGCAGGAGCTGCTCGATGAGGACAGCGTCCTGCGGTCCGAGCAGCGCCCGGCGGTCGGCGAGCAGCACGATCGCGGCCAGCTTGCACTCGAACGCCGGGCCGTCCCACAGGACCGCAGCTAGCCCGGTTACCTCGGCCGCGGTGAGGTCCGGGTGTGCACGCCGCCACGTCGTGATGATGCGCCGGACGTCGGGGACAGCCGTCCCGCTGAACTCCATAGCGCTCTTGAGGTAGTCCTGTGCGCTGGCGGTCCGCTCGGGCGAGCCGGCCGCGGTCACTTCGGCCGCGATCTGGGCGGCCTCGCGGTCGATGCTGACGCTCACTCCGACAGGGTCCCAGAGGCGGGGGCCTGCCGCAGACAGACGGCGGCCCCGTCAGGCGCGCAAACCCGGCGGGGCCAGATCCGACAGGAAGGAAAGGATCGGCTTCACCTTAGCCGATGTGTCACGGCAATGTCACGTATTGGCTTCGGAATAGCTACGGCCGCCCGGTCGCCGGTCCGCAGAAAGCTGGCGGGCCCGTCCAGTTGGAGGGCCCGCTTTATTCTGCGCCTGGATCGCGGCGGCGTCCAGAGTGGGATTTTCCCGCTGCCCGTCACGGAAGGTGATCGTCGCTACGTCGGCGCCGGCGCCTTGGCAGCGAGCCATCGGGGCCGATGTCGCCCTGAGCAGTCGTCAGCAGGGCGATCAGCGCGGCCACCACGAGCGCGAGCACGCCGAGCACGAGCAGGCCGACAACGGCAGCGATCGGGACCGCGACAAACAAGGTCAGCGGGCTGGAAACGAAGGGCCGCGCCATCACTACGCTCCCGGCCGCGTACGCGACAGACCCGGCCACCAGAACTACCAGACCCGCGTGCGTGTGCAGTTCGCTGCGCCACGCCAGCCTGATCATCTCGGCGGTGACGTGGCCAGCGATCCCCTGAAGGCGCACACCATGCCATACCACGACGGCTATGGCGCCCACGCCCAGCGCCTGGATGAGGCAGCCCCCAGGCCACCCACGGAAGGCGGCGAGAGCGCAGCACGGGCGCTGCCGCGGGCTGACTCTCGCCGTCCGGCACCATCGCTTACCGGCTGCCGGGCGGGCAAGGCATGCCCTTGAACTCCGGATGGGCACCCGGTGCCGGATCAGTGAACCGGCAACCGAAGAACGGCGACCGCACGGCCTTCGGCTCGAGGATCGGGTCGCCGGCCGGGCGCTTGCCGGTGGCGATCCACGACATGAGCGATGAGAACCCCGCCGACAGCTCGTTGGTGGTGTAGCCGCAGTGGGTCACCTCGCGGATCGCCCGGCCGACGAACAACTTGCCCTGGCCGTTGGCGACCATCATCGCGTCGTAGCGCTGATCCATGGAGAAGGGAACGAACAGGTCACCAATCCCGTGGATGGACAGCACCGGGATCCCCGGGTCGCCATTAATGATCGGCAGTTCCGCTGGCGACAGGCCGTCGGCCGACGAGGTCGCGGTGACCGGCACGCGCAGCACCTTCTTGTTGAGGGCGATCTCCTGGTGCAGCTTGTGGTTCGGCTGGTCGCTGAACGTGTAGAACGTGTGCTCGTTGCCGGCCACGCTGCCGTTGGCGAAGCCGAGGGTGCCGCCGTTGGTGCCGGGATACAGGCCAAAGAGGAACGGGATGTGGGTGAGCGGGGCGAACCCGAATCCGTCCCAGTAGTTGATGGCGCTCTGGAAGCCAGGCCGGGTCCCGCCCGATAGCTGCTCGACGGTGTCGGCCCACAGCGAGCCGGTCTTAGTGAAGTTGTTGGTGAAAGTCTGCCCGCCCGTTGCCGGGTTCGGAGTGATCCCGAGGGCTGGCAACTCGGACTGCACCGTGGTCTGGTACGCGGGCGCGTACGCCTGGCCGTCCGCCAGCGTCGTCGGGTAGCTGATCGCGGTTCCCGTGAGACCCGCGGCCGTCACGTTTGCGCCGAGGTAATAGTTGAACAGATCGTTGCCAGCAAGCACGCCGCAGTACGGCATGGCACCGGCGAAATCGCCCTTGTACGCCTCGATCTCGGCTGTCGTGATCTCGCCACCCATGGACAGCCCGGTCATGACCACTTGCTGAGCGTGCAGCCCGGTGACCGAAGGAAACGACTGGAGCAGGTCGTGGGTGTCGACGACGCCGTCGCCGGGGTCGTACCCGTTCAGCGCGTAACTGGACGCTGCCCACGCGAATCCGTGGTCGACGAAGTACTGGCGCAGCTGCGGCTCGTCGACCCACACCACGTTGCCCGTGCCGCGGAAGCCGTGGGCGAACATGACGAGCGTGCCGTTCCAGGCAGGTGGCACCTCGATGCGGTAAGCGGCGCCGTCTTTTCCGATGCCGGTCCAGATCTGGGACAGCTGGCCACTGGAGTTAGCGATCGGGGCGAACGGCCCGGTGTAGGCGCCCCCGTTGAATTCGCACGCTGGGTCGGCGATCTGGATACCGTTGACCACGCTGCTCGGCGTGGTGACGCAGCTGGCCGGGTTGAACGCCTGGGTGGTGGCCTCGGCCGACACGAGCCCGACGGCCCCCGTCCCGAGGAGCAGGGCGACGCCGCCAGCGATCGCGGCGAACGGGCGGCGGACATGACGGCGAGCCAGCATCGGCATCCTTCCGACGAAAAGGGCTCCACGGAGACTATCCCTCATATCCGCGCTACCTCAAGGTTCCAGACTGGTCGTCGAGGCGTAACCGAGGAGATGGAACAGACCGTGCACATTGTCAGGTCAGCGGACGGCACCAAGATCGCATACGACACAGTGGGCGACGGTCCTGTGCTGATGGTCAGCGTCGGCGCATTCTGTACCCGCCACACCTTTGTCGCGCCGGATGATCTCAGGCGGCGCTTTACGGTCGTCACCTACGACCGGCGTGGACGAGGCGACAGCGGTGACACCGCACCGTTCGCGCCAGCGCGGGAGTATGACGATCTTGCCGCGGTCGCGGCCGCGACGGGCACCGTGCCGCCGTTCGTGTTCGGCCACTCCTCGGGCGCCGCTATCGCGCTCCGGGCCGCGGCGGCCGGAGTGGCGCTGTCGAGAGTCGTCGCATTTGAGGCGCCGTTCACTAACGACGACACACCGCGCACGTGGGTCGACCCGGCCGAACACATTGACGAACTACTCAGAACCGGGCGGCGGGCCGAGGCCGTCAAGTTCTGGATGGCTGAGATCGTCCGCATGCCAGCCGAGATGATCGCTCAGCTGGACAGCGCCCCGTGGGCGAAGGCAATGGAGCCGCTTACGCCCACGCTGCCCTACGATCTTGCTGTCACCGCAGGCGGAGTTCCCGCCGCGGAGCTGGCGAACATCGCCGCGCCCGTGCTCATTCTCGGCGGTGCGAATAGCCCGCCGTGGTTCCGGCGCTCGGTCGCTGAACAAGCCGCTGCCATCCCGGGAGCGCAGTTGCAAACCATCGACGGGTACGACCACAACGTTCCGCCCGAGGTGATCACGCCCATTCTGATCGATTTCCTCAGCGCGTCCGACCTGGGCTAATCGGAGGAATGATCACCCGGACTGCGCACGTCGCGCTTTGCCCGGAATGGCTGTAGGCCCATTACCGGACTTACCATCGGCATGTGTGGAGCTACGGAGTGACCGAGTCTGCTGGCGTGATCCAGTTAATAGCCTGGCTCCTGATCATCGTGATCGGGAGTCTTCTTGCCGGCTTTGTGGTCACCATCGTGGTGGACCGTCGCGGGACCGGGGCGCGACCCCGCAGACGCCGCCGCTGACCTGGCTGGCGCGCGCCGTAACGCACCCCGCCGGTCAAACGCGTGCAACTGATCACACGTCGTAGTACAACTCGAACTCCGCGCTTTCGGTACGTATTCCCTCGTCGCAGCCCCGATACCCGTTCCGAGCTGCGAAAACTATGTGTTGGCTTTCGTTGGCTTTCGTTGGCTGAGACCGGCATTTTGCGGATCTGCTGCGGGCTTTCTGCGGGCCTTGATCCGGTGCCCGCTGGGCCGGGCACCCAGACTCGAATTGTGCCAGCGCGAGCCGCGAGCTGATCACCTGGCCGGCTGGCTCGCCCCTTACGAGCTTGGCCGGATCGGCAAGGACGACGTCGCCGCCGTGTTCCGCCACATCGTCGTCATCACGAAGCTGGCCGTCGTGCTGGAGCGGAGGCCGCATGAGCGCCGCCGAGCAGAAGCGCCAGAGAAGATCAGTATCACGATCTTGGTCCCCACAAAAGTGCCAGGAGACTGATCTGGATTTCGAATCAGCTATCTGACCTCCGTCGGGACGGCGGGATTTGAACCCGCGACCCCTTGAACCCCCAGGACACTGGGGTTAAGCGCTCCTGCATGTCAAACACGTTATGCACCGTGCAGGACGCGCGGGAACGGCGCCGTCGTGTGGTAGCGCGGGGGACGTGTGGTCCCATCTGGTCCCCAAGCACCGTGGTGCTCTGCGATGTCTCCAGCCTCGCTGTCCGCGGCAACAAGTGAACTCTGATGAGTTTCACGGCAAGGGTTACGCTGGAATCAGCTGAACAGATATGCCATAATTTTGTTCAGTGCGGAGGGGGCTGACGTGACTGTCGCGAGCGAGTATGAGCACGCCGAGTGGATCGTGGGCGAAGTGGCCGTACTGTCTGACATGGCTGCCGGCAGGTTGGACGAGCACGGCATCCGGGAGGCTGCACACATACTGCTGGAACACCGCCGTCGTGAGCTACCGAGTGTCTCGGTTGCGGTCGCCGCCCGCCTGCTGGAGGTGTCGCGAACGACGGTGGAGGCGTGGCGTAGCGAAGGCTTGCTGACGCCTGCCGTGCGGCATCGGCGGCATGAGGTGACCGTCGACAGCGTCATCCGGGTGCAGGCGCTGGTAAGCGAGCTGCGGCGGCTTGGCCGAAACCGTGAGATACGCGACTACATCTGGTGGTCAGCGCAAGACTCCGCCGATTACGCCAACGGCCAGCTGGCCGAGGGGCTACGGCAACTGCAAGCAGGCGAACTCGCGGATGAATACCAGCCGTCGGAGGAAGACCTGGAGCGGGCCCGCCAGGAACTCGGCCAGGCATCCCTGCGGGAGGACACCTGACAGTCGGCACTGTACCAACGCGTCTGGCAGCCGCACAGATCTCCGCGCTCAGCGGCAAGCCCAAGGCGGCGCTGGACATCGCGGTCGATGACATCCGCCGCCGGGGATGCGCCGCAGCAGGCGTCCGGCTAGCCGGCCCGTCAGTATCAAGCGTCTGCAGGCTGGACCTGTATGGCACTTGAAGGCTGCTCACCTGCTTCGAATCACCCGTGCGCTGCATCCTGGTCTTGGTCGCCGAGCACTCCCGGACCGAGAATCCCTACCGGCTCCTATACGAGATCCTGGGAATCACTGAACGGCCGAGCCGCGATCTAAGCCCGCATGCTGCGACGCTGCCCGTGAATTTGCCGGCGCAGGCGCTGGGTTCCGGGTGTGGAGCCCCGTTGGCGTCGCCCTCGAGGGTGATGGCAGTTACGGCGATGGCCGGGGCACAGGCGAGCCGCTGCTCCAAGTCGTCGTATTCCGGCTCGCCCGGCGCAAGGCCGAGCCGCCACCGGTAGTTGTGGATCACAATGGCGACGTGATCGGGGTTGTCGAAGGCGGCCGCGGAGCGCGCGAACGTGGCGTCGTCGAAGGCCCACCTGGGTGAGGCGAGCTGCCACATGAGCTTGCTGAACTTGCGCCGGTGGCAGTGGCGCTTCATTGGCGGCCTGGCTGCGGGTCAGGTATCCGCGCTTGTGTCCATTGGTGAATTCGCGCCGTAAGAAGATGGCAGCTCACCCTCGACGGGCAGCCGGGCCGAGGACGTCTCTGCAGCCCGCCGGGCACGCGCCAGTGTGCTCCCATGACAATGTCCTCCGTGTGACTCAGACTGCACCGGCCAGGCCTGTCGGCCTGGCCGGTGCCGTCCCGCGTTTAGGTGGGCGGCGCGCAGGTTGCGCGCTGCCTCTTGCCTGGGCTAGCGCAGTGACCGGAACGCCGCCCGCAACTCGGCGGAGAAGAGGTCTGGCTGTTCCCAGGCGGCGAAGTGACCACCCTTGGCCGCCTCGTTGAAGTAGCTGAGGGTGGGGTACGCTTTCTCGGCCCAGCTGCGCGGGGCCTGGAAGATCTCGCCGGGGAAGACGGTGAAGGCGACCGGGAGCGAGAGTTTGGGGGGCTTTTGCCCGGCCGCGATGGCGGCAGCTATGGTTCGTCCGTTCTCCCAGTACAGCCGTGCCGATGAGGTTGCGGTGTTCGTCAGCCAGTACAGGGTGATGTTGTCGAGGATCCTGTCCCTGGTGAGGCTGCCCGCGGGCTGCTTGTCGAGGAAGGCGCGTGAGACTTTCTCGTAGCTGTCGGCGTCGTGGTCGAGCATCCATGCCGCCAGCCCGGCGGGTGTATCGGTCAAGGCGTAGCCGATCGTCTGCGGGTGCTCGGGCATCTCGATGATGTAGCCCCTTTTGGTGAGGGCTGCGAGCGCATCGAGTGCCGTGGGTTCCTTCTTCTCGGCGTGGGTGGCGAGGATGGCTACCGCAACCCGCTTGAATAGTCCCGCGCGCGGCAGGCTCCCGCCGAAGACCGCCGCTAGCACGTCGGTCGGGAACGCGGGGAGGAAGTTGAGGTGAATGCCGAGCAGGCCTTGCGGCGCCTGGCGTGCCATCGTGTCAGCCACGGAGGCGCCGACGTCGCCGCCCTGGGCGACGTAGCGGGTATACCCGATGCGTTGCATCAGCTCCGCCCAGGCTTGCGCGACGCGGCCGGCGTCCCAGCCGGTCGACTCCGGCTGGTCGGAGAAGCCGTAACCCGGCAGGGACGGCAGTACGAGGTCGAAAGCGTCCTCGGCGCGCCCGCCGTGCGCGGTCGGGTCAGTCAGCGGGCCGACGACCTCGAGCAGTTCGATGACCGAGCCGGGCCAGCCGTGCGTCATGATCAGAGGCAGCGCATTAGCGTGCCGCGACTTGACGTGGATGAAGTGGATGCCGAGCCCGTCGATCTCGGTCTTGAACTGCGGCAGCGCGTTCAGCCTCGCCTCGCACGTGCGCCAGTCGTAATCGGTTGTCCAGTAGCGGGCGAGCTCCTGCAACGTAGCCAGTTGCACGCCCTGCGACCGATCGGCGACGAGCTCCTCGGCGGGCCAGCGCGTCGCGGCGATGCGCCGCCGAAGGTCGGCGATCGCTTCGTCGGGTATGTCGACGCGGAAGGGACGGATTTCAGTTTCGCTGGACATAGGATCTTCTCTCTTTCCCTGGATTGGTTGACGATCGGCAACACGCCGGTCCGGCAGAACTTGTCTTGTCTCGGCTGATCCGGGCATGGCGCCTTGCCAGATGCTCATGGTTCTCGCTGAATTTGGTTTGGTCCGCGCGCGGGCCGGCGGGTTGTAACCCTGCAGCCCAGAAAGCGCAGTTGTGCCTGGCGGCGAAGTCCGTCTCGACCTGTAGCTGGGGCAGCACCAGCGACTGCATCTGCGCGCTGCCCACGCCGCCGAAGGCGGGCCAGGGCACGGCAGCAGACCTGGGGTCGCCGGTGGCCGCGAAGTTCGCCCAGGCCGCTCGCATGCTCTCCGCGAGCGCCTGCTGGCCTCGGTTCAGCGTCCCGGAGAAGGGCGCGTTCGGCAAGTCGAACAGGTACTGCAGCTCGGAAGCGTGCGTCGCCACTGACGGGCCGACGAGCGGCGGCGAGTAGCGCAGCGGCGCATTGTCGTCGTTGAACTCATAGCCGAAGGTCGGCACCCGGGGGGAGGTCCACCGGTCGATCTGCAGCGCCGGGCAGGCGAAGTTCGCGTCCCCGACCAGGACGCTGAAGGCCACGGCCGGCGACGCGTACGCGGCGGGCGGGTATTTGGTCGCGATCGCCGCGGCCATCCCGGCGGGCACGCCCAGCACCGCGGCGATGTTGGCCTGGTAGTTCTCGGCGGTCACCGGCTGCTCGGGTATCGGCACGTCGGTGCCGCCGCTGACGGTCACGCCGAACGTGACGAAGATTCGCTCCTCATCGTGGTTGGTGCCGTTGAGGACCGGCACGCGGGCGAACCGCCCGGCGGCCAGCGCCATCCCGATCGGCTCTGTGAGAACCTTGCCGTCGACGACGCCGGGGATCGCGGAGCCCGGGAAGTTGCTCACCAGGTCGGCGACCGGCAGGTGGCGCAGGCAGGCCGCGGTCTCGTCCGGGCAGCCTGCCTCGGCCGCGAACGCCTCGCCGGCGGCCTCAGCGGTGGCCAGGGACTGCTGTCTCAACGCGAAGGATCCGCTTTGCACGATCGCCCGCTGGAAGAGCCCGCGCGCGCCGGTCGAGACCATCTGAGCGTGGACGGACAGGCCACCGGCCGACTCGCCGGCGATGGTGACGTTGGCCCGGTTGCCGCCGAAGGCGGTGATGTTGCGCTGTACCCAGCGCAGCGCGGCCTGCTGGTCCATCCAACCGTAGTTGCCGGCCGGGCCGCCGGGCCGCGACGCCAGTGCCGGGTGGGCGAGGAAGCCCAAGGCGCCTAGCCGGTAGTTGATCGTGACGACCACGATGCCGTCCGCCGCCAGCTTGGCCGGGTCGTAGTTGCGGCCCGCGTCCTGCGTCAGAGCACCGCCGTGGATCCATACCAGCACCGGTCGGCCGCCTTCGTCACCGCTGCGCATGTCACCGCTGGGCATCGCCGGTGTGTACACGTTGAGGTACAGGCAGTCCTCGCTGAAGGGGCCGGGCGGTAGGGACGGGCCCGCCGGCTGCGGGCAGCTCGGTGCGAACTGGGTGGCGTCGCGGACACCCTCCCACTCAGGCCGAGGCTGCGGTGGGCGCCACCGCAGGTTGCCGGTCGGGGGAGCGGCGTAGGGAATGCCAAGGAACTCATCGACGCTGCCCGCGGTCATGCCGCGGACAGCGCCGTCGCCGGTGGTCACTTTCGGGGCGGCACCGGAGCCCGATGCCGTGGCCGCGGCGCTGGCGGCAGCGGTGGCGCCCGTTGCGGCGAAGGTCACCGCGGCCAGCGCCGCGCAGACGGCGGCCAGCGGGGCGCGCCGTGAGCGTGTCGTGTTCATGATCTTGACTCCTTCGCGGGCATCCGAGCCTTCTCAAGCTGAGATCGGGCCCGCGGCTCGTTGTGTCGTGTATGCGCAGCATCGTGCGTCCTGCGGTCCGTCGCACCCGTGGATGTCCCTGGGGTCTTCCCTGGGTGTCGCCCCTGGGCCGCAGCCGCGAGGAGCCTCATCGAGCCTCTTGCAGACGCTGAGCTCAGGCTCTTCCGGCGAGCCGTCCGTCCTCGGGCAGCGCCGTTCGGAGCTGCCTGCGCGAGGTGATGCCGAGCTTCGCGAACACGTTGCGCAGGTGCCACTCGACGGTGCGCGCGCTGACGAACAGCTGCGCGCCAATTTCCGGATTCGACAGGCCGTCGCGGGCGAGGCCGGCGATCTGCCGCTCCTGCGGCGTGAGCTGGTCGCGCGTGTCGGGGCTTCGCTTGCGCACCTTCTCGCCCGTCGCGCTCAGCTCGCGGCGTGTGCGCTCGGCGAACGCATCCATCCCGATCGCGGTGAACAGGTCGTAGGCCGCACGCAGCTGCTCGCGCGCGGCGCCCCGTCGGCCCTCGCGGCGCAGCCACTCCCCGTAGACCAGGTGCGCCCGGGCCAGCTCCGGACGCAGCCGGGTGCGGCCCAAACGCTCGATCGCTTCGCGATAGAGGTTGTCAGCGGCAACCTCGTGGCTCAGCAATGCCCGGGAGCGAGCCTCGACGCCGAGCGCGAAGTCGGTGCCGGCCGGCTGCGTCGTCTCGGTCAGCCGCTCAAGCGCATTACGGGCGAGCCCGGGGTCTCCTGCGCGCGCGGCCGCCTCGACCAGTTCGGGGAGGGCCCTGACGGACATAAACCAGTCGAAAGTGTTCGTCGTGGCATGCCGAGCCGCCGCTGCCGCCTCCTCGTAGCGGGCCAGGCCGTTGTAGAGGGCCGCCGCCGCCCAGTGCGCGCAGATCGCCACGCTTGGCCCTGCGGCCGCGGCTTGCTCGATCGCCGCCGAGGCCTCGGCTTCCCTCCCTCGCAGTGCCCGCAGCCTCAGCATGGCGTAGGGCGCCGGCCGGCTTCCGGTTGCCGCCGCGACGCTGTCGGCCTCCGCGGCGAGCGCTGCGGCAGCCGCGAAGTCACCCATCCACGAGCGTGCCATGCCCAACCCGGCGAGCTGAATCGGTAGCTCCGCAAGCGCGCCGGCGTCGCGGACGAGCCGGGCCTGCCTCGCGCAGATCGCGCGCCAGCCCTCGTCGTCCCACACGGTGGCGCTGGCGGATTGGGCCATCCAGCCCCAGCTCAGGACGTCCTCCACGGGCATGTCGGCGAGCGCTTCCGCCGCTCGCTGCAACGCCGGAGTGGCTGCGGCGTGTCCGTCGGTGGGCAGCAAGGCGAGACCCTCGAGCAGCAGGTCCAGGGGACGCGCAGTGCCCGGCGGTGGGGGGAGGGCGCGGGCGGCGCGGCAGATCTCCAGGAGGACGTTCCCTCCCCCAAGGTGCCCGGCGATGACCCCCGCGCCCCAGGCGACCAGATAGGTCTCGCGCGCGAGCGACAGGTCGAAGGGCTCGAGCCGCCTCGCGGAGTTCAGCAGCAGCCGCGAGGCAGCATCGCTACCGTGACCTGACGCGAAGGCGATCTGACCACGCACCAGGTCCACCCGCGCGCGCTGGAACTCATCCAGCGGTCCGGCCTCCGCCGTCGCCGCCAGCTGGAGCGCTGCGTCGAACGCACCGGCGTGGAAGCTCGCCTGGGCTGCGGCCAGCGCTCGCTCGGCTCGTCGCGCCGGATCGATCGTGAGCTCGGCGGACCGTTGCAGGAACGCGGCTGCCGCGGCGACGCCGCCGCGAGCCTGCGCACGGTCGGCCGAGCGTTCGAGCTCGGCGGCGACCTCCTCGTCGGGCCCTGCGGTGGCGCGGGCGCGGTGCCAGGCCCGCCGGTCCGGGTCAGTCTCGGCGGCGGTGGCATCGGCCAAAGCGCGATGCACGCGGTGCCGATCGCTGGCGGCTGCCGAGCGATACGCGGCGGACCGGACGAGCGGATGCGCGAACTCGACGCGCCCGCCCACCTCGAGCAGCCCGCCGTCCTGTGCAGGGGCCGCCGCCGCAATGTCGATCCCGAGCGTCTCTACGGCACGGTGGAGCAGGACGGGATCGCCGAGCGGCTCGGCGGCAGCCGTGAGGATGAGCAGCTGCGTGTCAGAAGGGAGTAGCTGGAGGCGCCGGGCATAGCTTCGTTCGATCTTCCCAGCGACCGGCTGGCTGCTGGGAAGACCGAACCCGCCGGCCAGACCGGCGACGTTCCACGTACGCGGCAGCTCGAGCAAGGCAAGCGGATTGCCGTGACTTTCCATGATTATCTGGTCGCATACGGCGGCATCTATGGGGCCGGGCACGTTGGCCAGCAGCAGCGCGCGAGCATCGCTATCGCCGAGTGGATGGATCGGCAGGACAGGCAGCCCGGCGAGAACATCATCGCCGGCTCCCGTCCGCGCGGCGCACACGACCGCGATCGGCTCGGCGAGGAGGCGGCGCGCAACGAATCCCAGGATCCGCGCCGAGGCGTGGTCGAGCCACTGCGCGTCGTCGACGATACAGGCCAGCGGCTGCTGCTCGGCGACCTCGGCGAACAGTGTCAGCGTGGCCAGCCCGACCAGGAACTGGTCGGGCACCGGGCCGGCGCTGCGGCCGAACACCGTCGCGAGGGCGTCGCGCTGCGGAGCGGGCAGCCGCTCGAGGTGATCCAGCATCGGCGCGCAGAGCTGTGGAGGCCGGCATAAGCCAGCTCCATCTCTGATTCGACGC
>DATIOU010000206.1:0-20111 GCA_035472835.1 Streptosporangiaceae bacterium | reverse complement strand
CCTGTTCCACGTCATCATCGTGATCGGCATCCTGGAGTGGACAACTACCGCGCGGGTCATCCGCGCTCAGGTGATGAGCCTGAAGGAGCGCGTCTACATCAAACGCGCCAAGGCGATCGGGTCCGGCCACGCCCGGATCATCTGGAAGCACATCATGCCGCAAGTCGGCCCGCTGCTGATCGCCAACACCGTGCTCACCGTGGCGATCGCTATCTACCTAGAGACGGCGCTGGCGTTCCTCGGTCTCGAGGATCCGACGGTCACGACCTGGGGGACCATCCTGGAGCACGCCTTCGACCGGACCGCGATCAGCTCCGGTGCCTGGTGGGCGATCGTGCCGGACGGGTTCGCCATCGCCGCCGTCATCGTCGGCTGCTTCCTGTTTGGCCAGGCGGTCGAGGATGCGCTCAATCCGCGGCTGAAGGTGGCTCACCTCTCGTTGCGCCGCTGGACGATACGCACGCTGGCCGGACGAGGAGCGGACGCGATATGACCAGCCTGCTGGAGGTCGACGACCTGCATGTCTGGTTCGACCTGGCACGCAGCGGTCAGCAGCATGGTGGCCAGGTGCACGCGGTCCAGGGCGTGAGCTTCGCCCTCGAACCAGGCGAGCGGTTCGGGCTGGTAGGCGAGTCCGGCTGCGGGAAGACGACCACGATCCTGGCCCTCATGGGCCTGCTGCCACCGAACGCCGCGGTTGCAGGCGAGGTCCGGTTTAACGGCACCAACATCCTGGCTGGCGGGGAGGACTCGGTCCGGCAGTATCGCTGGAAGGACCTCGCGATGGTGTTCCAGGGCGCGATGAACGCGCTCAACCCGGTGAAGACGGTGGGGTGGCAGATCGCCGAGCCGATGGCATTCCACGGCATCGCCGAGGGCAAGGCAGCCCTCCAGCGGGCTGGCGAGCTGCTCGAGCTCGTCGGTATCCCGGCGACCTCGGCCCAGCGCTATCCGCACGAGTTCTCCGGGGGAATGCGCCAGCGCGCTTCCATCGCGATGGCACTGGCTTGTCAGCCGAAGATCCTCCTTGCGGACGAGCCGACGACCGCGCTGGACGTGATGGTGCAGGCCCAGATCCTGGAACTGCTTGCCCGCCTATCCGACGATCTCGGACTTGCGGTCGTCCTGGTCACGCACGACCTTGCCGTCGTCGCGCAGATGTGCAGTCGCGCTGCTGTCATGTACGCGGGCGAGGTCGCCGAGACCGGGCCCATGGAGGCCTTGTACCACGACCCGCAACACCCGTACACCCGGCTGCTGTTCGCCGCGACGCCTGACTTGTTCGGCACCGGCGCCGTGACGTCAATCCCGGGCTCGCCGCCCCGCCTGGACCGCGAGGTGACTGGCTGCCCGTTCCAGCCCCGCTGCGACGTGTCCCTGGATCGCTGCGCCACCGACCATCCAGCGCTGCGTCAGCTAGGCGGGGGTCACCTCGCCGCCTGCGTGCGTGCGGGCGCTGCCAGCGCCGACCTGGCGGAGACGAGATGAGCGACGCGCAGGCATTCGCACCCGACACGAAGGGAACGGGGTCAAGTCTCGCTGCTGCCGTCATACCTGCGCAGCCGTCTGACGCCGCCGCTGCGGTACCCGGGCGGTCCGCCGCTGACACGCCGCTGCTGGAGGTGACCGACCTGGTGACGCAGTACCCGGTCCGCCGCACGCTCGTCGACGCGGCGCGTCGGGCGCCGCGCAGTCACGTGCACGCCGTCGACGGCGTCAGCTTCAGCCTGGGACGCGGCCAGATGATGGCCCTGGTCGGCGAGTCCGGCTGCGGCAAGACCAGCACGGCGCAGACGATCCTCGGCATGGTCAAGCCAGCTGGCGGGGCGATCCGCCTGAACGGCACCGATATCGCCGGGCTGCCCGAACGGCAGATGCGGCCGCTGCGGCGCAAGGTCCAGATGATCTATCAGGACCCGTACGAGTCGCTCGACCCGAGGTTCCGCGTGCGGCAGACAGTCGAGGAGCCGATGCTGGTTCATGGCATCGGCCGATCACAGGCTGACCGGCTCGACCTGATCGTCAAGGCACTCGAGCAGGCCGGCCTGACCCCGGCCGACATGTACCTGGACCGGTACCCGCACGAGCTGTCCGGCGGGCAGCGCCAGCGAGTGGCGATCGCCGCATCGCTGGTACTGGGGCCGGACCTGCTGCTGGCCGACGAGCCAGTGTCGATGCTGGACGTGTCGGTCCGGGCCGGCGTGCTGGCGCTGCTCGACGGCCTGCGCAAGACGGCGGACATGGGCATCTTGATGATCACCCACGATCTGTCCACCGCCGCGCACTTCGCTGACAAGATCGCTGTCATGTACCTCGGCCGGATAGTGGAGCAAGGTACTGCCAGCGAGGTCGTGCATAACCCGCAGCACCCGTATACCAAGGCCCTGTTGTCTGTGGTGCCCAAGCGCGATCCACGGGACCGCTCGGTGCCGCAGATCCTGGCCGGAGAAACGCCGGACCCGATTCTTGTGCCGTCCGGGTGCAGGTTCCACCCGCGCTGCCCGGTGGCCGTGGAGCGGTGCCGGACCGATGACCCGGCGCTGCGCGTACCCGCTGCCGGCGCGCCAGGCCATCTGGCTGCGTGCCACCTAGCCTAGGAGCTGACGATGACGAGGCAGCCCCCGGCGGCTCCGCGCATCCCTTCCGTCCGCTCACTGCACGGGGTAACTGACACTGACAATTACGCGTGGATGCGCGACCACGAGACGCCTGAGTTCCGGGCCTATCTAGCGGCCGAACGCGCCTACTACGACGCGCAGACGGCGTCGCTCGCCGGGCTGACCGACGAGCTGTACGCCGAGGCAGTAGCCCGGGCGCCAACCGCGGCGGAGGACTCGGTCGCCTGGATCCTTCGCGGGTACCGATACTGGCACCGGACACCGGAGCGGGCAGAGAACCGGCAGCTGCTCCGTGTCAGTCTGGGCCAGGCCGAGGCTGGGGAGCCGACGCTGCTTCTCGATGAGAACGTGCTCGCCAAGCCGACCGGCTACGTCGATGTGCCCGTCGCCGAGCCAAGTCCGGATGACCGGCTCCTCGCCTGGCTGGTGGAGACCTCGGGCGCCGAGATCTACAAGCTCCGGTTCATAGAGATCGAAACTGGCGGGGAGCTGCCCGACGTGGTCGAGCGCACGTATCCAGGCGGCGCGTGGTCGAGCGACAGCGCGCACTTCTTCTACCTCGTGCCCGACGAGCTGAACCGCCCGTACCAGGTCTGGCGGCACGCCATCGGCACGCCGGTGACCGAGGACGCGCTGGTCTGCGCGGAGAACGACGAGCGCTTCGACCTGACGCTGGCGGCGTCGCGGAGCGGCGAGCTGATCATCATCACGATCGCCTCCCGCGACACCACCGAGGTGCGCATCATCCCGGCGGGCGAGCCCCGGAGCGCGCCCACGGTGGTCGAGCCGCGGCGACGCGGCATTGAGTACCGCGTCGACCACGTTGCGGATCCAGCGGGCGGGCCAGGCGAGCTGCTGATCGTTACCGACGGCAGCGCCGGAGACACCAGTACGGCGGAGTTCACGCTCATGCGGGCGCCGGTCGGCACACCCGGCCGGGCCAACTGGACCACTGTCGACTGCGCGGCTGTCGCGCCGGCCAGGACCGATACCCGGCTGCACAGATGTGACGTGCTGGCCGGCCACTTGCTCCTGACGTTGCGCCGCGACGGCGCGCCGCTGCTCGCGATCGCCGGTCACGATGGCGGTGCAGTTCGTGAGATTCGCCCCGCGCTTGCCGGCGGCTCAATCGCGGTGCAGCACGCTGCTGACTACCACGCAGCCTCGGTGATCATCGCGGAAGAGTCGCTGGTCGAGCCGCCGCGCTGGTCTGAGCTGGACCTCGCGACCGGCGCCCGGACGGAACTCAAGCGGGCCGAGGTGCCGGGCTTCGACGCGGCGCGATATGGCACGAAGCGGATCGACGCACGGGCCGGCGATGGCACGAGCGTCCCCGTGACCCTCGCTTATCGGGTTGATACGCCCCTCGACGGCACGGCCCCGTGTCTGCTGTATGGCTACGGCGCGTACGAGTCATGCATCGATGCCGAGTTCGACCGCAGCCTGCCCTCGCTGCTGGACCGAGGCGTGGTGTACGCGGTCGCGCACGTGCGTGGCGGCGGGGAGCGCGGCCGCAACTGGTGGCAGCAAGGCAGGCTGCGGGCCAAGCCGACCACGTTCAGCGATTTCGTCGACGTCGCCGGCTGGCTGGCCGGCGATGCGGCCGATGCCACTCCGCTGGTCGACGGGCGGCGGATCGTGTCCCGCGGGCTGTCGGCTGGCGGCCTGCTTCAAGGCGCTGTCTACTCGCGCGCGCCCGGCCGGTGGCGAGCGGTCGTGGCCGAGGTTCCGTTCGTCGACTGCGTCACGACCATGCTGGACCCGTCGATCCCGCTGACCATCAACGAGTGGGACGAGTGGGGCGACCCCCGCGATCCCGATGAGTTCGCGGTGCTGCGGTCGTACTCGCCATACGACAACCCGCCCGCCGGGCCCAGGCCTGACCTGCTCGTGACGGGCGCCGTGCACGACCCGCGCGTGCTGGTACACGAGCCGGCCAAGTGGGTGGCGCGGTTGCGGGACAGTGACACGGTCGGCAGCCGGCTGCTCTTCCGGGTCGAGCTCGGCGCGGGCGCGCACACCGGGCCCTCGGGCCGGTTCGGGCACCTGCGCTACGAGGCCGAGGTCTGCGCCTTCGTCCTCGCCGCGATGGGGCTGGCGGCCTGACCGCCTGTATTACTGGCCGGTCCGCAGGAACCTGCGCTCCCAGCTCCGCTCGCGCACCAGGACGCCGTCCTTGCGTAGCTCGCGACGATACCGGTAGTGCAGCGACGTCACGTCGGATTCCAGGTCGAGGACCGAGCTGAAGGTGAGCAGGCAGCCCGCGAGGTGGATCTCGGTTCGCGCTTCACCGCGCGCTGCGGCGTGTGCCGGGTCGGCATCGCTCACCTCGTACCGCAGGTATTCCTCGTCGAGGACCCGGCCCCAGGGAAACTCCGATCCTGAGGTGCCGCGCCACCAGGTAGCTGCCGCGCCGGACGCGTCACGTTGCACCGTCCAGCGCGACGGCACCATGTCGCCCCAGCCGCGGACGTCCGCCGGATGCTGGGCCGGTCCCGGCACTGGGAAATCTGGCCCTGTGATATCCGGTACTGGCCGAGGCTGAGACGGGATGACAGGCAGCACGAGCCGGGTGCCTGCCGCGCCGAGCCGCACCACCGCCGTATCCGAGTGCGGAGTGGGCCAGATCATGGGCCATAGACCGTTGGTCAGCGACAGGCGGATCTTGTGCCCGGCCGGGAAGACCCACGACGTCACGTGCATGTCCAGCACCATTCCGCCGGGTGACGCGGGCGCCGCGTCCCGCAGCAGGTCACGTACGCTTGCGCGGCCGCCGCCGGTAACCAGCGTGACGGTGCCGTCCGGCGCCACGTCGCACAGCCGGGCGAACCAGTGCAGCGGCGCGGCGTCGCTGCTGCCGTGGATCTCTACCTGCGGGAAACCGAGGATCTCAACTTCGGCGTCGAGGTGCCCGGTGTCGAAGGTGAGCCCGGACGCGTCCGCGCCGCGCTGGTCGACTGTCAGCTCGCCCCACCAGTGACCGGCCTCGACCCCGGCTGACGGGACATAGCGCAGCCTGACGGCCGCGTCGGCCGGTGGCTCGGCGGCTAGCGCCCCGTCCGGCCGGCAGTAGAGGGTCTGGAACTCCGCGCGGTCCGGCGGCAACGCGGACTCGGTCCGCCAGCTGCCGGGCAGCTCCGTCAGCTCTAGGTCTGGCGCGTGCCAGTGCTGCACGAACACCGTGACGGGCGGCTCGGCCAACAAGCCGGTGTCAACGTCCTTCAGCCAGTGATCCCACCAGCGGACCGCTTCGGCCCGCCATTCGATCGCCGGACCTGGCACGGCGTTGTGCGGGAACGTGTGGTTCCAGGGGCCTATCAACGCCCTGACCGGCGCCGGGCAAGACGCGAGCATCCGGGGAATCGAATCGCGGTAGCCGTCGTACCAGCCGCCGATCAGGAACGCCGGCAGCGTCAGCCGGTCATAGTCGGGCCGCAATGAGCCGCGCCGCCAGTAGGGTCCGTCCTGCTGCTGGCCGAGCCAGCTGAGCAGCCAGGGTTCACTGTCGAAACGCGCCCCGAGCACGTCGTCATCCAGGGGATAGTCGGGCGCCGGCGGCAGCGCGTTCAGATGATCGATCATCAGGGCGTACTCGTCGAGGTGGAGCAGCCCGTCGATGTAGTGCACGTCGTCATGGAACATGTCGTCTGACGCATCGATGGCGATGATCGCCTTTAGCGCGGGCGGCTTGCGCATTGCGACCTGGATTGCGTTGAAGCCGCCCCAGGAGATCCCCCACATGCCCACCGCGCCGGTACACCAGGGCTGATCGGCCAGCCAGGCGATCACAGCCTCGGCATCGAGCTGTTCCCGCTCGCTGTACTCGCCCGCGGGCAATTCGCCGCCGCTGCGGCCGGTCCCGCGAATGTCGACTCGCGCGCCGGCGTAGCCGTGCTGCGTCATGTAGGAGTACAAGTCGTAGTCGCGCGCCAGCATGGCGTCGTCCTTGCGGTAAGGCAGGAACTCAAACAGCGCCGGAACCGGGGTCGCGCCGCCATCGGGCGGCAGGTACAAGGTCGCTGCCAGTTCGATCCCGTCTGCCATCGGGATCATCTGCTGGCTGATCACCAGATGAACGTCCTGCGCCACGTGCTGACTCCGTTTCCTCGTTTCGGTGCGTCCCGGAACGGGTTCGTTATTCGCCGCTGCCGTTGACGCCGACGGCGCCGCGCAATAGCTCAACAAACTGGCGCAGCCGGATGCCGTGAATCTCGGCCGACGACGCATTGAGGCTGAACAGGCCGGGGTCCAGCTCCTCAGTCACGATCGCGTCCTGGCAGCGGTCCATCAGCCAGTCGATGAGGGACACGATCATCACAGTGTCGATATCGGTCCGCACCTCACCTCGGTCGATACCGAACCGCACGAACGCCCTTGTGCCGTACGGATCCTCCGCCCGCAGGAACTGCGTGATGGATCGCCGGAGCTCCAGATCCGAGCAGTAGTTGCCGAGCAGCGTGACCCGGTAAGGCACCCAGTTCTCGCGGATCAGGTCGGGCGTGTGCTCGAGCCAGTACGCGAGCACCGCAAAGAAGCCGGCGGCGAGGACGCTGGCCGGCGCGTCGAGGTACTTGCTGAACGAGTTCGCCGCGCTCTTGTACGCGGCCAGAAACAGCCCGGCTTTGCTGCCGAAGTAGCCGAACACCGCGCCCTTAGACACACCGGCAGCGGCGGCCATGGTCTCGGCCCTGGCGTTCTCGTAGCCATGCTTGGCGAACTGCTCCATCGCAACCTGTATGACGCGCTCCCTACGCGCCAGCTGGCGCGACAGCGCTCTTACCGGCGCTCGCACCTGGCCGTGACCCGCTGACTGACCGCTGGTCAATTGTCCGCCGACTCCATGCATTGACGATGTTCTGGGACAGTAGCCATACTTGCCGCAGCCTTCAAGCCAATGACTGACTCTTGGTCAAACTAGCGAGGAACGGCGCATGCGAGCAGACAGCGCGTGGGACGCCATCGTGGTGGGCGCGGGGCACAATGGCCTGACCGCCGGCGCGCTGCTGGCTAGGTCCGGACTGGCCACGCTCGTCCTCGAACAGCGCGAGGTGATCGGCGGCTGCTGCGTGACAGAGGAGATCGCGCCTGGCTGCCGTGCTTCGACCACGTCCTACATCGCGAGCATGCTACGGCCCGAGGTCATCCGTGCCCTCGACTTGCGCAAGCACGGCCTGCGGATGATTCCGTGCGAGCCGGCGCTGCAGGTCGCACTTGAGGGCGGCCGGGTGCTAGCAGACTGGAACGATCCGGCCAGGACGGCCGCCGGCATCGCGCGCTACTCCGCCGCCGACGCACGTGCGTTCATTGACGTCACAGCAGAGCTGCACCGGCTGGCGGCCCGGCTGCAGCCGCTGCTGACCGAGCTGCCGCCGGACACCGCGGCCGGCAAGTTGCGCCGCCTCGGCGAGATCGTGCGGATCGGCAGGCGGCTGCGGGGCATCCGCGGCGACGACGTAGCCGGCCTCACCAGGCTGCTGACCGGCAGTCTCGGCGAGTTCCTCGAGGCCCGCTTTGAGTCGAGCGAGGCAAGGTCGCTGCTCCTGGCCAACAACCTCTACGGCAAGCACGGCGGCCCCTATCAGCCGGGCACGCTGATCGGCCTTGCCTTCCACATGCTGACCGGCGGCGAGGAATCGATCCCCGGCTTCTTCGGGCACGTGCTCGGCGGCATGGGCGCCATCAGCGACGCTATCGCCTCGGCCGGCCGCGAGCACGGCATGGCGATCCGGGCCGGCGCGTCCGTCTCGCGAATCACGGTCAAGGACGGCGCAGCTCACGGCGTGGTGCTGGCGGACGGAACCGAGCTGACCGCCCGCGTCGTGCTGTCTGGCGCCGATCCCAAGCGCACATTTCTCGGGCTGCTGGATAAGGCGGACACGCCCGAGGACTTCCGAGTGGCTGTCGCCGGGATCAAGATGGACGGCCCGTGCGCCAAGGTGAACCTCGTGCTAGACGCCGAGCCCCAGGTAGCCGGCATGCCAGCCGACGCAGATCCCGGCCAGCGAGCCCTGTTCACGCTGCCGCCGGATATTGCCGTCGCCGACGCGTGCTATGACCGGGCCAAGCGCGGCGAGATCGCGGATGCTAACCAGCTGTTCGTGGACTGCGTGGTCGCCTCGAACGTGGATGACTCGCTGGCTCCGGCGGGCCGCCACATCATGACGTGCTTCGTGCAATACGTGCCGTACACGCTGGCGAGCGGTAACTGGGACACCCGCCGGGACGAGCTCGGCGACAAGGTCATCGCGCGGATCGCCGCGTTCGCGCCGAACGTGGCGGAGGCCGTGGTCGCCCGCCAGGTGCTCACACCCCTTGACCTTGAGCGGACGTACGGGCTCACCGAAGGCAACATCTTCCACGGGGATGTGCGGCCAGACCAGCTTTTCCACATGCGACCGGTACCAGGGTGGGCCAGATACGCCACGCCGGTGCGCGGTCTGTATCTCTGCGGCGCGGGCGCGCATCCCGGCGGCGGAGTGACGGGCGCACCCGGTCATAACGCGGCCCGCCGCGTGCTGGCCGACCTGAAACGCCGGGGCGGCAGGAGATGACGCCAGATCAAGCGGGGAAGCCGGCGGCGGACGCCGTTCCGCTGGAACCTAGCCTGCCGAAGGCGAGCTACGTCGATCAGGACGAGTTCGTCCGGGAGCGCGAGCGCGTGCTGTTGCCTAGCTGGTTCTGCGTCGGCCGGGCCGATAGCGTCCAAGGACCAGGTGACTACATCACTGCCGAGGTGGTCGGCGAGAGCGTCATCGTGGTTCGGACCGGCGACGGCACGCTCGCGGCCTTCTATAACCTGTGCCGCCATCGCGGCTCGCGGCTGGTGCCGACAGCCTCCAGCGAGCCGGCCGCCGAGCCCGGCCGCGCAGGCTGCTTCGCCGGCTCGATCCGCTGTCCGTACCACGGCTGGGTCTACGGCCTCGACGGCACGCTGCGTGCGGCGCCGTTCCTGCCCGAGGTACGCGCGTACCGGCAGCTGCTGCGGCTGCATCCAGCAGACGTGGCGGAGTGGGGCGGGTTCGTGTTCGTCCGGCTCGAGCACGTCGCCAGTGACGCCGGCTCGCTGGCGGACTGGCTTGGTGACGTCTCGGCTCGGATCTCGCGTTACCCGCTCGCCGACCTTCGGGTCGGCGAGCGGCTGCGGTACCAGGTGGCCGCGAACTGGAAGGTCATCCTGGAGAACTACAACGAGTGCTACCACTGCGGCCCTGTTCATCCCGAGCTGTGCGACTTGGTGCCGGCGTTCCGGCGCGGCGGCGCAGACCTGGACTGGGATGCGGGCATCCCGCACCGCGACGGCGCCTACACATTCACGCTGACCGGCACCACGACTCGCGCGCCGCTGCCGGGCTTGTCGCCGCAAGACAGGGAACGACATCGCGGTGAGCTGATCTTGCCAAACCTCATGCTCAGCTTGTCGGCGGATCATGTCGCTGCATTCACGGTATGGCCCGTGTCGGCGCAGCTCACCACCGTCGTCTGTGACTTGCTCTTTCATCCGGCGGAGATCGCCGGGGCCCAATTCGATCCATCGGACGCGGCCGGATTCTGGGACCTGGTCAACAAGCAGGACTGGGCGATCTGCGAGCAGGTGCACGATGGGATGCGATCACGCCGGTTCGAGGCTGGCTACCTCGCTCCCATGGAGCAGCCCAGCGCCGACGTCGGCCGCTACGTCGTCGCCAGGCTGCGCCGGGCCCGGTCGGCGACCTGACCGCCGTGTGACGATGATGCCGCTGCGCCTCGACGTCGGCGGAAAACAATCACATATGCTTGGTTTGCTGTGGTCCGGTGTCCGGGAACGGGGTGAGCTGCTCATGTCGGTGACAGCGGCATCAGATCGGCCGCCCATCAGGATCGGCAACGCATCCGGCTTCTACGGCGACCGGCTCGCGGCCATGCGCGAGATGCTCGAGGGTGGCCACCTGGACGTCCTGACTGGCGACTACCTCGCCGAGCTGACCATGCTGATCCTCGGCCGCGATCGCCTCCGCGATCCGAGCCTCGGCTACGCCCGCACGTTCCTCCGCCAGCTCGAAGACTGCCTCGGCCTCGCCCTGGACAAGGGCGTCGCGATCGTCGCCAACGCAGGGGGACTGAACCCGGAAGGTCTGGCCGGTGCCGTCCAGGCGCTGGCGGACAGACTCGGCCTGGCGCCGAAGATCGCGTTCGTAGCCGGGGATGACCTGCTGCCGAGGGCCGCCGAGCTCGGCTTCGGCGAACCCGTCGCCGCGAACGCCTACCTTGGCGGCTGGGGGATAGCGGCGTGCCTGCAGGCCGGCGCGGACGTCGTCGTGACCGGGCGGGTCACCGACGCCTCACTGGTGGTCGGTCCCGCAGCGGCACACTTCGGCTGGTCGACCGAGGACTTCGACGCGCTAGCCGGCGCGGTGGCAGCCGGGCACGTGATCGAGTGCGGTGCCCAGGCCACCGGCGGCAATTACGCGTTCTTCGGCGAGATCCCTGATGTGCGGCACCCCGGCTTTCCCATCGCCGAGGTTTACGCCGACGGGTCCAGCGTCATCACCAAACATCCGGACACCGGCGGTGCCGTCACCATCGGGACCGTCACCGCCCAGCTCCTCTATGAAGTGGGCGGCCCGTCGTACCCCGGGCCGGATGTGACGCTGCAGCTCGATAGCGTCCGGCTGCTTCCTGACGGTCCGGACCGGGTGCGGATCGCGGACGTAATCGGCGTCCCGCCGCCGCCAACCCTCAAGGTGTCGCTGAACAGCCTCGGCGGGTACCGCAACCAGGTGGAGTTCGTGCTGACGGGCCTGCAGATCGAGGCCAAGGCGCAGCTGGTCAGAGAGCAGCTCGCGGAGATCCTGCCCGCCGGCGCAGTGTGGACCCTGGCCCGGACCGATCACGCCGACGCCGGCGCCGAGGAAGAGGCGAGCGCCACGCTCCGATGTGTCGTACGCGGCAGCGACCCGAAAGCTATCGGGCGGGCGTTCTCCGGTGCCGCCGTCGAGCTTGGGTTGGCTAGCTATCCCGGATTCCACCTGACCGCGCCGCCGGGCGACGCGCAGCCTTACGGGGTTTTCACGGCCGCCTACGTTGACCGGGCGCAGGTCCGGCACGTTGCCGTGCTGCCCGACGGCTCGACCGTGCAGGCCAGCGAGGCACGCTACACCGAACCCGTCGGCAGTGCTGAGCCGCCGGGTCCCAGGGCATGGACAGGTGGCGGTCCTACCCGCCGCGTGCCGCTCGGCCTGGTTGCCGGCGCGCGCAGCGGCGACAAGGGCGGCGACGCCAACGTCGGCGTGTGGGTTCTCGGCGAGGCAGCCTTCTCGTGGCTCGTTGACACGCTCACCGTGGGCAGGCTGCGCGAGCTGCTGCCGGAGGTGGCTGGCCTGCCGGTGCGCAGGCACCTGCTGCCGAACTTGCGGGCCGTCAACTTCGTCATCGAGGGCCTCCTCGGCGAGGGCGTCGCTGCTGCGGCCCGCTTCGATCCCCAGGCCAAGGCGCTCGGGGAATGGCTGCGGTCGCGCCACGTCGACGTGCCTGCCGGGCTGCTTGAGGATGGACGGCGGTGACGGCGCTGCGCTCGGCACTCGCGGAGACCTCGGCCGACTTCGTGGCTAATCGGGAAGCCATGCTCGAAAAGCTCGAAGAGATCGGCGCCGAGCAGGCCAAGGCCATCGCTGGCGGCGGGCCGAAATACACCGACCGCCATCGGAGCCGGGGCAAGCTGCTCGTCCGCGAGCGAATCGAGCTACTGCTGGATCCCGACACCCCGTTCCTGGAATTGTCGCCCCTTGCGGCATGGGGGACGGAATTCGCGGTGGGCGGGAGCGTCGTCACCGGGATCGGGGTGGTTGAGGGCACCGAGTGCCTCATCTCGGCGAGCGACCCGACGGTACGCGGCGGGACGAGCAACCCGTGGACCGTGCGCAAGAGCTTCCGGGCGCACGACATCGCGCTGGCCAACCGGCTGCCGGTCATCTCGCTCGTCGAGTCTGGCGGCGCCGACCTGCCAACCCAGAAGGAGATCTTCATCCCCGGCGGGCGGACGTTCCGCGACCTGACCCGGCTGTCGGCTGCCGGTATCCCTACGATCGCGATCGTCTTCGGTAATTCCACGGCGGGCGGCGCATACCTGCCCGGCATGTCTGATCACGTGGTGATGATCCGCGACCGGTCCAAGGTATTCCTGGGCGGGCCCCCGCTGGTGAAGATGGCGACGGGCGAGGAGTCTGACGACGAGTCGCTCGGCGGCGCCGAGATGCACGCCCGGACGTCCGGCCTGGCCGACTATCTCGCCGCCGATGAGCAGGACGCGATCCGGATCGGCCGTCGCATCGTGGCTCGGCTCAACTGGCGGAAGGACGGGCCCGCGCCGGTCGCGCCATCAGCGCCGCCGTTGTTCGACGAGGAGCAGCTCATCGGCATCGTTCCGGCCGACCTGCGCATCCCGTTCGATCCGCGCGAGGTTATCGCCCGCGTCGTGGACGGCTCGGACTTCGACGAGTTCAAGCCCGCGTACGGCGCCAGCCTGGTGACCGGCTGGGCCAATGTGCACGGCTACCCGGTCGGCATCCTCGCGAATGCGCAGGGCGTGCTGTTCAGCGCTGAGTCACAGAAGGCCGCCCAGTTCATCCAGCTCGCCAACCAGGTCGATACGCCGCTGATATTCCTGCACAACACGACCGGCTACATGGTCGGCAGCCGGTACGAGCAGGCTGGCATTATCAAGCACGGCGCCATGATGATCAACGCGGTGTCCAACTCAGCCGTACCGCACATCTCGATCCTGCTGGGCGCGTCTTACGGTGCCGGGCACTACGGCATGTGCGGGCGCGCTTACGACCCGCGCTTCCTGTTCGCGTGGCCCAGCGCCAAGTCGGCCGTGATGGGCCCGGCTCAACTCGCCGGCGTCCTGTCGATCGTGTCGAGAGCCGCGGCGCAGGCGGCTGGCCGGCCGTTTGACGAGGACGCGGACGCCGCAATGAAGGCGATGGTGGAAGCGCAGATCGAGGCGGAGTCGCTGCCGATGTTCCTGTCCGGCCGGATCTACGACGACGGAATCATCGATCCGCGTGACACGCGGACGGTGCTCGGCTTGTCCCTGTCGGTCATTCACGGCGCGCCGGTGCGGGGCGCGACCGGCTACGGCGTGTTCCGGATGTGAGGGCGATGCTGAGCCGGGTATTGGCCGCCAACCGCGGTGAGATCGCGCGCCGGATATTCCGGACGTGCCGGGACATGGGTATCGCCACGGTCGCGGTCTATTCGGACGCGGACGCCGGTTCGCCGCACGTCGCGGACGCCGACGCGGCCGTGCGCCTGCCCGGCGAGACTGCAGCGGATACGTATCTGCGCGGAGATTTGCTGATCGAAGCTGGGCTGCGCGCCGGTGCCGACGCCGTGCATCCCGGCTACGGGTTCCTGTCGGAGAACGCCGCATTCGCCCGGGCGGTGCTCGAAGCGGGCCTGACCTGGGTCGGCCCGCCGCCCGCGGCCATCGATGCGATGGGCAGCAAGGTCGAGGCGAAGCGGCTGATGGCGGCGGCCGGCGTTCCGGTACTGCGCGAGCTCGCGCCGGACGACCTGACCGAAAGCGACCTGCCAGTGCTGATCAAGGCGTCTGCAGGCGGCGGCGGTCGTGGCATGCGCATCGTCCGCACGCTGGCCGAGCTGCCGGGCGAACTGGCCGCGGCGAGGTCGGAAGCGGCGTCGGCGTTCGCCGACGCGACTGTGTTCTGCGAGCCGTATATCGAGGATGGCTGGCACATCGAGGTGCAGATCCTCGCCGACGACCAGGGCGAGATCTGGACAGTCGGCGAGCGCGAGTGCTCGATCCAGCGCCGCCATCAGAAGATCATCGAAGAGGCGCCGTCGCCTTTGGTGCAGCGGCTGCCCGGCATGCGGGCCGAACTCTTCGACGCCGCTAGGGCGGCGGCCGCCGCGGTCGGCTACCGCAACGCTGGCACCGCCGAGTTCCTCGCCGACTCCGATGGCCGGTTCTACTTCCTCGAGATGAACACCAGGCTTCAGGTCGAGCATCCGGTCACCGAGTGCACGACCGGCCTGGACCTGGTCGCGCTGCAGCTGCACATCGCGGCTGGCCGTCCGCTGCCGACGTCGGGGGCGCCGCCCGTCAGCGGGCACGCGATCGAGGCGCGGCTGTATGCGGAGGATCCGGCGGCGGGCTGGCAGCCGCAGAGCGGCACTCTGCACAGGTTCGAGCTGCCGGGGACGGCCGCGCAGTTCGCGGTGCCGGCGCAGTTCGGGGTCGCGGCCGGGCCAGGGCTGGCGGGGGCCGGGATCCGGCTCGACTCTGGCGTCGAAAGCGGCAGTCAGATCGGCGTCTTCTACGACCCGATGCTGGCGAAGATCATCTCCGTGGCTCCGGACCGCGACCAGGCGGCGGCCGCGTTGTCCGCGACGCTCGCCAGGACGCGCATCCACGGTGTGACCACGAACCGCGACCTGCTCGTGCGCGTGCTGCGGCATCCGGCGTTCCTGGCGGGCGACACCGACACTGCCTTCTTCGACCGGCACCCGCTGGTCGCTCCCGGCGGCGGACTCGCGGCGCCGCTCGCCACCGGTGACGCGGTGCGCTTGTCGGCCCTCGCGGCCGCGCTCGCCGACGCCGCCGCGCGAAGCTCGAGTGCGCGGGTGCTCGGCGGTCTCCCGAGCGGCTGGCGCAACGTCCCGTCGCAGCTCCAGCACAAGGGATACGAGCGGGCCGGAACACCGACGCCGAGTGCGCACGAGCCTCCGATCGAGGTCGGTTACCGGATCGAGCGGAACGGGCTTGTCGTCGACGGATGCGACGACGTGACGCTCCAGTCGATGGCGCCGAACGTCGTCGAGCTGACCGTCGCCGGGATCCGGCACAGATTCGACGTGGCGGCGTATCCGGGCCTGGTCTGCATCGACTCGGCGCTCGGTCCGGTGGCGCTACGGCCGGTGCCGCGGTTCACTGATTCAGCGGCGCAGGCGGGAGAGGGCTCGCTACTCGCGCCGATGCCCGGCACGGTGGCCCGCGTTGGCGTGAGCGTCGGCGAATGGGTTGCCAAGGGCCAGCCGCTGCTGTGGCTCGAGGCCATGAAGATGGAGCATGTGGTAGCGGCTCCGGCGGCCGGGATCGTCGCCGAGTTGCCTGTAGCGCCGGGCAAGCAGGTCGAAGTGGGCAGCGTGCTCGCAGTCCTCAAGCCTGAGGAGCACGAGGAGGAGCAGCAGTGAACTTCACCGAGACGCAAGAGCAGCTGGCGCTGCGAGCGGCCGTCGCCGACCTGGCCAGCAAGTACGGCTACGCGTACTTCACGAAGCAGGCGCGCAGCGGCGGCCGGCTTACCGAGCTATGGCAAGAGGCGGCCAAGCTCGGGTTCATCGGCGTGAACCTGCCGGATGAGTACGGCGGCGGCGGCGCCGGCATGTATGAGCTGGCGATCGTGCTGGAGGAGCTCGCCGCGGCCGGCTGCGGCCTGCTGATGATGGTGGTGTCGCCGGCGATCTGCGGCACTATCATCGCGAGGTTCGGCACCGACGAGCAGAAGCAGCACTGGCTGCCGAAAATCGCCAGCGGATCCTCGATCATGGCGTTCGGGATCACCGAGCCCGACGCCGGCTCGAACTCGCACAAGCTGACGACGGTCGCGACCAGGGACGGCGACACCTGGGTGCTCAACGGCCGCAAGATCTACATCTCGGGTGTCGACGAGGCCGAGGCCGTGCTCATCGTCGGCCGCACCGCCGACGCGAAGACCGGCAAGCTGCGGCCGGCGCTTTTCGTCGTGCCGACCGGCACGCCCGGCTTCACGTTCCAGCCGATCGAGATGGACATCGTGATGCCGGAGAAGCAGTATCTGCTTTTCCTCGACGACGTCCGGCTGCCCGCCACTGCAATCATCGGCGAGGAAGGCGCGGCGCTTATGCAGCTGTTCGCCGGGCTCAACCCGGAGCGGATCATGGCTTCGGCTATGGCTGTCGGGAGCGGCCGGTACGCGCTCGACAAGGCCGTCGCGTACGCCAAGGAGCGGACGGTCTGGAGCGTGCCGATCGGCGCGCACCAGGGCCTCGCGCAC
Organism: Streptosporangiaceae bacterium; assembly: GCA_035472835.1. GTDB lineage: Bacteria > Actinomycetota > Actinomycetes > Streptosporangiales > Streptosporangiaceae > JAJYUU01. The sequence continues at coordinate 3,457 of DATIOU010000206.1, read as the reverse complement.
CCGCTGGCCCAGGTCAAGATCGAGCTGGAGCTGGCGAAGCTCATGATGCAGAAGGCGGCGACGCTCTACGACGCCGGCGACGACATGGGCGCGGGCGAGGCCGCGAACATGGCCAAGTACGCCGCAGCCGAAGCAAGCATCCGCACCGTGGACCAGGCCATTCAGTCACTCGGCGGCAGCTCGATGACGGCCGAGTTCGGGCTCGCGGCCATGCTCGCGAACGTGCGGACGACCCGGATCGCGCCTGTCAGCCGGGAGATGATCCTGAACTTCGTGGCCCAGCACTCGCTCGGGCTGCCGAAGTCCTACTAAAGCGAAGGAGCCAGCCGATGGCCGATCCGCTCGTGCAGTACTCAACCGATGGCGGCATCGCCCGGGTCGCGCTCGACTCGCCGCGCAACCGGAATGCGCTGTCGGCAGCGCTCGTCGAGCAGCTCACCCAGGCGCTGGCCGACGCGAGTGCCGACCACACGGTGCGCGCCGTCGAGCTCACCCACACTGGGTCGACGTTCTGCGCGGGCGCGGACCTCAGCGAGGCACGCCAGGGCGGCATGAAGGCGGGCACCGAGCGCGTGCTCGCCCTGCTGAAGCACATCGTCACGCTGCCGAAGCCGGTCGTCGCCAGCATCGACGGCCACGTTCGTGCTGGCGGCCTCGGCCTCGTCGGCGCGTGCGACATCGTGCTTGCCGGCCCGGCCTCGACGTTCGCGTTCACCGAGGTCCGACTCGGCCTCGCGGCCGCGATGATCTCGCTGACGACGCTGCCCCGAATGGATCCGCGGGCGGCCAGCCGGTACTACCTGACCGGCGAGACGTTCGACGCCCCGACGGCCGCGCGCATCGGACTGATCACCGCCGCTGTCGACGACATCGACACCGACACGATGGCGGTGCTCGACGCGCTGCGCGCAGCGTCGCCCCAGGGCCTCCGCGAGACTAAGCCGCTGCTCACGGCCGCGCTGCTCGACGGCTTCGATGCGAAGGCCGAGGCCATGGCGGACCTTTCGGCCCGGTTGTTCGGCACGCCGGAGGCGGCGGAGGGCATGGCCGCGTTCCTGGAAAAGCGCAGGCCGTCGTGGGCTACCGGATAATTCCATGGGAACGGGGTCGCTAGCGTCCGCCGCCGTCGGCCTGTCCGGCAGTGCCGGGCGTGCGCCACAGCAAGACCGGGGCTGGGCCACGCGGTCGCGGCTGCTGGAGTCCGCCATCAGTTGCCTGGCCGAGCTCGGCTGGAGCGGCGCGACGGTATCGGTGGTCGCCGCGCGGGCCGGCGTGTCGCGCGGCGCGACGCAGCACTACTTCCCGACGCGGGAGGACCTGTTCACCGCCGCACTCGACCACATGGCCGAGGTGCGCCTCGCGGAGATCCTGCGTGAAGCGTCACGGTTGCCGGACGGCGGGGAGCATCGCACCAGGGATGTCGTCAGGCTCCTCATCGGGTTGTATACCGGACCGCTGTTCCGGGCCGCGCTCCAGGTTTGGGCGGCCGCCGCGACCAGCGCCGAGCTGCGCGACCTCGTCCTGCCGCTGGAGGCCCGCCTCGGCCGGGAAGCGCACAAGGCAGCCATCGGCTTGCTGGGCGTCAACGAATCCCGGCCCGGCGTGCACGAGGCCGTCCAGGCAACGCTGGACCTCGCCCGCGGCCTCGGCCTAGCGGACACGCTCGCGGACGACTCGCGCCGCCGCGAGCGCATCATCGCCCAGTGGGCGGCGATGCTGGACACTGCCCTCGGCCGTTGATCGCACGCGGTCGCATGGAGCGCCGGTTTGGAGTTGGCGCCTCACTACTAGGGGCAGCAGGTCCAACCTCGCGCCCAATCGCTGGCGGCGCGCCTGCAGAGGTGGTCCGCCGAATTAGCCGATACTTGACCGGACAAATCACCACAGTCGGCCCGGGAGGCTAGCGCGTGCGCAGCAGGCAGTACAACGACGACGTTCTAGCGCCGCCGTCACGCAAGCCTGCTCCGCTGCCCAGCGTCGCGGCGGAGCCTGGCCTCGTCGTCGAGGACGGCGCCGGGGACTTCTGCGGCGCTGTGGTCGGCTGCGAGAAAGACGCGGTGACACTGGAAGACCGGCGCGGCAACCGCAGGGTGTTCCCACTGTCGGGCACCTTCCTGCTGGAAGGCCGGCGGATCATGCTCGTGCGGCCGGTGCCAGATCGCGGAGGCGGTCCGATGCGGACTGCATCGGGCTCGATCGCAGCGCCGGCCGGGCGCGCCAAGGTCGCGCGAGCTAGCCGGATCTACGTCGAGGGCAAGCAGGACGCCGAGCTCGTGGAGAAGGTGTGGGGCGACGACCTGCGCGACGTCGGCGTCGTCGTGGAGTTCCTGAACGGCGTTGACGACCTGCCGGCCATCGCGGCCGAGTTCACCGCGGGCGGTGGCCGCCGACTTGGCGTGCTGGTCGATCATCTCGTCGAAGGGTCGAAGGAGAGCCGGATCGCGGCCCAGGTGACATCGGATGACGTCCGCATTGTTGGCCATCCGTACGTCGACGTCTGGGCCGCGGTGAAGCCCGGCGTCGTCGGCATCAAGCGCTGGCCGGACGTGCCGCGCGGGGTCCCCTGGAAGGAAGGCGTGCTTGCGGCGATCGGCTGGCCGCCTGATACAGCCGCTGCCTGGCGGCGCATCCTAGGCCGGGTGCGCTCGTACGCGGACCTCGAGCCTGCGTTCCTCGGTCGGGTCGAAGAACTCATCGACTTCGTGACGGCGCCCGGCAGCAGCTAGGTGCGCCTTAGGCCCCGTGCACCGCGGCCCAAGGTGGTCACTGATTGGGCAAGCGCGGTCTTGGGAGATAGTTTGTCTACCTTTAGGAACTAAGCAATGAGGCGAGGTGAGGCGAGAACATGGCCGAGCAGCACGACCTCGTGGCGCTGCAGGACCAGTGCACCCGGTCCTTTCGCGGGCACGGCAAGCAGACGGCTGCCTCGATGCTCGCGACAATCCCGGCCGACACTGCGCTAGACACCTACGGCGAGGGCGGCGTGGTAGCGGACCTGGAGGCCGAGATCTGCAGGCTGCTTGACAAGCCCGCGACTGTGTTCCTGCCATCCGGCACGATGGCTCAGCAGGCTGTGCTCCGGGTACACGCCGACGCGCGCGGTCGCCGCACCGTGGTCTTCCACCCGATGTGTCACCTGGAGCAGCACGAGGAGCAGGGCTACCAGCGCCTACACGGCCTCATCGGGCGTCCGGCCGGTAACCCAGACAGGCTGATAACGCTCGAGGACCTGACTGCGATCCACGAGGATCCGGCCGCTTTGTTGATCGAGTTGCCGCAGCGAGACATCGGCGGCCAGCAGCCTGCATTCGATGACCTGATCGCGCACGTGGCCTGGGCTGGGGAACGCGGCGCGGCGGCTCACCTGGATGGTGCGCGGCTGTGGGAGTCGGCGGCCGGGTACGAACGACCGCCTGCCAAGATCGCGGCGCCGTTCGACACGGTGTACGTGTCGTTC
>DATIOU010000205.1:0-46444 GCA_035472835.1 Streptosporangiaceae bacterium | reverse complement strand
GAGGATGGCCAGCTCGTCGCCCCGTGAGCGGGTGAGCCACGCGACGGTGGGGTGCCAGGCTGGGTCGTCACCTGCGCGGGCCGGCGTGTCGGTGGCGCGCGCGCCACCGAGGGCAGCGGCCAGGTACCAGTCGGCGGTAGCGGTGAACATGGCCAGCTCGTCGCCGAGGCCCGCCCGGTTCAGGCCGGCCGGCGCGGAGATCAGCACGTCTGGGTCGATGACCAGCGCGTCCGGCCACCGCGTGCGCGTCGTTCGCTTGACCCCGTGCCGCAGCAGGACCGAAAACGGGTCGGCGTACCCGTTTACGCTCGTCGCTGTCTGCACGCAGACCAGCCGGGCAGGGGCCTCTGCCGCGGCCTTGCCAATGTCGGTGATTGTTCCCGACCCGACAGTGACTAGGCACGCCGCACCGCTGGCCGCGGCTGCCGCTGCCGCGACCGTCGCTTCGTCGGCGTGCACGCGGCCATCGGCCGGGCCAATGACGCACCAGCGAACCTTGAATCGCGGACCGAGCGCGTCTTCTACCACGTCCCGCAGCTGGCGCCGTTGCACCTGGATGTCCGTCGCCGCGGCGAGTACGACAACAGGCGAGCCTGGCGGGCACAGATCCGCGACGAGCTCGGAAAGCCCGCCGACTGCTCCATGCGTGTCGGCCAGCAGCCCCAGATCGAGCGGATGCATCCGCTGCGCATCTGGGGCAGCCGCCAGGTGCGCCCGGAGCGCATCGAGATCAACTCGCTCCGCACTCACGCCAGCGCCCTCTCCGTGCCGTCGAAGAGGGCCCGGTACTGCGCATATCTCTCGGCGTAGACCGCCGCGGTCCGCTGGTCCGGCTCATAGCTGCGAGCCGAGGTCGTGACGGTGCGGGCGACCGCGTCGGCGGGGTCGGCGAAAGTGCCCGCCGCCAGCCCTGCCAGCACCGCCGCGCCGGTAGCCGTCGGTTCTGCTGTGAGAACCGGCCGGACTGGCCGCCCGGTGACGTCGGCTTTGATCTGCAGCCACAGTTCGCTGCGGGCGCCGCCGCCGACGACACGGATCTCGCGGCCAGCCAGGCCGAGCGCGTCGAGCCGGCCCAGGACGTCCTGCAGCGCGAAGGTGCAGCCCTCGACGACCGCGCGGGCAATGTGCCTGCCGTTGTGGTTCATCGCGAGCCCAGCGAAGACGCCTCGCATCCGGTCGTTCCAGCGCGGCGCCGTTGCGCCGGACAGGGCGGGAACGAAGATAACGCCGTCGGCTCCGGCCGGAGCCTGCGCCGCCGCGACGAACAACTCGGCCTGGCTGATGCCAAGCACTGACTCGGCGCACCACAGCGTGCAGCCGCCGGAGACAAAGCCCGGATTCTCGATCAGAAGCAAGCCCGTGATGGCGTGTGCGTGCGTCTCGACAACTCGCTCGGGATCGAAGACGGCGGCTGCCGCTGTCGTCGCGACCGGCTCGGCCGTACCGGTGACGTCGGCGACGAGCCCAGGCTCGATCGCGCCGGCGCCGATGCAGGCGCCGTGCTCGTCGCCGGTGCCGACGACGACGGCGCAGTCCGCCGGCAAGCCGAGGGCGTCCGCCGCCGCCGGCCTCAGCGTGCCCGCCACCTCAGTCGCGGGACGGATCTCGGCCAGCATGGCCGGGTCGATGTCGGTCGCGGCGAGCATCGCCGGATCCCAGGTCTCCGTCTGCACGTCGTAGAGCAGCGTCGACGACGCGTTAGCGTGATCCTGGGCGACGACACCGGTCAGCCAGCCGAGTAGGTACCCGCCGACTGGCGGGAATGAGACGGCTGCCCGGAAGATGTCGGGCTCGTGTGTGCGCAGCCACATCAGCTTCGGGGCGATGTGCGAGGCGTCCGCGTTGAGGCCGGTGCAGGCAAATATGTGATCGCTACCGAGCTTGGCGGCCAGCGCGGCAGCCTCTGCGGTCGCCCGCCGGTCGAGCCAGATGATCCCCGGGGCGAGCGGTTCGAGAGCCGCGTTCACCGGCACGACGCCGTCCACCTGGCTGGCGAGTCCCATGTGGGTCACTTCGGCGGGGCGAATGCCAGCAGTGGTGACGACGTCGCGCACCGCCGCGGCGAGACCCGCTCGCCACAACGCCGGGTCCTGCTCGGCCCATCCTGCGGCCGGGTGTCGCATCTGGCAGGGCCGCCCGGCGGTTGCCACCGTCGTCCCGTCCGGATCGAGTAGCACGACCTTGATGCTCTGGGACCCGATGTCCGCCCCGATCAGGTAACCCATTCCAGTAGTCCCTCGGGTCGGCCAGCCACCGCCGGCTTCGGCCAGACAAGCCGGCGGCGGCCGCTGCTTACGTCTGCGAGCTCGGCCTCACAACCCCTCGTTGATGAGGCGGCCGGCCGATTCGAACTTCTTTGGATTCCGGCTCTTCAGCCAGAGCGCGAAGCCGATACCGGCCACGACAACGACCAGGTCGATGGGGCCGAGCCACTTGGCGTAGCCGTAACCTGAGCCGAGGAAGCTGATGTTGTCGAAGAGCAGGTAGACCACGAAACCCTGGGAGACGAAGGCCAGCGCCGGGGCGATCACGGTCTTCCACCAGTGCACTTCAGCCTCATGGTGCCGCCGGAAGTAGAGCACGATGCTGATGGATACCAGCGCCTGCACCGACAGGATGACGATCACTCCCATGACGGCCATCAGCCCGTACAGCTGCAGATAGGCCTGACTGGCCGGGTCGTTGCTACCGGTGAACAGGGCGAAACCGATCACGATCAGGGCGGCGATGACCGACTGGGTGATCGACGCGATGTGCGGGCTGTGCCACCGTCGGTGCGTCTTGCCGAGCTGTCTCGGCAGCAGGCCCTCGCGGCCGAGCGAGTAGGCATACCGCGCCGTGGTGTTGTGGAAGGCCATCCCGCACGCGAACGAGCCGGTGATGATCAGGAAGCTCAGCAGCGAGCCGACCCAGCGCCCGGCGATCGCATTCGCGGGGCCGATGTAATACATGGCGGCGTTGTGCGTTGCCACCTTGGCGGCCGCGCTCACGCTGGAGTACCCAGCGAACGGTGCCCAGCTGGTCACGATATAGAAGATGCCGAGCCCGGTCACCGAGATGTACAGCGCCCTGGGCACGTTCCGCTTCGGGTCCTTCGACTCTTCCCCGTAGTTGGGCGCCATCTCGAAGCCGACCCACGACCAGAAGGCGAAGAAGAGGCCGACGCCGATCGCGCCGCCGACGATACCCGGCGAGGCTGGGAGCGCCTTGAACGCATTGACGGGATTGATCGCCGACCACGGGATGTGGCCGTGGGCGAACATGGCCACGTCGAATATCAGCAGCACGATGATCTCGCTGATCAGCCCGATGCCCAGGATGATGCTGGAAAGCCGAATGTCGAAGTACGCCAGGATGGAGATGATCACGACCATGGCGAGGGCGAGCCAGGGCCAGCTGATGTGCACGTTGTAGACGGCGAGCTTCAGATTCAGGAAGTAGGCGAAGCCACCGCACAGCGACGCCTCGAAGACCGAGTACGCGAGCACTGCGCCATAGCCGGTACCGATGCCGATCTCCCGGCCGAGACCATGGCTGATGTAGGAGTAGAAGCCGCCGGCCGTTGTCTTCTTCCTGGCCATGGCCACGTAGCCAACCGAGAACACCACCAGCACGATGGTCGCGAACAAGAACGCGGCCGGAGCGCCCTTGCCGTTGCCGTAGCCGACGACGATCGGCGTGTTGAACAGCATGGCCGAGATCGGCGCCGAGCCGGTCACGGTGAGGAACAGCACGCCGAGCAGGCCGACGGCGTTCTTTCGCAGCTTCGGTACGTCGGTGCGCTGGGAGACGTCGAGGCTCTCGGCGAGTCCGGTCGACACCGCGCCGGCGTCGCCAGATCCTGCTTGTTCTCTGGTATCCGACATGCAGCCAGCCTCCTGTCAGGGCCGGCCCGGCGTCGTGCCGATGGCAGGCGCCGGGAAGCGGGTAGGGCGGACCGGCGAAGGCGCGATCCGGTTGCTCGGGACGCGGCGCGACCAGTAGCGGACGGCCGGTCGGTCGGAGGAATCGGCATGACCGAAGGCGGTCGTGCAAGCGGAGGCTGGTATCGGTGAACGTACCGAGACGACTGCCACGTCCCCTCCTTGGCGTGTCACCGACCGGTGACGTGCGCGAGCGGAGGCGCGCTCGCCAGCGGATCCGGCGCCGTCGCCGGCCACCAACGCGTAACGGCATCCGCGGGACCCGACCGTAACATACCGATTCTCTGGCGACAAGAGTTTTGGTCGGGCGTCATTGGTCGAAGAACGGCTCTTGACTGTTAGGTCAGACCGATACATGATTTGGTCTGCTATGGCCCGCGAACGGCACATGGTGACCGGCACAGACGTGCGGCCGTCCGCGGCAGCCGCTCTTGACACGAGGGCAGGTCGATGCACGACTACGACGTCTTTACCGTCGGGTCCAAGGATGAAGTGCTGGACAAGTCGCGCGAGTTCTGGAACCCGGGGAAGACCGATTTCTGGTCCGAATCTGGCGTCGACCTCGTCATTGACCGCCGCGAGAGCTATTTCATCTGGGATATGTCAGGCCTGCGGCTCATCGACGTGCACCTGAATGGCGGCACATATAACCTCGGCCACCGCAATCCGGAGCTGGTTGAGGCCATCACCACCGGCATGCGCTCCTTTGACATCGGGAACCACCACTTCCCGTCCAGCGCGCGCGCGGCACTGGCCGAGGCCCTGATCAAGACCGCGCCCGCGGGCCTGACCAAGGTTGTCTATGGCAGCGGCGGTGGCGAGGCCATCGATATCGCGATCAAGACCGCCCGGCACGCGACGAAGCGCCGGAAGATCGTGTCGATCATCAAGGCGTACCACGGCCACACCGGGCTCGCGGTGGCGACCGGAGACGACCGGTTCGCCAAGCTGTTCTTGTCGGACCGGCCGGACGAGTTCGTCCACGTGCCGTTCAACGACATCGATGCGATGGCCGCGGCGCTCGAGCCTGGCGACGTGGCGGCCGTCATCATGGAGACGATCCCGGCCACGTACGGATTCCCGCTGCCTGCGCGGGGCTACCTGGAAGCGGTCAAGCGGCTCTGCCAGCAGCACGGCGCGATGTACATCGCCGACGAGGTGCAGACGGGCCTCATGCGCACAGGCGAGATGTGGGCCATCACGAAGCACGGCATAACGCCCGACATCCTCGTCACCGGCAAGGGGCTGTCTGGCGGCATGTACCCGATCGCCGCCGTCATGGTGTCCGAGCAGTGTGCGGGCTGGCTGACCGAGGATGGCTTCGCCCACATCTCCAGCTTCGGCGGCGCGGAGCTCGGCTGCGTGGCCGCCCTGAAGACGCTCGAGATCTGCAGCCGCCCGCAAACCCGCTCCATGGTCCATTACATCGCCGACCTGGTTGGCACCGGGCTGCGCGAAATCCAGGCGCGCTATCCGAACTGGTTTGTCGGCATCCGGCAGAACGGCGTGGTCATGGGCCTGGAGTTCGCCCATCCTGAAGGCGCGAAGTTCGTCATGCGCGAGCTCTACCGGTGCGGCGTGTGGGCCATCTTCTCCACGCTGGACCCGGCGGTGCTTCAGTACAAGCCGGGCCTGCTGATGACGCCAGAACTTTGCGAGGAGCTCCTCGAGCGAACCGAGCATGGCATCGGCCGCGCCGCAGCGCAGGCACACGGCGGACGCGCCGGCCGGGTACTCGCCAGGGACCGCGCGTGACCACCGCCGCCATCTACCAGGCCCGGCAGGCGCTCCAGCGCGCCCACTGGGCGGCGAGCCAGTTCGCCAGCTACGACCGCGTGTCGGTGCTGCGCATCGCCGAGGAGGTCGCGGCGGTCGCCCATGCGCAGGCACGTCACTACGCCGAGTGGGCGGTCCGCGAGACCGGGTTCGGCGTGGTGGAGCACAAGGTCATCAAGAACGAGGCCTGCTCGGCAGGCATCCTCGAGCGGTACCGCGATGAGGACCTGGTTAGTCCCCGCATCGATCCGGACGGCAAGATCTTGTCGTTGCCCAGGCCCGCGGGCGTCGTCCTGGCCCTTACGCCGTCGACCAACCCGGTGTGCAGCGTCTACTTCAAGGTGATCCTCGCGCTGCTGACGAGGAACGCGATCGTGATCAGCCCGCATCCAATGGCCCGCGAGTGCTGCGCCGACGCGGCCGGTGTGCTCGCCGACGCCGCAACGGCAGCTGGTGCGCCGGATGGCGTCATCCAGGTCATCGCCGAACCGACAGTGCCGCTCATCGCGGCGCTCATGTCGGATTCGGCAACCAGCGTGATCGTAGCAACTGGCGGCAGCGCTGTGGTCCGAGCCGCGCATGAGTCAGGCAACCCGGCGCTTGGCGTCGGCCCTGGCAACGTCCCGGTGCTCGTCGATGCGAGTGCTGACCTGGTCGCCGCGGCCCGGTACATCGCTGAGAGCAAGGCATTCGACAACTCCGTCCTATGCACCAACGAGTCCGTGCTCATCGCCGTTGAGAGCGCGGCGGACAAGCTGATGCGCGAACTTCGCCAGCAGCAAGCTGTGCTGCTGGACGACGCGGCCCGGGACAGGCTGCGCGCCTACCTCTTCCCGGACGGGCGGCTCAACGGGGAGGCAATCGGCCGGGACGCAGCGTGGATCGCCAATCAGGCTGGGCTGCGCGTGCCGCCTCGAACCCGCGTGCTGCTCGCGCCGATCGACATGGTTGTCGCCGAGGAACCGTTCGCGCGCGAGAAGCTCTGCCCGGTCCTGGCGGTAGTGAAGGCTGAGACGCCGCAGCGGGGGATCGAAGCGGCCCGCGCAGTGGTCAGGCTCGGCGGAGCTGGGCACTCGGCGGCCATCCACAGCACCGACGAGCAGGTGATCATGCGGTACGCCGCCAGGGTCCCCGTCTTGCGGGTGGCGGTCAACGTCGGCAACAGCACGGGCAGCGCGGGCCTGAGCACCAACCTCGCGCCGTCGATGACGCTCGGCACCGGATTCGTCGGGCGCAGCTCGATCGGCGAGAACCTGGAGCCGCGGCACCTCGTCAACTGGATCCGCGTCGCCTATAACGCCGCGCCGACAGTGCCTTTCGGTGACTTTGCCGACGTCGCGGTCTGGCGTCGGCCGGTCGGCGCTGTACCCGGCTATCCCCGTGCCTCCAACCTGGACGATCCGCGGCTCGACCGGCCGGGCACACCGGTGCGCGGCACTGGGCTGGACACTAACGGAACGGGCAGCGGCGCCATCGACGCCTCCGACGCGCCTAGCGACGGCACGTACGCCGAGGTTATGGACGGGGATGGGGCAGCGAACGAGGCCGGGACCGCGGGCATCCGCGAGCAACTGCGGGCCCTCATCATCGAAGAACTCGCGCAGCTGATCGGCCGATGACGATGGGTGAGCTGCGATCCTTCATATTCCTCGATCAGCTCCAGCCGCAGACCATGTGCTACCTCGGCTCGTGGATACGCGGGCGGCTGCCGCGGGCCGGCCACGCCGCGCAAGTGATCGAGGTCGCGCCAGGCCTAGACATCGAGCCGCTGACGGACGTTGCCGTCAAGGAGGCCGATGTGCAGGCCGGAATCCTGGTTGTAGAACGCCAGTACGGCTATCTGGAGATGCATGGCACCACTGACGCGGTTCGCGCCGCAGCCAGCGCGGTCCTCGCCGGGCTCGGCGTAACCGCGGCCGATGCGACGCCACCTGAGGTGCTGGCTGCGCGCATCATCACCAGAGTCGACGCGCAGCACGCGTTCCTCGTCAATCGCAACAAGCTTGGCTCGATGGTGCTCCCCGGCGAGTCCTTGTTCGTCTTCGAGCTGCAGCCCGCCTCCTACGCGATCCTGGCTGCCAACGAGGCGGAGAAGGCAGCTCAGATCAAGATCGTTGACTATCGCATGATCGGCGCGACCGGCCGCGTGTACCTTTCCGGCCGGGAAGACGACGTGCGGCAGGCTGCGGACGCCGTCACCGGGCGCCTAGGGGTACCGCGATGACGGCTCCCTTCGACGGCCTCTCGGCGGACGAACTCCGTGCGCTGATCCGTGACGTACTACGCGACATCCTGCCGGCAACCAACGGGCGTCGCGCTGAGCCACCGGCGGCGGCCAACGGCGGGCCCGGAACGTCGCCGACGGGTGCGCCCGCCGCGCCGCCGTCGGGCGTCCCGGCCGGTGAGCGGGGGGACACCGTGCAGGCGCGCCCCTCAACTCAGCCGTCTGCTGATTCGCCGGACGCCGGCCGCCGGCCGCCGGCAGCTGGGCAAGTGTCGCCGCGGCCGGTGCGGCTAGAGACCGATGCAGACCTGCGTCAGTTCGCGCTGGACATTCTGCGGCTGGCGGACAACCCGGCGCGTCGTCGCGACCTGCTGGCTGGACGGCTCACGTTCACTCTCGCCGGGCGGACACATGGCGCGGTGCAGACCAACGACTACAGGATCGAGCGCGGTGCGGTAACCGAACGCGCGGTGCAATCCGCCTCGAAGGCAGGCCAGCGCATTGTGCTCGGACCACGCGCCGTGCTCACTCCGCTGGCGCGCGACCGCGCGCTGGCCCTCGGCGTCCCGATCGAGAAGGAGCGGTGATGCTGCAAGCAGTTGTGGTGGGGAATGTCTGGTCAACCAAGCGGATCGACGGGCTGCCGAGCGGCGCGTTCCTGGAGGTCGAGGTCGCGGGTTCGCACGATCGGCTGGTCGCCTTCGACGTCCTGGGGAGCGGCCAGGGTGAGCGGGTGCTCGTCGTGCAGGGGTCCGTCGCGGCCGGCTGGCTGCCCGGCCGCCCGCCGGTCGACGCGCTGATCATCGGGTCGATCGACGAGCCGCAACCAAGACCAGCCGGCAAAGCCAGCAGGGCGACGCGGCAGTAGCTATGGCGCCTAGATCGAACACGAAAGGAAACACGCAGATGGCACAGAACGCGCTTGGGATGATCGAGACCAAGGGTTACGTGGCGGCGCTGGCCGCCGCCGATGCGATGGTGAAGGCGGCAAACGTGGTCATCGTCGGTCGCCAGGAGGTCGGCGACGGACTGGTGGCCGTCATCATCAACGGCGACGTGGGCGCCGTCAAGGCGGCGACCGAGGCAGGCGCCGAAACCGCGTCCGCGGTCGGCGAGCTTGTGTCGGTGCACGTTATCCCCCGTCCCCACGGGGAGCTCAGCAAGCACTTCGTGGTCTCGGAGTGACAGCAGTCCGCACCCGGACTGAACTGCGCGTCTACCTGCCCATAGACAGGCTGCAGCGGCAGTTCGCGGCCTATCTTGGCACGCCGACGAGGGCGCGCGGTTACCCGGCGGCTGAGGGCGACAGCGCGCTCATCGTCGAGGTGGCGCCCGGTCTGGCCATCGAGCGAGTCACTGACCTGGCGCTGCGGGCCGAGCCAGCCGTCGAGCCGGGCATCCTGTTCGTCGAGCGGCAGTTCGGTGTGCTGGAGATCCATGCCGGGAACGGGGAAGCTGTCGCCCGGGCCGGCGCGGCCATCCTGGCTGGGCTTGAGTGTTCAGCTGCCGATCAGCTTCGCCCGCGCTTGCTGTACAGCGATGTGATCGAGGACGTCACCGACCAGCAGGCGGTGATCATCAACCGCTCACGGCAGGCGTCGATGCTCTTGCCAGGTCAGTCGCTACTCGTGTGCGAGATGGCGCCGGCCCTGTTCGCCGCCGTCGCGGCCAATCACGCCGAGGACGTCGAGCCCGCCAACACGCTCGTGGACGTCACGATGATCGGCGCATCCGGGCGCATCTACATCGCCGGTGAGACCGCGACAGTGGATCGGGCCGGGGAGGCGATCGCTACGCTGCTGGCCGGGATCGAGGGACGCGACGCATGACGCCGGATCAGCCAGCCATCGCGACCACGGACGCAGGCCGGCGCTACCCGACGCCGGCGGAGATCCTGCGCGGCTACGACCCGTTCGCCAGCGCCGCGCTCGCCTTGTACGGATTCTCGCCACAGGCGCGCCTGTCACTCCTGAGCTTGTCCGAGAACGCCACGTACCGGGTCGACGACGCGGCTGAGGGCCGAGTGGCAGTGCTCCGAGTTCATCGCACCGGCTATCACGAACCAGGCGCCGTGCAGTCCGAGCTTGCCTGGCTCACCGCGTTGCGGCGGGACGAGGGGTTGCGCACGCCGGCGGTCTACCCGGCGCTCGATGGTCGGGAGGTCGTCGACGTCGTGCTCGATGGCGTCACCCGGCAGACGGTGCTATTCGAGTTCTTGCCAGGCGCTGAACCGCAGCCGGACCAGCTGCCCGCCCAGTTCGAGCGGCTAGGGGACATCTGCGCCCGGATGCACAGGCACGTACGCAGCTGGCGTCGCCCGCCCAGATTTGTGCGTTTCTCCTGGGACTTCGACGCCTGCGTCGGAGCGGGCGGACGCTGGGGGCGCTGGCAGGATGGCATCGGCGTCGGCCCGGCGGAGCAGGACGTGCTGAGCCGGGCCGCTAGCATGATGCGTGAGCGCCTGCGTCGCTTCGGCACCGGCGCGGACCGCTTCGGCCTCATCCACGCCGACATGCGGCTGGCCAACCTGCTCGTGCACGGGCACGACATCCAGGTCATCGACTTCGACGACTGCGGCTTCGGCTGGTTCATGTTCGACATCGGATCCGCGCTGAGCTTCATCGAGCATGACCCGCAAGTGCCTGAGCTGTGCGACGCCTGGCTCACGGGCTACCGGCGCGTGCGCAGCTTGGCAGCGCCTGACGCCGACGAGATTCCCACCTTTGTTTTGCTGCGCCGCCTCCAGCTCGTTGCGTGGGTCGGCTCGCACAAGTTTGCCGACGCGGCACAGGAGCTAGGCGCTGACTTCACGGCCGGCGCCTGCGAGCTAGCCGAGCAGTACCTCGTACAGCAGCGCGGCTGACGCTGGGATGCGCAATCGATGAGTACGGCAGGAGTTGACGACATGTTCACACCACTGCGCGGCCGCTCAGTTCTGGTGACCGGCGGCACCAAAGGGATCGGCAAGGGCATCGCGGCAGCGTTCGCTGCGGAGGGCACGAGCGTAGTGATTACCGGGCGGGACGAGCAGGCGGGTAAGCAGGCGGCGGCTGAGCTCGCCTCGGCCGCCGCGGCGGGCGGCGGCGCCGTGTCGTACGTGCACGGTGACGTAGCCGACCCCGATAGCTGCGCGCGCGTCGTGGCCGCGGCGGTGCAGCGCGGCGGCGGCCTCGACGTGCTGTGCTGCAATGCGGGCATCTTCCCGGCGGCTCCGCTACGCGAGATGACGCCGGCGCAGCTCGATGACGTGCTCGGGACCAACCTCAAGGGCACGATCTACGCCGTCCAGGCGGCGCTACCCGCCCTGCAGGAATCCGATCACGGCCGGGTCATCGTGACGTCGTCGATCACCGGCCCGATCACGGGCTACACCGGCTGGTCGCACTATGGCGCCAGCAAGGCCGGCCAGCTGGGGTTCGTTCGATCAGCGGCGCTAGAGCTGGCGCGGGCGCAGGTCACGGTTAACGCGGTGATGCCCGGCAATATCATGACTGAAGGCCTGGGTGACCTAGGGGATGACTACCTGCGCACGATGGAGGCATCGATTCCGCTGCGCCGCCTCGGCAGCATCGAAGACATCGCGAACGCGGTGCTTTTCCTGGCTTCGGATGAAGCCGCCTACATCACTGGGCAGACGCTGGTAATCGATGGCGGCCAGACAGTCCCCGAGTCGCTGGAGGCGATGGGTTGAATGCCGACCGCGCTAGTGCCGCCACCGTAGCCGCACGCGAGGCTGCCCTCCCGGCGCCCGTTTCAGATGGGCGACTGGTCGAGGAGGCGCGGCACCGCCTCATGGATCTGATCTCGACCGAAGCGCTGCGACCGGGTGACCGCCTTGGCACAGAGCGAGAACTGGCGCTCCGGCTGTCGGTGAGTCGCTCGACCCTGCGGCAGGTGCTCGCTGTGCTGGCCGAGAGCGGCATCATCAGGCGCGTCCCAGGCCGGGCCGGCGGAACGTTCGTCGCGCACGGGAAAGTGGATCGCGACCTGTCGGTGATCGTCGGCCTGCCCGAGTATCTGCGCAGGCAGGGTTTCGTAGCCGGCACGCAAGTGCTGTCGGCGACCATGACGGGAGCCGACGAGGCCACTGCCGGGCACTTGTCTATTCCGGTCGGCAGCCTCGTCGTGGAGATCGTACGGATCCGGCTCGCCGATGGGACGCCGCTGTCGCTGGAACGGGCCAGATTCCCCGCCGACCTCGTTCCCGGCTTGCTTGATCGGCCGCTGGGCGGCTCACTCTATGACCTGCTCGAGCGGAGTTACGGCATCCGGCCCGACGAGGTCGTGGAGCACCTGGAAGTGGCCGAAGCCGCGGCGGATGAGTCGGCGCTGCTTGGCGTCGGCCCGGGCGCGCCGCTGCTCGCCATAACCCGGACCTCCTCGACCGCGGCCGGCCGGGCGTTCGAGCTGTCCTACGATCTGTTCCGCAGCGACCGAACGTGCGTGACGTTCCGCACCAGCGCACGGCGGGCCGAGATCGTCAGCCGCGAGCCCGCCGACGGACCGACAGCGTAACCCGAGGCGCGGTCACATCCAGTCGGCGAACCGCGGCCAGGAAAGCAGCGTGTCGACGACCTCGGGCGGAGTGTCCTCACCGGTCTGCGCGGACAGCGTGAACCGGCCGCGATAGAACAGCAGCGGCTCCCCGGCAATACTGTCGCCGAGGTCGGTCACCCGCGCGATCACCACAAAGTGGTCGCCCGCACCGTGAACGGTCTCGACGGAGCAGGCGGCCCAGGTCAAGACCCCGGGCAGCAGCGGCGCACCATTTGGGCCTGGCGTCCAGGAGACGCCCGCAAACTTGTCGGGGCCGCTGACGCCGAACCGCCGGGCGAGTTCGCGCTGGTCGGCGGCCAGGATGTTCGCGCAGAACCGACCAGACGCGGCGATCCGCGGCCAGGTCGTCGACGACTTACCCGGGCAGCACAGCACGAGCGGCGGCGCTAGCGACAGCGCCGCGAAGGCCTGGCAGGCAAATCCGACCGGCATACCGTCATCGAGGCCGGTGATCACCGTGACGCCGCTGGCGAAGTGCCCGAGCACCCGGCGAAAGCGCTGAGGATCCGGCTCGTACGTCTGGGTGGGTGCCCCGCCGTCAGGTGCGTGCATATTCGCGACTGTAACGGCCGCCGGATTCATTGCGTGTTACCCGGGCTGAACACGTGCCCCCAGAGGCTGACGGCCGTGCTCTCCCTGCTCACCCACGTAGCGTCGTCGACCAGACGGCCGTCGGTCCCGTACTCGATGTCGAAGCCGCCCGGCGTCTGCACGTAGAACGAGACCATGAAGTCGTTGGCATGCCGGCCAAGGGTCGAGCTCACGGTCGCCTTGCGGCGGTGACAGCGATCAAGCGCGCGGCCGACGTCGTCCAGCCCGGCGACCTCCAACATGAGGTGCACGATCCCCGCGGCCGGGCTCATCGGGGCAAGCGCAAGCGAGTGGTGCCGCGGACAGCAGCCAAGGAACCGCATCCAGACAGGCGGGCCGCCGGCCGGCCGGCCAAAGAACTCGCCCGGCAGGCGCATCGAGTCGCGGAGCCGGAAGCCGAGGAGGCTGGTATAAAAGGTCAGCGTCTCCTCATCGTCGGTGGCGGGCAGCACGACGTGCCCGAGGCCCTGTTCCCCGGTGACGAACGCGTTGCCGTAAGGGCTGATCGCCGGCCTGCTGTCGAGGGCCGCGCCGCAGAAGATTTCCAGCGAGTTTCCGGACGGATCATCCGCGTGCAGCAACTGCTGCACGCGGCGGTCGGCAAGCTCGGCCGCGTCGCCGGCCTTCACGGGCACGCCGGCCGCGGCGAGGACACGGGTTACGTCGGCGAGCGCGCGCTCATCGGCCACCTCCCAGCCAGACGCCAGCAGCCTGTCCTGGTCGCCGGGCGTGATCACCAGGCGCGCCGGGAAATCGTCCATGCGCAGGTAGACAGCCGCCGCGTCGGGACCGCGGCCCTCGGTCATGCCCAGGACCTTGGTGGCGAACTCTCGCCACGCTGGCGGGTCGACGGCGGCGATCCGCAGATATCCGAGCGAGCTGATGACGCCGGTCATGACGCACCTCCGGCCAGGAATCGCAGCGTCAGCTCATTGAACTCGTCGAACTTCTCGAGCTGCGCCCAGTGGCCGCAGCCGCCAAACACGTGCAGCTGCGCGCGCCGTAGCTGCTTGAGGGCGATGAGAGCGCCGTCGAGCGGGTTCACCCTGTCCTCCCGGCCCCAGATCAGCAGGACCTCGTGCTTGACTCGATGGGCCTCTCGCCACAGCATGCCGTCGTCTGCGTGCTCGCCGAAGAAGGATCCGCCCATCGCGACCATGGTCGCGAGCGCCCGCGGCTGGCTTGCGACGGCGAAGCGCTCATCGATGAGCTCGTCGGTCACGAGCCGCTGGTCGTAGACCATCGTCCGCAGGAAGGCCGCCATCTTTTCCCGGCTCGGACCTGGCGGAGCGCCGAACTCCATAAGCCTGCGCACGCCCTCGGTCGGATCGGGCGCGAACACATTGAGCGTCAGCCCGCCCGGCCCCATGAGCACAAGCCGCCCGACGCGGTCGGGATGGTCCAGCGCGAACTTCAGTGCGGTGCCGCCGCCCAGCGAGTTGCCGATCAGGTGCACCTTCTCGACGTCAAGCTGATCGAGGAGGCCGGCCAGCGCCTGCGCTGCGACCGTGAAGAAGTGGCCCGTAACCGGACGCGCCGCGGACTGGCCGTAGCCGGGCAGGTCCATCATCAGGACGCGGAAGCGCTTCGCCAGCACGGGCATGTTCTTGCCGAAGTTGCTCCACGAAGACGCGCCCGGCCCGCCGCCGTGCAACAGCACGACGATGTCGGCGTCGCCGCGGCCCGCGCCTGCGGGTGCCCCGGTCGTCGGGCCGGAGTCGTGGTAGCGGACCGCGAACCCGCCTACATCAGTGACATGGCTGGTCGACTCGGCATCAAGAGCAGGTCCGGTCATCGCGCTCCCTCGCTACTGCCCGGCTGCCCGGGTCACAGCATGGCGTCGGCCGGCACGGGCAGCCCGAACTCGCTGCCGCCGTACATCGACAACGCACGCTCTGGGTCGTTGATCGCGTGCACCCGGCCCGCGTGCGCGTCACGCCAGAACCGCTGGATCGGGGTGCCGGACTTGAGAGCCCGGCCGCCGGAGTTCTCGAACAGCCGGTCGACGGCCCTGATGGCCTGGCCAGTGCCGCGGACCTGGTCGCGCCGGGTCCGCAGTCGCACGTCGACTGGGATGTGCTCGCCCGCTCGCGCATAGCCCATCAGATCGGACATGTTGCGCTCGAGCGCCAGCCAGGCGCCGTCGATCTCGGCCGCCGCCTCCGCGACGCGCACCTGGGCAAACGGGTCCTGGGCCGCCTTCTGCCCGGCGTACGCGACGCGCACGCGCTCGCGCAGGTAGGTCACGTGGGCCTCGTAGGCGCCGGTCGCCATTCCGATGATGGGCGTCGTGATCGAGTAGGAGAAGACCGACCCGTACGGGAGCTGGAACAGCGGGCCCTTGTTGAGTTCCTGGCCCGGGACCTCCAGCTTGAAGACGTCGCCGAAGCTGAGCGACCGGTGCGCCGGCACAAAAACAGAATCGACGACGATGTCATTGCTGCCACTGCCGCGCAGCCCGACGGTGTCCCAGACGTCGTCGATCGCGTAGTCGGCCCGCGGCAATAGGAACGTGCGGAAGTCAGTCGGCCGGTTGTCGGCGTCGGTGACGATCTGGCCGAGCAGCACCCAGGTCGCGTGATCGCAGCCTGAGGAGAAGCTCCACCGGCCGCTGACCTGGTGACCGCCGTCGACCGCGTTGGCCTTGCCGGTCGGCGCGTACGACGAAGAGATCCGCGTCGCTTGATCGGTGCCCCAGACCTCCTGCTGCGCTTCCGGCGTGAACAAGCCGACATGCCAGGGATGCACACCGAGTACCGACGACACCCAGCCGGTTGAGCCGCACGCGCTCGCGACCAGCCTGACCGCCGTATAGAAGGTCATCGGATCAGCTTCAAAACCCCCGAAGGCGGCGGGCTGGAGGAGCTTAAAGAACCCCGTTCCCTCAAGAGCCTTGATGGAATCGGTGGGCACGGCGCGGGCGTCCTCAGCTTCCTGGGCCCGGTCGCGCAGCATCGGAAGAAGCTCGCGCACGCCTTCGATGACATCGCGCCCGTCGCTGTCAGCCACTGACGCTCCTCCGATCGCACCGACTGTAGCCCGCCGCACAATACCCCTAAGACTAGAACATGTTCTAGTCTTAGGGGTAGCGGCTGCTTGTCAGCCGTGAGTGCCTTGCTGGAGGATCTATGAACGACCGGAACGGGGTGCGGAGCATCGACGCGGGTGCACCGCCGGCCAGATTTGCCCGCGGGTGGCACTGCCTGGGCCTGGCCGGGCCGTTCCGGGACGGCAGCCCGCACGCCGTCGAGGCGTTCGGGACCAAGCTCGTCGTGTTCGCTGACGAAGCCGGGGACCTGCGAGTCCTGGACGCCTACTGCCGCCACATGGGCGGTGATCTGAGTCGGGGGACGATCAAGGGCAACGCGCTCGCCTGCCCGTTCCACGACTGGCGCTGGGGGCCGGACGGCAAGTGCGTGAGGATTCCGTACTCCCGCCGGGTGCCGCCCGCCGCGCGGACCAGGGCGTGGCTGACGCTGGAGCAGAACCAGCAGCTGTTCGTGTGGAACGACCCGCAAGGCAACCCGCCGCTCCCCGAAGTAGCGATCCCGCGGATCGAGGGCGCTTATTCGGACGAGTGGTCCAATTGGACCTGGGACTCCCTGCCTGTCGACGCGAACTGCCGTGAGGTCGTCGACAATGTCGTTGACATGGCGCACTTCTTCTACATTCACTTCGCGTTCCCGACGTACTTCAGGAACGTGTTCGAGGGCCACATCGCCAGCCAGTACCTGAAGACGCGGTCGCGGCCGGACTACGAGCCGGACGCGAAGCCGGCGAACGGGTCGACGACCCAGATCGGCCTGACCTCAGAGGCCGCATACTACGGCCCCTCGTACATGATCGACTACCTCAACTACGACTACCACGGCGTGCCAATGGACGCGGTGCTGATCAACTGCCATTACCCCGTCACGCCGGAGCGGTTCATCCTCCAGTGGGGCGTGATCGTCAAGAAGCTGCCGGGCCTGTCGCCGGAGCAGGCGGACAAGGTCGCATCGAAGTTCGCTAAGTTCGTGGGGCTCGGCTTCCAGCAGGACGTCGACATCTGGACGCACAAGAGCCGGATCGACAACCCGCTGCTGTGCGCGGACGACGGGCCGGTGTATCAGCTTCGCCGCTGGTATGAGCAGTTCTATCTCGACGTCGAGGCCATCCCGGCGGACATGGTGGCGCGGCACGAGTTCGAGATCGACACCACACGCGCGGTTGAGGCGTGGGAGGCCGAGGTCGCAGCGAACATCGCGGCCAGGCAAGCGGGAGTCAGCCCGGCATGACCAACGCTGTCCAGCCGGATTCGTCGGCGCGGCCGGACTGGCGAGCGCTGCCGGATGGCGCAGCCCGGCCGGACGAGCGCCGATCGCTGTACGTTCCGGTCGAGTGCCGGGAGTGCGGCGCGAATGTGCTGGTGGCCAAGTTCAGCGTGCAGCACACCAGCATCCAGTGGGACGCCGCGGCCGTTGGCCAGTGCGCCGAGTTCGCCGCGCGCCGAGCGGTCGGCGAGCAGACGCCGCTGATCGAGCGCTGCGGCGGCCTACGGGCCAGCGTCGAGACCGCGGCGCTCGAGGGCCGGCTGCCGGTGTCGCCTCCGTGATTGCGGTGCCAGTCCGGGGCAAGCGGCGATGAGCGGGGCAGGGCGAGAATTTCACCAGCTCAAGGTCGCGGGTGTGATCGCCGAGACCGATCAGGCCTGCTCGCTTGTCTTCGACGTGCCGCCCGATCTGGCCACGGCGTTCGACTACCAGCCAGGCCAGTTCCTGACGCTGCGGATCCCGAGCGATCGCGATGGCTCAGTCGCCCGGTGCTACTCCTTGTGCAGCTCACCGTTCACCGGTGACCCGGTGACGGTCACTGTCAAGCAGACGCTTGACGGCTACGCATCGAACTGGATCGCCGAGAACGTCAAGCCCGGGACCGTGCTCGACGTGCTGCCACCGGCCGGCATGTTCGTGCCGTCGTCGCTCGATGACGACTTCCTGCTGCTCGCGGCCGGGAGCGGCATCACGCCGGTGATGTCGATCCTCAAGTCAGTGCTCGCGGCCGGCCGCGGCCGTGTCGTCCTTGTCTACGCCAACCAGGATGAGCGCTCGGTGATCTTCGGCTCGGCGCTGAAGGATCTGAGCGCGTCGGCCGGCTCAAGGCTGCTGGTGGTGCACTGGCTGGATGCGCTCCAGGGCTTGCCCACGGCAGACCGGCTCGTGCCGATCTTCCGGCCGTTCGCGGCGTATCAGATCTTCGCCAGCGGGCCTGACCCCTTCCTGGCAGTGGTCAAAGCGGCCGCGTCGGCTGTCGGCGTGCCGCAGCGCGGCGTGCACGTGGAGCGATTCCTGTCGCTGCAGCACAACCCGTTTGAAACGCCGGAGCCGGTCACAGGCGGCATAGCGGCCACGCTCGAAGTGAGCCTCGACGGCGCGACCAGTTCGCTGGCCTGGCCAGCTGGCACTCGCATGCTCGACGTTATGCTCGACGCGGGCCTGGACGCGCCGTTCTCCTGCCGTGAGGGCATCTGCGGCGCATGCGCCTGCCAGCTCGCGGACGGCAAGGTGGAGATGGCCAGCAACGAGGTCCTCGAAGATGGCGACATCGCCGACGGCCTCATCCTCGCCTGCCAGTCGATTGCGCTGACGCCCGAGGTACGCGTCAGCTATGAGTAGCCAGCGTGTCGCGTCGGCGGCTAGCGACCCGCTGATGCAGCTGGCGGGCGAGCACCGCGTTTGAACGCGGTCCTGATCGTTGTCGCGACGTAGGCGGGGTTCTCGGTGATGTCCTGCCAGGTCAGATGCACGACCTCGTAGCCTGCGTCGCGGAGCCGCCTGTCCCGATCGAGCTGAAGGACTGCCCGCGCGGGATCGCGGTATTTCATCATGCCGTCGACTTCGCCGACAGTTCGGTGCTGTCGCCACAGGAAGTCAACGCGGCCGACAGGTTGCGGGCCGCCGACCCACACCTGCAGGTCAGGCGGAGGCAGTCCGCACTCGGCGAACACGACCCGCGCGATCGACTCGAGCACCGACTCCGCGCGGCCATCAGCGAACGCGATCACGTCGGCAGCCCTGCTCCTGCCGGTGCGGCCGGGCAAGTCTGCTAACAGCGACTTCAGCTCTGACTTTGTCACGAGCTTGTTGCGGAGAGCCGAGTCGGTGGTAACGACACCGGGCCGGAACTCCAGTGCGCGCGCCAGGTCGATGACCGTCCTGGCTGCTGTGGTCACGCGCATTCCGTGCACCACGGTGATGTGGCATTCTGGCAGTTCGGCGCGGTGCAGGCGCACGCCAGCTCGCGCTGTCGTATTGCCGCCCGGCGGCCGGGTGAGCGACACCAGCCGCGGCTTTCCCAGCAGATCCATGCCGTGGATGGCCGCGGCACTCTCGTGACTTGCCACCGCAGGGCCGATCGTTGCCAGCGCGGCGGCGGTCTGCAGCAAGTGATTCCCGCCGGGGAGCGTGGCCAGCTCCGCGGCCATCGCAGTCCGTGCGTACACGCCGCGTCGGACTTGGATCAGGGTGCCCCGGCGGACCATTGTGCTGATCTGTGCGGCCGACTTGCCTTTGCGAATCAGCGCGGCGGTCGTCCGGATGCCGGCTAATCGCCATTTACCGGGCAAGTTCATCATGCTCATGCAGCCCAGGATCGGCAGTGCCACTGACACTGTGCGGGTTTAGGCGATCTTGAGTCCTGGTTTGCACGGGTTTGCGGTCGACGAAACTGTGCAGTGTCCCGCGCTCGGTCGTCCCGTGCTCGGTCGTGCCGCGCTCGGTCGTCCCGTGCTTCGGTCGTCCCGTGCTCGGTCGTCCCGCGCTCGGTCGTGCCGTGCTCGGTCGTGCCGTGCTCGGTCGTGCCGCGCTCGGTCGTCCCGTGCTCGGTCCGCCGAGTGAAAACTGGAACGTGTTCTACCATGAGGTCGTGGAGCTGACTGAGGAATTCGACTTCGTCGTCGTGGGTAGTGGCGCCGCTGGCTTGACGGCCGCGCTCACAGCTGCCCTCGCGGGCCTGCGCACCGTGGTGCTGGAAAAGACCGAGTACTACGGCGGCTCAACAGCGCGATCAGGCGGCGGCGTCTGGCTCCCCGGCAACGCGGCGCTGCGCAAAACCGGCCGGCCAGACTCGCCCGCCGACGCCGCGAACTACCTCGCGTACGTGGCAGGCGAGGAGACGCCTGAGAGTTTGCGCAGCTCCTTCCTGGAGCACGGGCCGGCCATGCTCGACCTCGTCTTGGCGCACACGCCGCTCAAGCTGGAGTGGGTGCCGAACTACTCCGACTACTATCCCGAGGCCCCCGGCGGCAAGCCGTCCGGCCGGTCCGTCGAGCCAGCCCTGATGGATGGCAAGAAAATAGGTGCCGACCTGGCCCAGCTGCGGCCGCCATACCTGCCGGCGCCGGCCGGCATCACCGTGACCCAGGCGAATTACCGGTGGATGAGCCTCGGTACCAGCCACCTGCGCGCGCTGACGACGACCGCCAGGGTGACCGGCCGGATGATCGTGTCCAAGCTGCGAAACCGCCAGCTCCTCAGCATGGGCCAGGCGCTCGCCGGCGCGCTCCGCGCTGGGCTCACCACGGCCAGCGTCCCGGTGTGGCTCAACACGCCGATGACCGGTCTCGAGATCAAGGACGGCCGGGTAGTCGGCGTCCGCGCCCTGCGCGACGGCGCCGAGACGGTGGTCCTGGCCAGCCGGGGCGTGCTCCTGGCCACCGGCGGCTTCGAGCGGAACGCCGAGATGCGGATGCGCTACCAGCGGGCACCGATCGGGGTCGACTGGACTGTCGGCTCGCCGGGCAACACCGGCGACGGGATCCTCGCCGGCGAGGCGGCGGGTGGCGTGCTGGCGCTCATGGACGACGCGTGGTGGGGGCCGTCCATTCCGCTGGCCAGCGGCCCGGTCTTCTGCCTGGCCGAACGAAGCCTGCCGGGGTCGCTCTTCGTCAACGCCGCAGGGGAGCGGTTCGTCAATGAGGCCGCCCCGTACGTCGACGCGGTACACGCCATGTACGACAAGCACACCGCCGACAATCCGCACGTGCCGTGCTGGATGATTACCGATCAGCGCTACCGCAACCGGTACGTGTTTACGGGGATGCCGCCGCGCAAGCCGCTGCCCCGCCGCTGGTACAAGTCCGGCGTCGTGTTCAAGGCCGACTCGCTCACCAAGCTCGCGGACCAGATCGGGGTGTCGGCCGACGGGCTCACCAAGACCGTCGACAAAATCAACGAGTTCGCCCGGACCGGGAAGGACACCGACTTCGGCCGCGGCGACTCGGCGTATGACCACTATTACGGCGACCCGAACTGCAAACCCAACCCGAACCTGGCGCCCCTGACGCAGCCGCCGTTCTACGCAATCAAGATCGTGCCGGGCGACCTCGGCACCAAGGGCGGCCTGCGCACTGACGAGCGGGCGAGGGTCCTGCGGGCGGACGGCAGCGTCATCGACGGGCTGTACGCGGCGGGCAACACCAGCGCCATGGTGATGGGCCGAAGCTACGCCGGGCCCGGCGCTACGATCGGCCCGGCAATGACGTTCGGCTACCTCGCTGCACTGGACGCAGTCAAGAAGGCGTGATTAAGAGGCCCCGAAGCGGGAAAGTGCGTGAGGGCCGCGTACAAACGGTCAATGCGCGCAGATAACGCAGAAGGGTCTTGAGGTGTTCGGCGCAGCTGGACCGGACCACGTTGTACTGTTCCCCGCCAGCGACGAGGAACTGGCGGAGCACGTCTACGAGCACCTGTTCGGGAACGGGGCACCGGGCACGGTCATCCTCGTCGCCTCCGCGGAGCACCGGCGGCTTATTGCCGATCGCATGGCGCGCGGCGGCATCGACGTCGCGGCCGAGTGGGCCAGGGGCTCGTTCGTCGCGCTCGACGCCGCCGAAACGCTGGCTAGCTTCATGGTGGCGGGCTGGCCTGACGCGGCGGCATTCTGGCGCACATTGAGCCCCGTGCTGAAGCGCGCGCGGGCGCGGCCGGGTGAGGTCCGCGTCTTCGGCGAGATGGTCGCCCAGCTCTGGGATGCTGGCCAGACCGGCGCCGCCGTCGACCTGGAGGCACTCTGGAACGAGCTCGCCCGGCAGTACACTTTCTCGCTGCTGTGCGCCTACCCCGCCGACGCGGACAATCCAGCCGAGCATATCGACGACATCTCGCACGTGCAGGCAGCGCATTCCGCCGTCCTGCGGGGCCCTAAGCGGATCTGACCGCCGCAGGCGCTGGCCGCGAGCTGCCGGCGGCCCTGGCCGTGGGAGTCAGTCCGGTCCGAGTATCAGCCCGCTGGTGGGGACGCCTGTCCCAGCTGTCACGATGACTGGCCCGTCGCCAGGCACCTGGTTGACTGCGCTGCCCCGAACCTGCCTGACGGCCTCGGCGATGCCGTTCATGCCGTGCAGGTAACCCTCGCCGAGCTGACCCCCGTGCGGGTTGAGTGGCAGCCGTCCGCCCAGTTCGATGGCGCCGTCGCTGACGAAATGCCGGGCTTCCCCGGGAGCGCAGAACCCGAGTTCCTCAAGTTGCATCAGAACATAGGGCGTGAAGTGGTCGTACAGCACGGCCGTCCGGATGTCGCCTGGCCTGAGCCCCGACTGCGCCCACAGCTGGCGTCCGACGACGCCCATCTCCGGCAGTCCAGTGAGGTCGTCGCGGTAGTAACTCGTCATCGTGTACTGATTCACGCCGCTGCCCTGGGCTGCGGCGTGGATGACGACAGGCTGATTCTTAAGGGAACGGGCTCGTTCCAGGCTGGTCACGAGCACGGCAACCGCGCCGTCGGTTTCCTGGCAGCAGTCAAGCAGCCGCAGCGGCTCGCAGATCCAGCGCGACGCCTGGTGGTCGGCCAGCGTGATCGGCCGCTCATAGAACCACGCAGCCGGGTTGGTCGCGGCGTGCTTGCGATCTGCGACCGCGACTGCGCCGAAGTCGGCGCTGGTCGCACCGTACGCGTGCATGTAGCGCCGGGCGGCCATCGCCACCGTCGCGGCCGGCGTGGCCAAACCCATCGGGTAGTGCCAGCCGCTGTCGACAGCAGCGGAGGTGGCACCCTGAACGGCTCCGACCGCGACCTGGCCGAACCGCCGGCCGGACCGTTCGTTCAGCGAGCGGTAGCAGATGACGACTTTAGCGGCACCGGTGGCGACGGCCATCGCCGCCTGGTGCACGGTCGCGCAGGCCGCGCCGCCGCCGTAGCCGATGAGGCCGAAGAAGGTCAGCTCGCCGGCGCCGAGCTCGCGAGCCACCGCGATCTCGGCGCTCGAGTCCATGCTGAAGGTGACGAGGCCGTCTACATCAGCCGCCGTCAGGCCCGCGTCATCCAGCGCCGCCCTGGCGGCCTCCACCGCGAGCTTGAGCTCGCTTCGCCCGGAGTCCTTGGAGAACTCGGTCGCCCCGATGCCAGCGATCGCCACTGTGCCCGAGGCCAGCACTGTGCCCGAGATCATCGTTGCCCGTCCGATGCGGCCGGGCCGGCCAGCCTAACTGTGCCGGTGACGTGATCGCCGAGGCTGCATGCGCCCGTCACCGAGATAACCTGCTCGCCGTTCGGCTCGGCCGACGCCCGGCCCGAGAACGTCAGTGTGTCACCTGCGTAGCACGGCACGCCTAGCCTGACTGACACCGCCCGGACGACCGCGTCCGGACCAGCCCAGTCGGTGACGTAACGCTGGACCAGTCCGGTCGTCGTGAGGATGTTGAGGAAGATGTCCTTGCTGCCGGACCGGCGCGCCATGGCCTGGTCATGATGGACGGGGTAGAAGTCGCGCGTAGCGATGGCCGTCGATACAACCACGGTGGGCGTTACGTCGATCGCTAGTTCCGGCAGAGCGCCCGGTGCGCGGCGGTCGTCGGGACGCCAGCCTGGCAGGACCAGGTCGTCGTCGATCCGCAGGAACGCCGTCCGGACTGGCATCCCGACCTCGACCCGGTCTGGCTCGATGCCGATCAGCTCGGCCATCATGCGGACGCCCTCGGTCAGCTCGACGAGCGCGATCACCAGCGGCAGCCGCTTGCCTGGCACCGGCGGGTGGTGGTGCACCACGTAGCTGTAAACGGTGCCAGTACCGGCCGCGACGACGTAGCCCTGGTTAGACGTTGCGCGGCAGCTGAGGCACGCCGGTCCCGGCGGGTGCCGGAGCGCTCCGCATTCGCCGCAGCGCTGAACCCGCAGCTCGCCCGCGTGCGTCCCGGCCCAGAAGAACGCGGTGTCGGGGGAGTCCGGCGGCCGCATGACTGGTCCCAGGGACGCGGGCTGCACGTTCGCGTCGACCCCGCCGTCCGGACTGGCCGCCGACGTCGGCTTGTATTTCAGCACGCGCCAGTCCATCTCCGCGACGGGCTCTCCGCCGGAGTACCAGATGTTCTTCGTGGTAACAAACCAGCCCTCGCCGAGGGCGGTGCGCTTGGGTCCTGTCACGTCAGCCAGCTCGGCCTGCAGGCTCAGCACTTCGCCATGGCGCAGATAGCGGTGGTAGGTCTGGGCGCAGTTGGTCGCCACCACGGCCGGATAGCCTGCCACGTCCAGCGTCCGCATCATCTGCCCGAGCGGATCGGTCGCGTCGTCGGCCGGCGGCGGCTGTAGCCCCGGCATGGTCCAGACTTGCACCATCGCCGGCGGCGCGACCAGCCCCTGGTGTTTGGACCGGGCCGCCACGTCCGCGTCGGTGTACACCGGGTTGGCGTCACCGATGGCGTCGGTCCAGTTGCGGATCGCCGGCAGGTTTACCGGGTCCCTGGCGACCCGCGGCGAGCTAGGACCGGCGGCCCGGACTTTCTCGGCCGCGGCGAGGATCACTGCGCTTGCCTCGTCGCCAGTCATCGCGGCACCCGGGGCAGCTTCAGGCCGGCCATAGCGATCAGCTCTCGCTGCACCTCGTTGACCCCCCCGCCGAATGTCATCACGGTGTTGCGCTTGTTCTGCACGTCCAGCCAGCTGGCCAGCTGGGCCGTCCGCACGTCGGCGAGATCGCCGTGCCTGCTCACCACCTCGGCGAGCTCCGCTCCGATCCGCTGCACCTGCTCGGATCCGAAGACCTTGGTGACCGAGGCGTCGGCGATGTCGACGGTCTTGTTCACGGCGACCTGCCAGTTCAGCAGCTCGTTGACCCGCTCGGCGGCCGCGGCCCGAGCCAGGGCCCGCTGAACGTCGGGCTGATCAAGCACGCGGCGTCCGTCCGGACCCGGCTGCTGCGCGGCCCAGTCGTGCACCCGCCGACGCAGGACGCCGACTCGGCCCGATGGGCCCAGCATCACCCGCTCGTGATTGAGCTGCGCCGTGATCAGCCGCCAGCCAGCGTTCTCGGCGCCGACGCGCATCGGGACCGGTACCCGGACGTCGGCGTAGTAGGTGGCATTGACGTGGTGCGCGCCGTCGTGAGTGATGATGGGCGTCCACGAGTAGCCCGGATCGCTGGTGTCGACAATAAGGATCGACAGCCCGCGGTGCTTCGGTGCGTCGGGATCGGTGCGGCAGGCCAGCCAGATGTAGTCGGCGTCGTGCCCACCCGTAGTGAAGATCTTCTGGCCGTTGACGACGTAGTGGTCTCCGTCCAGCACTGCCCTGGTGCGAAGCGACGCCAGGTCCGTGCCAGCCCCCGGCTCGGTGTAGCCGATCGCGAAATGCAGGTCGCCAGTCAGGATCCTGGGCAGGAAAAAGTCCTTCTGCTCGGCCGTCCCGTGGACCATCAGCGTCGGCCCCACCGTCTGGAGAGTGACGGCCGGCAGGGGCACATCGGCCAGCGCGGCTTCGGTCACGAAGATCTGCTGCTCAATCTGGCCTAGGCCGCGGCCGCCGAACTCGACCGGCCAGCCGACGCCGAGCCAGCCGTCGCGGCCCATCCGGCGGACCACATCTCGGTAAACGGTGCCGTGTCGCTGCGTCAGCATGGCGGTCCGCTCGGCCGGAGAGATCAGTGTCGCGAAGTAAGCCCGCAGCTCGTCCCGCAGCGCGCGCTGTTCGCTGGTGAGGTCGAGGAACATCACGCACCCGCAGCTTCCCGCGACGCGAGCCGGTCGAGCCGGTATTCGGCGCCCCCAACGAACGCAGCCAGGTCGGTCATCAGCGCCGAGTACCGCGGCAGCGGGTAGGTGATGTCCATGCCGAGGCCGCCGTGCAGGTGGTGACAGGTTCGCAGCGCTGCGGGACCGCGCTCAGCAAGCCAGTACGCAGCGATGTCGGCGTCGCGCTCCGCAGCTTCGGTGTCCGAGTCCAGTTGCCAGCACGCCGAGACGGTAATGAGGTGCAGCGTGCGCGCCGCCGCGTAGACGTCCGCGATCTGCTGTGCTACTGCCTGAAACGTCGCCAGCGGCCGGCCGAACTGCTCTCGTGTGCTTATGTGCTTGGTGGTGAGCTCGAGAGCACCCGCCAGAACGCCGTCCGCGACGGCGCACGCTCCTGCGACCGCAAGCTGGTAGAGGTCGCTGACGCTGCACCCTTCGAGGACCGAAAAAACCGGGCAATCGGCCAGCCGGAGCGTGTATTCCGGCAGGCCTGTCGAGCTGGGTGTCCGCTGGCAGGACAGCCCGTCGGCGTCCGGTTCGACAACGGCGACGATGGTGTCACCGGCCTGCGTGCTCGCGGGGACCAGGATCCACCGCGCAGCCGCCGCGTAGGGCACGCCGACCTTAACGCCGGACACGGTTCCGCCGCGGCGGCCCAAGGTCGCCATGGCCGCCGGTACCTGCGGCATCGGATGAGACGGCTCGCGAATCGCGGCAGTCATGATCGTCTCGCCGGTCCCGACGCCACTGAGTAGCAGGTCTTTGATCTCGCCATCGTCCGACCTGGTCACTGGCAGCACGCCGAGTGCGAGCGTGGCGAGCGCCGGGATCCGGGCCGCGTACCGACCGACCTCGCTCAGCACCGCGGCAGTGGCCTGGACGCCGAGTCCGTCGCCGCCTACTTCGGCGGGCACGCCGAGCGACAGCAGTCCCGCCTGGCCCAGCTCCTTCCACAGGGAGATGTCGAGGTCGGTGAGGGGGCCTTCTGCGTCGGTCGAAGCCCTAGCCGGACCCGTGGCGCTGAGCAAGCGCGCGGCCAGCTCGGACGCGGCGAGCTCGGCCTCGCCAGCGGTGAAGTCCATCTAGTGGACCTCCCCGTGCGGCGAGGCCCGGAGGGGGAGTTGCTCGTCGGGACGCGCGATCGGCAACTCGTCTCCTCCTCTTCGACTGGCATTCAAAATTAGAACACGTTATACCTGTACTGGACTAGGGCGCTGGATGCCAGTCACGGCCCAGCGCCGGACCGCCGGGTGATGCGCAGGCGGTACCACGATGAAAGGCCGGCATGGCAGCGCCGAAAACACGTAACAGCCGGAGCGACGGATCAGCCGCGCCTGAGTCGGCACCAGCCGCAGCTGGTGCATCCGGCTCGAATGCGGCCGGGCAGGCCGCGCCCGGGTCGGGCGAGGCCGAGCTTGGCTCCGCTGCCCAGCGCGAGCGCCGCAAGCGCATCCTCGACGCCACGCTCGCGCTCGCGTCCAAGGGCGGGTACGAAGCCGTCCAGATGCGGACAGTCGCCGAGCGCGCGGACGTCGCCCTCGGCACGCTCTACCGGTATTTCCCGTCCAAGATCCATCTGCTGGTATCGGGGCTGGCCAGGGAGTTCGAGCGAGCCCAGGAGCGGCTCGATCGGGCGCCTATACCGGGCGACACCCCGTACGACCGGATGCTCTTCGTGCTCGGCCGGGTCACCAGGTCCATGCAGCGCGACCCGCTCCTGATAGAGGCCATGACCAGGGCTTTCATGTTCGCTGATCCGAGCGCGGCCACTGAGGTCAACACCGTCGCGAGGCTGATGGAAGACATGCTCACCAAGGCCATGCACGACGGGGAGCCGACGGCAGACGAACGCGCGATCGCCAGGGTCATCGGGGATGTCTGGCTATCAAACCTGGTCGCGTGGGTAACGAGACGAGCGTCGGCCAACGACGTGGCATCTCATCTGGAACTGGCGGCTCGGCTCCTGCTCCGCTGAGGTGCGCGACTAGGTCGCGGCAGGGGGCGGCGCTTGACCGGCTGGCGGCTTGATTGGCCTCGGTACAGGTTTGAGCTCGCCCTGGCCTGGAACGGGCTTTGCTTGGCCGGGCCCGAGGCCCGTTTTTGGCAGCAGGATCACCTGCTTATCTCCAGGTGAGTTGCCGGCGTGCGCGTGGCTGATGCTGACGCCGGCCACGAGCGCTCCTGCACCGACACCAAGTGCCACGCCCTTCAGCAAAGTGCGGCGATTGCGGTCGCGAAGAACTGGCTGGCGCGGTCGCTCTTCGGCCAGCCGGGCCTGGACGCGGGCCTCCACCGCTCTGTCGACGCGCTCGATGAAGGCGGCGATTACTGCGTCGCTGTACTCAGGCCCGAGCTCCCGATGAACCTCGGCAGCCGCGCGGATGTCCTGCGGGTCCACCGGCGAGGTGCTCATGGTCGCAGGATAACCCGCCAGTGGCTGGGATAACCGCCTTGGCGGCTGGCTGTTCTGGTCGACTCGGCCGGGCTCGGATCTCGTGGCGGAGCCGGGTCGGCCCGGGAAGATCCTGACAGCTGATAACGTTGGCTATCAATGGTGCTGATTGCACCCTCTCGCGAGCGCTGTGTCCACCCGGACACGGGGTCCATCAAGACTACGGGCTCGCGTGGTCGCAGTGCGAGCTGTCCGCTTCTCGGTGAATTCTCTTCGCCGCTGTCGTCGACTCTTGACATGACGCGGCCCAGGAACACTGATGGAGCCTGGCACATATGCCTCACACTTCTGGTCGCCGCCGCGCGCCCGTATCCAACCGCGGCAGAACGCGGCGGTACCAATCTCGGCCGCCAACCACGCGGCCCGCGCCGTCGCAGCTGCCGGACCAGCGATCTGAACTGGACCGCGCCCTCGCCGCGGCGGCTGAGCATCCGCAGCCATTGGCGCAGACGTTCGCCGAGCTAGGGCTTGAGCCTGGGCTTGTCGCGGCGCTCGCGGCCCGCGGCATAACCGAACCGTTCGCCATCCAGGCGCGGGCCCTGCCGGACGCGCTCAGCGGGCTTGATGTTCTCGGGCGGGCCGAGACTGGCTCGGGCAAGACCCTGGCGTTCGGACTGCCAATGCTGAGCCGCATCGCCCAGATGGCCGGGCGAGCCGCGCCGAGGGCGCCGCGCGGGCTGATCTTGGTCCCGACGCGCGAGCTGGCCCAGCAGGTCGCCGGCGTGCTGAACCCGCTGGGCCGCGCCATCGGGGTGAGCGTCACGACCGTATACGGCGGCGTCCCGATCGGGCGCCAGATCGCCCGGCTCGCGGGCGGCGTCGACATCGTCGTCGCGACGCCAGGTCGGCTGATCGATCTGCTCGAGCGCCACGCGTGCACGCTGGCCGACGTGACCATGACCGTGCTCGACGAGGCCGACCACATGGCCGATCTCGGCTTCCTGCCGTCTGTGACCCGGATCCTGGACGAGACCCGGGCGGGCGGTCAGCGGCTGCTGTTCTCGGCCACGCTCGATCGAGGCGTCGACAAGCTGGTCCGCTCATATCTGATCGATCCTGGCCTGCACGCGGTCACGCCGCAGGTGGTCGTTGGCAGCGCAGCCGAGCACAGCGTGCTCGTGATGGCCGCGGAGGACAAGCTGGCCGTGGCGGCCGAGATCGCGAGCCGGCCGGCCCGGACCCTGTTCTTCGTGCGGACGAAGCATGGCGCCGACCGCCTCGCCAAGCAGCTTGAGCGGGCCGGGGTCAGCGCAGCTGCGATCCACGGCGATCGGAACCAGAGCCAGCGGCAACGGGCGCTCGACGCGTTCGCCGCTGGCCACCCGAGAGTCCTGGTTGCGACGGATGTCGCGGCGAGGGGCATTCACGTCGACGGCATCGAACTCGTCGTCCACTTCGACCCGCCGAATGATCACAAGGACTACCTGCATCGGTCCGGTCGGACCGCCCGAGCCGGCGCGTCGGGCCTGGTGGTCAGCCTCGCGATGCGCGACCAGTTGCGGGATATTCAGCGTCTGCACGACTCCGCCGGCGTCGAGCCCGCACGTCATCACGTCGCCGCGGGTCACCCCGTTGTCCGCGAGATCGCGACGACGGGGACGCCGGTGCCGCCGCCGCCGGCTGCGGCCGAGCGCCGGCCTCGCCCGGCGTCGGCGCCGCCTCGGCCGAGGGGGCGGTCTGGGCGTGCGCCTCAGGGGGCCGCTCACCGCGCCATGGGGTCGCGCGGGCGCCGACCAGCACCTGGCGGCCGCTGAGCGGCCGCGTGCGGCCAGTCCCTCGCATGGCGTAACTTCCATGGCCGTTGGTTAGTGTCGGCCGGCAGGCCGTTAGCGGTTCTAACGATGTGATCGCGAAGTCGGCAAGATCCTTCCTGTCCGGGGCGCTAGAAGGCAGAGTTCCCGTACCAAAACGGGAGGATCAAGCCTTGAAGCTTGGAAGCTGGCGCAGGCGGCTCAGCATCGGCGCCATGATCGCGGCCGGTACGGCCGGATCCATGGTCATCTGGACCACAGTGTCCCCGGCCGGGGCCGCCACCAGCTCGAAGCCAAGAAAAGTGGCCGTCAGGCAGGGCATCACCGCGGCCTCGCTGCATGCCGCCCGCATCTCGGCGGCGCCGGCCACGACGAAGATGAAGGTTTCCTTCGTGCTCGAAGTGCGAAATGCCGCCGGACTGGAATCCGCTGTCCAAGGCGGCATGCACCAGGGCTTTCTGTCGGTCAGCAAATTCGCCAGCCAGTATGGCCAGACCCTGGCCAACATCACAGCGCTCGAGAAGTACCTCAGCGGCTTCGGCATCACGTCCACCGCCTACGCCGACAGGCTGGACATCAGCACGACCGGCACGGCCGCCGCCTACACCAAGGCGTTGTCCGCTCACATCAGCCTGTACCGGCTGACCGCACGGCGAGCTCACGACGGCCAGCCAGCTCGACCATCCATGATCGTGCACGGCACCGCGAGCCCAGCCACGCTGCCAGCGAACCTGGCTAGCTTTGTCTACGCGGTCCTGGGCCTGACCAGCTACCCAGTGGCTGCTAGCAACGCAGTGCACACCCCGCTCGCTAACCACGTGGCAGGGTCGCATGCCACCCAGCTCGGCAATCGCACGCCGGGAAGCTTCGCCAGCCAGTACGGCCTCACCTCCCTGTACAACAAGGGCTTCAAGGGCCAGGGCGAGACGCTAGGCATCATTACGTATGCCAGCGTCAACCCGGCCGACCCCGCCTACTTCTGGTCGAAAGTCCTCAAGATCGCGACGAAAGCCAACCGGATCAAGCTCGACAACATCGACGGCGGATCCGGGCCGGTCAGCGCCGGGGCCGGCTCCGGCGAGACCACTCTCGACGTCGAGCAATCCGGAGCGCTCGCACCGCAGGCCGACATCGTCGTCTACCAGGCCCCGAACACGGACTACGGCCAGGCAGACGCGTGGTTCACCGCGGCGAGCCAGAACACGGCTGCGTCAGTCTCGACGAGCTGGGGCGAGTCGGAGATCCTCAACGAGGCGATAGGCGCCAACGGCACCGAGGCCGCGACTTATGGCGGCATCTTCGACGAGGCAGGGCTGGAGATGGCGGCGCAAGGCCAGAGCGCGTTCGACGCCGCAGGGGACGCAGGCGCCTACGACGACGCATTCGACACACCGCCTTACACCGAGCTGTCCGTCGACAACCCGGCCAACAGCCCGTGGATCACCGCCGCCGGTGGCACCACGGAGGCCGGTCAGATCCCGCTCGCCAACGCCCAGGGCAAGCTAGCCGCCACGATCAACATCGCGAAAGAGCGGGCGTGGGCCTGGGATTACCTGTACCCGTACTACGCGACGCTCTCGTACATCACCCCGAGCGACAACACCGAGGGTAAGTTCGCGTCGGACCCGTTCTGGACAGCCGGCGGTGGCGGCGGCTACAGCGTGGTCGAGCCCCGCCCGTCCTACCAGAACGCGATCGCGACCATCGGTAAGTTCACGGCGGTGCCGTACCTGACCCCAGCGAACTATGTGTTGTTCGGCACGACGACCTCGTGCACGCCGCCCAGCCCGTCAGCCATCCCGTGCGTGCCGACGGCTTGGACTCCCTGGACCGGGAAAAGCGCCGGGACGGCACCCCCGCCGACGGATATCACCGGGTCGGCCACGGGCCGGGCAGTTCCGGACATCTCGGCCGACGCGGACCCAGACACTGGCTACGAGCTGTACTACTCCCAGCAGAGCCCCAAGCTCGAGCCTGGCTGGGGCGGCACGAGCTTCGTCGCGCCGCAGTTCAACGGCGCGGCCGCGGTTATCGACTCGTTCCTGCATCACCGGAGCGGATTCTGGAATCCGGAGATCTACAAGTTCGCCGCGCACAGCTATACGCCGTTCCATCCGCTGAGTACCGCGGGCCCGACCAACGACAACCTCTACTACACCGGGACGGCCGGGACGAAATACAACCCGGCTACCGGCCTTGGCACGCCCAGCCTCGGTGCTCTCGCACTGAATTTCAAGTACCGCAGCTAGGGCCCTGACCGGCTGTTCGGCGTACCGAGATGTCACCTACAGTTCGTCGGGAGGTCATGGCCTAGCGCCCGTTTCTGCCAGTCGCGTAGCTCACCGTGTGAGCGTGCGAATCGCTTATGTCTCTGAGTCCTTCCCGCCCGATGTCAATGGCGTCGCGCACACTGCGGTGCGCGTGGCGGAGCACTTGGTTTCTCGCGGCCACCAGCCCCTCGTCATCGCGCCCGAGCCTGCCAGCGGGGTCCCGCTGCCCGATGACGGCTTCGACTTCCCGATCGTGCGGGTGCGCTCGATCGGCGTTCCGGTCTATGCCGGATTCCGGGTCGGCCTGCCCGGTTCCAGCGTCCGGGCGGCGGTGGCAGCGCACCACGCCGACCTAGTCCATCTAGCCGGGCCGTTCGTACTCGGCGCAGGCGGCTGCGCAGCGGCGCTTGAGCTGGGCGTGCCCATAGTCGCCGTGTACGCGACCGACCTGCCCGCGTACGCGCGGGCCTATCACGCAGGCGCCATCGGGCAGGCAGTCACGTGGCGGCGGCTGCGCAAGATCCACAATGCCGCCGACCGAACGCTGGCGCCGAGCACAGCTACGGCCGCGGATCTGCGCGCCCACGGGATCGAGCGGGTCCAGGTCTGGGCAAGGGGCGTTGACTGCCGCCGATTTGATCCCGCCAAGCGCAGCGAGCAGATACGAGCCGAGCTAGCCCCTCACGGAGAGGTCATCGTCGGCTACGTCGGACGCCTCGCGACCGAGAAGCGCATCGACCTGCTCGCCCACGTCGCCACCCTGCCGGGCGTCAGCCTTGTCATCGTCGGCGCCGGCCCGGCCGAGCCGGCGATCCGCCGCTCGGTACCGGGGGCCGTCTTCCTGGGGCAGCGCGGCGGGGAGAACCTCGCGCAGATCTACGCTAGCTTCGATGTCTTCGTGCACAGCGGGCCGCACGACACGTTCGGCCATACGCTCCAGGAAGCCGCCGCCAGCGGGCTCCCCGTCGTGGCGCCAGCGGCCGGTGGCCCGCTGGACCTAGTGCGCGACGGCGTGACTGGGTTCCTAGTCCCGCCTGGCGACGCCGCAGCGCTGGCCGTGGCCGTCGGCAAGCTCGTGGCCGACCCCGCACTGCGGGCGGCACAGGGTAAGGCCGGACGGAAGATGGTGCTCGGTCGCAGCTGGCAGGTCCTTGGCGACGAGCTGATCGGGCACTATGTCGACGTGCTGGCGGCGGCCGGCTCCGTCGAGCGCACGGCGGCCGCGGCATGACGACGTTCGTCGCACTTGGTGACTCGATCACGCTCGGCATCGGCGATCCGGTGCGGCTTCCGGCGCCGGACCGCGGCGGAGCTAACAGCGTCGACGGCCGCAGCCGGAAGGGCCCGCCCGGGTGGCGAGGCTGGGCCGTGCTGCTGGCCGAGGCTCTCCCCGACGCCGAGTTGCACATCGTCGCCGGCAACGGCGCGTGCATGGCCAATCTCGAGCTCGACCAGCTGCCGCAGGCGCTGCAGCTGCGGCCCGACATCGCCAGCGTGGTGATCGGGGTTAACGACACGCTGCGTCCGAACTTTGACCCGGCCCGGATCGGGGCGGCCGCCGCGCACACCGTGGGCGCGCTGCGTGCCGCCGGCGCCGACGTCCTCACCATGCGACTGCCGGACCCAGGGCGGATGCTGGGCATGCCGGGGATCCTGGCCAGGCCGCTCGCCCGGCGTGCACACCAGGTGAACGACGTCATGGATCAGGTAGCCGAGCGGTTCGAGACGCTGCACTTCGACGCCGCCAGCGACGCCGCGGCATATGACCCGCAGATGTGGGCTGTCGACAGGCTGCACCCGAGCGAGCGCGGGCACCGGCTCATCGCCCGGAGGTTTCACGCCCTCCTGGCCGAGGCTGGCCATCTTGTCGGACCGCCACCGGGAGCTGAGCCATTGAACGAGCCGCCCACGAAGGCCGAGCAGCTGGCCTGGATGGCGACGAAGGGCACCGCGTGGGTGCTGCGGCGCTCGACTGATCTAGTGCCGAGCTTGCTGACCATGGCGATCGCCGAGTGGCGGGCGGACCATGCCCGCGACCTGGAACTGGCCGACCCCGCGCCAGGCGCCCGCCTGGCGCCCGAGGCCAACTTGGCGCCGGACGCCGGGCTGCGGCCGGAAGCTGACCTGGCGACAGCGGTCGCGCTGGCGGCCGCGGCCGAGCTGGTTACCGGTGGTGAGCTGGCGCGACCGGCTGCCTATGGCCTGGAGATGCCACGGTGAGTTAGCTTTTGTCTGCATGACCTGGCAACCGGAACTGGAAGAGCTGCGCGCGCGCGAGGAGCTAGCCGGGCGCATGGGCGGCCCGGAAAAGATCCGGCGGCAGCATGACGCGGGCAGGCTCACTGTCCGTGAACGGATCGCGGCTCTGCTGGACGAGGGCTCGTTCCGGGAGATCGGCGCGCTGGCCGGCAAGGCCGACTACGACGACGCTGGCGAGCTGAAGAGCTTCACGGCGGCCAACTTCGTCACCGGAACCGGGCGAGTCGACGGCCGGAAGGTCGTCGTGGGCGGGGACGACTTCACGATTCGTGGCGGCGCGGCGGACGCGGCGATCGCGGCCAAGCAGATCTATGCTGAGCAGCTCGCGAACCAGCTAAGGCTGCCCATCATCCGGCTCGTGGAGGGCACGGGCGGTGGCGGCAGCGTGAAGTCGCTCGAGCAGACGGGGCACACGTACATACCGGTGAACCCCGGCTGGGACCACGTGGTGGACAACCTGTCGGTCGTGCCGGTGATCGCTGCCTGCCTCGGGCCAGTGGCGGGGCTCGGCGCGGCCAGGCTATGCGCCGCGCACCTGTCCATCCTGGTCGAGGGCACCGCACAGCTGTTCGTCGCGGGCCCGCCGGTGGTAAGGAGCGGCGCCGGCGAGGACGTTGACAAGGAAGCTCTTGGTGGCAGCCACGTTCATGCCAGGAACGGGGCCGTGGACCTGATTGCCGATACCGAGGCCGACGCGTTCGAGCTGATCAGGACCTTCCTGTCCTACCTGCCGGCGAGCGCGTATGCGCTGCCGCCGGCGATCCCGTCGGCCGATCCGGTCGACCGAAGGGATGAGGCGCTGCTGTCGGCCGTGCCACGCGACCGCCGAAAGCCGTACCGGATCCGGGAGATACTCCAGGCGGTTTTCGACCTCGGCTCACTCACCGAGATCCAGCACTATGGCGGCTCGATCGTGACGGCGCTGGCACGGCTCGACGGCCACGCTGTCGGCGTTGTCGCGTGCGACCCGTATGTGTCGGGTGGCTGCATGACGGCTGAGGGCGCCGATGCGGTGATCCGTCTCGCCGACCTCTGCTCGACGTTCCACCTCCCGGTCGTCACCTTCACCGACCAGCCAGGGCTGCTAATCGGCACCCGGGCCGAACAGCGGGCCACGATCCGGCATGGCGTACGCGCGATTAGCGCCGTCTATCAGGGCACCGTGCCTGGCGCTGAGATCATCGTGCGCCGAGTATTCGGCGTCGGCGGCGCAGGCCTGACGAACCGCCACCGGATAGTTCGCCGCTGGGCCTGGCCGTCGGCTGACTGGGGCTCGCTGCCGGTCGAAGGCGGCATCGAGGCTGCCTACCGCGCTGACCTCGAGGCATCCGACGACCCGGCCGGGCTGCTCGCCGAGATCCGAACGCGGCTTGACGCGGTGCGCAGCCCATTCCGCACGGCCGAGCGGTTCGGTGTCGAGGAGATCATCGACCCGCGTGAGACGCGGCCGGTCCTGTGCGACTGGGTCAAGGATGCGTACGCGATCCTGCCATCTCAGCCAGGCAGGCCGTCGTTCGGCACGCGACCGTAACAGGCTGGCCGTACGGCGATACGCAGCGGCACGCGCCGGAAGTAAGCTGAACGTGGCTGGCATGATGGCCGGGTGACCATGTCACTGGACTTCTCGGTTATACCGGCAGCCGGGCGGCAGGCCGAGATCGCGCGTGTCTGCGACGCCCTCGAGGACGCCGACAGGGCCGGCCGGTACCCGCAGCTGACCGTCGAGCGCCCGTGGTCGATACCCAACCCGATCCTCGAAGGCGAGTTCTCTTCGCCCGGCGCGATCCGCTGGTATCTCGAGCGCGAGCTTGGCCGGCTGGCGGCGGCAGGCGCCCGCATCGCGGTCAGTCCCGGGCGTCCCGCAATCGACCTGCACGATCCCGCGCTTGGACCGGCCGTCGACGAGACGAGCTCGGACTTGCGGCGCAAGAAGCTGTTCCTGTTCGGGCCAGAGCGAATGGCCCTGTCCATCGACCGGCTCCGCCACTACACCGGCACCCCGGCCGAGTCATTTCAGCGTTACGTCCTGCTGACGAACTACTCCTGGCATGTCGAGGAATTCCGGGCCGCGCTTCCGGACTGCACGGGCCCGGATTCGCGCGATCGGCAGATGCCGGCCTGGCATCACGAGCTGCCCGGCCGAGCGGGCTTGACCATGGTCAACATCGGCGTCGGCCCGTCGAATGCGAAGACGATCACTGACCACCTCGCCGTGCTGCGGCCAGACCTGATACTGATGATCGGGCACTGCGGGGGCTTGCGGAACCATCAGGAAATCGGCGACCTCGTGCTGGCGACGGCCTACATGCGCGATGACCGCGTGCTCGACGACGTGCTGCCGCTCAGTGTTCCGGTCGTCTCGAATTACACGCTGAACGCGCTGCTCCTCGATGAAGTGACAGCCCGCGGCCTGCGATCACGCCTGGGCATCGTGTTCACCACCGCCAACCGGAACTGGGAGCTTAACCTCGGCACCGTGAGCGAGCGCCTGCGGCAGTCGCGCGCCATCGCCGTTGACATGGAATCCGCCACAGTGGCCGCCAACGGGTTCCGCTACCGGATCCCGACCGCCACGCTGCTCGCGGTCAGCGACAAGCCGTTGCACGCTAGCCCGAAGCTGAGCGGCGACGCCCAGGCTTTCTACGCAGCCTCGCGCCGTCAGCACGTGGAGATCGCCATCGCGGTCGCCGAGAAGGCTCGGAAGATGTATCCCGCCGGACTGCCCACGGCCGACATCCGCTCTACCGACGAGCCGCTACTGGGGCTGACCGAGCCTGATCCGGCCCCACGCGCGGCCACGCTCGACCGTGACGAGCGGACCACCGGCTAACGCGCCGAGCCCGTAGTACCACGCCGCGGCCCTGGCTACTGCCCGACCCGCCCGTCGATCCGTTCACGCAGGATGTCAGCGTGGCCCATGTGCCGGGCGTACTCCTCGATCATGTGCACTAGGACCTGGCGGAGCGAGATCGACCCGCTGTGGTCGCCATGGCTGTACGCGCCCCTGACGTCCAGATCGGGCACCCCGGTCACGAATTGCTCGGCGAACGCGATTTCAGATCGCCAGGTGGCCCACGCTTCAGCCACCACGTCGGGATCTGCCACCGCGCCGTTGAAGTCGGCGTCCCTGTCGGCCTCGGTCCGGTAGTGGCGCTGCTGGTTCTGACCTGCCATTACATTGCGGAACCAGTGCTGCTCCCCGCCACCAGTTATCGGAGCTGGACCGTGGAAGTCGATCGCTGCGCCGGCGCTGCCTAAATGGCCCGCGATAGTGTCGCGGCCATGCCGACTCCTGACTTTGTCGCCAGGCTCCGTGCACACGTCGGCCACGATCTGCTCTGGCTATCGTCAGCGACTGCAGTCGTACTGGATGAGCACCGACGCGTGCTCCTGGCGCAGCGCAGCGACACAGGTCGGTGGGCGCTGCCGGGTGGGATCATTGACCCGGCTGAGCAGCCGGCCGACGCAGCCGCCAGGGAGGTCTTCGAGGAGACTGGCGTGGTCGCCGAGCCGGAGCGGGTCATCGAAGTGACGGTGTCGCCACGGTTTGCCTATCCCAACGGCGACGAGGTCCAGTACCTCGACGTCGTATTCAGCTGCCGGGCGGTAGCGGGCGAAGCTCGCGTCAACGACGGCGAATCGCTGGACGTGGGCTGGTACGCGCCCGACTCGCTCCCAGACGTCTCGCCGCGGGCCGTTGCCTTCGTACGCCAGGCGATGTCCGACAGCTCAGCGGCCGCCTTCGCGTTCTCCGGGGTTTCCCGTGTCTTGCGCGGCCTGCCCTGAATCACCCGCGGCACTGGCGATTAGTGCAGGTGACAGGCACAGGCTGTGTCGCGCCGAAAAGGTGCATCACTAGGGCGAGTTGTCCCGGCCAGCAGGCAAGGCGATGCACGATGCGGTAAATCTGGATCCGTTCTGTAAGCGCGCGACGCGGAATTCCGCCGTTCCCGCAACCCATCCTGTGGAAGGTGCCCATGACACAGCCGGGGCCGCCGGAGTCCGCCGAGACCGCCAAATCTAAATCGGTGATCGACACGAGCGTGGCGCATCAGTCGCGGATCTATGACTACTGGCTCGGCGGTAAAGACAATTTTGCCGTGGACCGCGAGGCTGCCGAGCAGGCAATCGGCGCGTATCCGACGATCGTGCGGGGAGTCCGGGCGCAGCGTGCTTTCCTTGCCCGCGTTGTGCGATACCTAGCTGAGCAAGAAGGCATCCTGCAGTTCCTCGACATCGGGACCGGGCTGCCGACCGCGAACAACACCCACGAGGTCGCCCAGGCGGCCGCACCCGCCGCACGGGTGGTCTACGTAGACAACGACCCCATGGTGCTGGCGCACGCGCGGGCGTTGTTGACGAGCACGCAGCAGGGCGCAACCAGCTACCTGTACGCTGACCTGCGCGATCCGGACAAGATCCTGGCCGGCGCGGCCGACCTGCTGAACTTCAGCAGGCCCGTCGCTGTGCTGCTCATCGGCATCCTGCAGCTGATTCCCGATGGCGATGATCCGCACGCGATCGTCGGTCGACTGATCGACGCGATACCCCGCGGTAGCTGGCTGGCTGTCTACCACCCGGCCAGCGACATCGACATGTTCCGAGTTGGCGAGGCAGTTCGCCGGGTCAACGCCCGGTCCGCGAATGCCACGACGCTCCGCAGCTACGACCAGGTGACCCGGTTCTTCGACGGCTTGCAGTTGCTCGAACCGGGCGTTGTGCAGGTACACCGGTGGTGGCCTGGGGCAGCCGCGCCAGACGATGGTGAGCAAATCGCTGCCTATGCCGGGCTAGCCCGCAAGCCCTGACTGGCGAATCAACGCAGGAGAAAGGCATAGAGGGCGCGGCGTCCTTGGTTGCCGGGTTCGCGAGTCTGGATCGAGTGTGAAGCACCGCGCACGATCACGAGTTGCGCCCGCGGCGCGCTCGCCGCTTCTTCTTCGGCCCACTCCAGCGGCGTGCTGAGGTCATGGTCACCCGCCAGGATCAGCGTAGGAACAGCCGGCAGCTTTGTCGTCGCTGCCGCTTCGGGCGCGGGCGGGGTGACCGGCCAGTTCAGGCACGTCTGGACGAAGCCGTTATCAGCGGCTGTCTTGGCGTCAAACGGCCAGACCTGGCTGGTGGACAGCTGAGCGGTTGCCGTTGCGAGCGCGGGCATGCGCTGCGGAATGGGCACTGCGTCGGATCCCCAGGGGAATCGCATGTCGGTGCACAAGGTGGCGGCATGCAAGCCGGAACTGAACTGACTCGGCGAACCGCCTGCCTCGCTAAGTCCTTGGATGAGCTGAGCCAGGTGCGCGGGCAGGCCAAGTCGAGCGGCGTGCAGGGCACCGACCACATCGCCGAGGCCACGTGGCACCTGCGCCGGGTTCGGGTTGCGATACGTCGGATCGATGAATTCGTACGTGACCAGCATGTCGAAGATCTGCACGCCGTCGCCTCGATGACGCACCAGCCAGGCGACATCCGACGCCGGGTCGAAGCCGCAGACCGGCTTGACCTGGCACGCCGCCCGGAGGACTCGGCCGATCGCGCGGAGCCCGACCAGGTAAAGGGCGTCCGTATGGCCGGGGTCGGCGTGCGGCAGGACGGAGTCGAGGACGAGCCTGGACACCCGAGTGGGATAAGCGAGCGCGTAGTGCTCGGCCACGAACGTTCCGTATGAGACCCCGTCGACGACCATCTTCTGCGCACCGAGCGCCCGCCGGAGCATGTCCATGTCGGCGACGGTGTCGGCAGTCGAGTAGAAGCGGCGGTTCGGGCCGATGCTGTTCGCGCAGTTTTGTACCGAGCGCGGCGGCGGTGCGGTGATGTCGGAGCCGCCTACCGCGGCT
Source organism: Streptosporangiaceae bacterium (assembly GCA_035472835.1). Taxonomy (GTDB): domain Bacteria; phylum Actinomycetota; class Actinomycetes; order Streptosporangiales; family Streptosporangiaceae; genus JAJYUU01. The sequence continues at coordinate 5,827 of DATIOU010000205.1, read as the reverse complement.
TGCAAGGCGGTGCAGGTGATGGCGCCGAACTGGCCAGTCCCCCGCTGATCGAACATGACTAGGCGGTAGTCCTTCAGGACGGGCCCGATTCGACTCGTGATTCGCGGGACGAACGGAACGCCGGGCTGACCGGGTCCGCCGGTCAGGAACAACAGCACCCCCCGGGGGGCCTTGACGTTGGCGGCAGCCGCGACTTGCAGGCCCAGCGTGCCAGCAGTGTGGCCGCTGTGATCCAAGGGCACTCGCAGAGTCGAGCAGACGAACCCGGCGATGCCCGCACAGGGGTGCGACTGAGTGAGTTGTGCGAGCAGCCCAGTGCCGGTCGACGCGCTTGCCGTGATGCCGCGGCTCTGCGGCGCGCTCGCCGAGCCGGCGCGGACCGACGATGTGCACGCCGACACCGCGACCGCGGCGAGAACGCCAAGCAGTAACGACCTACGGTTCATACCGCCAATAGTCCTGCATCGCGCGGCTGTTAGCACTTCATCGAGCCGCCATAAGAGACGGCTCGCGATGGAACCCCGCCTCCGCGCACGCGGCTTCGAGGCCGGGAAGTCCGAACGCTTCAATCGGCCCGAGCGCGCCAGCAGGCTGCACGCCGTCCGCAGCCGCCTTGCGCGCAGCCCATGCCAGCATCGGCGCGGTGAAGGAGTAGGGATCCCCGCCCGTCAGGTGGGCCGTAGCCAGGTTCGCGCCGCTTGCATCGCTGGCCACCGCGACCACGTCCGAGCGGATGGCTTTCTCGGTAGCAGGTCCGGCCCTGCTGCGCTGAATCCGGTGGGCCTCCTTGTCAAGCGCACCCCGTACGCTTTTCAGCCGTTCGAACGGCGAAGCGAGCGCTGAGGCATAGTGCACGAGCCTGGTGCTAGCGCCAAACCAACCGAGGTAGACGCCTACTTCGCTTAGCGGTGACTTCGCCGGGGAACCGCCAGCTGCTGCGGTCGCCGACCGCAGCCGCGGCAGCGCGAAGTGCTCCGACGAGCCGATCGAGAAGCCTTCCCGGGTCGTGCCGTCGATCCTGAAGGAAGTGACGTGCGCGGCGGTCCGCTCGCTGACCAACTCGCCGCGGTGGACTGCGTAGCCGGGCTCAAGCAACAGGCCGGCCACCGATGCGCGCGTGCCTGCGCTGGTCCCTTTCCTGATGTTGCCGCGCACGAAGTAGCCGACCCGGACCTGGGTCGCATCGCGCCCGGCGGACTCAAGCGCGAGGGCTCCGGCCAGGTTCCCTGGCACGTAGTCGTAGCCGAACGCGGTCAGCAGCACTGCTCCTGTGCGTTCTGCGCGTGGTCCGAACTCCTCGAACACCTCGCGAATAAATGGCGGCTCGCCGCTGGAGTCCAGGTATATTGCACCCGCGCCCACTGCCGCTGCCACGACGGGCCTGCCTACCTTCAAGAACGGTCCCGCGGTAGACACCAGGACATCGCCGGCCCGGAGCAGATTGCGCAGGCGGTCAGATCCTTCGATGTCCACGACAACGGTCTCAAGTTCGATTCCGTCACCGGCTTGCGCGAGCCGGGCGGCCACTGCGTTTAGCCGATCCTGGTTACGGCCCGCCAGGACTGGACGCCCGCCGCTGGCGACCATCGCTCGCGCGACAAGCTGTCCCATATAGCCTGTCGCCCCGTACAGGATGATCCGGCCCGACATGGCCGGTTATCCGCTGGTCATGCCGCTGCGGCCTGCTCGATGAGGTTCGCCACCGCGGCTGGTTGTGAGACGTAGACGGAGTGGCTGGCCGCAACCTCGGTCACGGCAGCGCCTGCCCGCTCGGACATGGCCCGCTGCGCAGGCGGCGGTATCATCTTGTCTTCTGTGGTGATGAGGTACCAAGTCGGCTTCGTTCGCCACGCCGGTTCGCTGATGGTCCCGGAGAGCGCGTTCACGCCCCAGGGAACCTGCGAGTCAGCCATGAAGGCGGCCTGATCCGCGGGCAAGTCCCCCGCGAACGAGGCGTGGAACTTGTCCCGGTCCAGGAACAGGAAGCCGTCCTTGGGCGGCAAGATGGGCGGTACTGGGGCGCCGGGAGCCGGGTCGGAGATGAGCGTGTTGACGGACTCGCCAGTATCCGGCGCGAAAGCGCTGATGTAGCCCAGGGCAGCCACCTTGTCGTGCCTGCCGGCCTCGGTGATGACGGCGCCTCCGTAGGAGTGGCCGACCAGTACCACCGGGCCGTCCTGCGCGTCGATGATCTGCCGCGTTGCCGCGACGTCGCCTTCCAAGGAGAGCGTGGGATTCTGCACGATGCTGACGTTGTAGCCATCCTTGGTCAGGATGTTGTACACCGACTGCCAGCCAGATCCGTCCACGAAGCCGCCGTGAACGAGTACCACATTTCTCGGTTGTCCCGCAGTACTCATACCGTCCCCTCCACTTTCGGCGGCCCGTTATTCGTGCCACCGGGCATCTAGTGCTTGCTTAAGGGCTAGCGCCATCTGAGCCCGATTAGGGTCATTTGATCTCGCCGTGGGCGCTGGACATGTCGTGTGTACCCGCGGCTGCCGCAACTAGGCCACGAGGCCGACGACAAGTCAGCCGCAATTGCCCGCCGGAGCACGCGCCGCTGATTCGGGCCGATGGCGCTGGGAATCTTGAACGGCATGCGCACCGGTAACCCGGCGGCGGCCACCCACGCACTCCAGCAGCGTCTCGTCAACCCGATCGTCAAGACGGCCTGGAAGCTTGGCATCCCGCCGCCCGGTGACGCTCTGCTTGAAACTGTGGGCCGCCGTACCGGACAGCCGCGCTTGACCCCGGTGTGTGACGGCCTGGACGGGCAGACCTTCTGGCTCGTCGCGCAGGCCGGACATCGCGCCGACTGGGTTCGCAACATCGAGGCCAATCCGCGCGTCCGGGTGAAGGTGGCAAGTTGGCCACGCCCCAAGTGGCGGGCCGGAACAGCGCACATCCTCGACGACGACGATCCAGGTGAGCGACAGCGGACGATAGGCCAGGCAAACATGGCCCGTTGGCTCTGCATCTGCACGTCCAGGGCGCTCGATACCAGCCCGGTCACGGTGCGCATTGTTCTCGATGCCCGCAGGTTAGCGCAGCGCCTTCACCACCCCGCTGGCGCGGACGGGCAACTCACCTGCCCGAGGGTCGACCGTCGCCATAGATGTCACCCTCCTCAGCCGAGAGTCAGATGTCAGGTATCAGCCGCACTAATACAGTTGTTCGGATGGGGCGCCTGGGGCTCGAACCCAGAACCCACGGAATTAAAAGTCAGTGACAACCCTCGCCGGTGCCATCCTATGGCGTCCCGCACCGCGCTATGGGGTGGCGTTCGCGCTGGTCAGGCCTCCGTTAGCATCCTGTCGCGTCTCATGCCCGACGATGCCGTCCCTAACTGATGCGCCCACAATGCGCCCACGGGCGCACCCGGAGCTACCGTCAGTCGATGAGGTGGGTCAGCCGCGACGGCCGGTGGCGAGTCGACCGGATCCAGCTGGCCCTGACCGGCACCGGCCGCGACGGCGAATGGCTCGCGTCAGCGAGTATGGCTATTACAAGGGAGAGGCGCGCGACTGGGACGGAGTCGCGCGCCTCGGCGTCGATGGAGCTGCCCGTGTTCGCCGAGCTACTGCAGCAGATTCGCGACGGCCGTCACGATCATCTCTGGCCGCCGCCGACCGCGTTGCCCGGTCGCCAACGCGAACTTTCTCGACAAAGGGCTGTCTACGGGCCGCCTCGTGATCATCGATGCCGGGCACTTCGCCTGGAGGAGACGACGGCCGAGTACGCCTCCGTCATTCTCGACTCGATCACGGCCAACGGATCATGGCTCCGGCGGGCGCTGCGCGATCAGAAGTGCCGCCCGGATTGTGCGACAGCAACTCTTGTTCCGTTTCGCCCGATCTGTTCTCCGAGTAGCAAGAGGTCCTGGCCGTATTCCGATAAGCCGCTATCCATCGTTTAGGGCGATGTTAATTTGGCAGATACGCAATGTACTGACCCCGCTGGCGGTTCGCGGGAGACCGAAATGGCCGATTCGCGGGAGACCGAAATGGCCGATTCGCTGGGCGTGGTGGCACGATCAGCGTTCTGCGCTGCTCGGCGGCGTTTCAGCACTGTGGTGGCTGGCCGTCGGCGCGTCGGCATCACTACAAGCAGCCCGTTAGCAGGGGACATAGCGACCGTCCGCCCCGCTACGTGCCCAGCCACGGCGGAAGGAAAGTTATGCCCACCGAGTCGCGCCGGAGGCGCCCGCGGTCGATCCGGGCACTGCTAACGCCTATCTTTATCGTCCCGCTCGCCTCGTTACTCGGCCTGTGGGGGTTTGCTGCCAGCGTCACGGTGTCGAACGCCGTCCAGGCGCACAACTCCAATAACGAGAACCGGAGCTTCGGTGGCTCGGCGCAGACAGAGTTCACCCAGCTGGCGCAGGAGCGCCTGCTGGCTTACGAGTGGCTCAGCAGCGGGGGCCGGTTGCCGGGGCAGGCGCAGCTGCTCGCGCAGCAAAGGGCGACTGACGTGGCAGCGAGCGCGCTTAAGAAGGGGCTGTACGCTCACCCGTCGCAGATAGTTTCGGCTGCCTGGCCTGCGTTGCGGAACTTCAACAAGCAGCTTGCCCGGCTCGCCGGCAGCGACGGGATCCGAGAGCGCGTCGACAGCATGCACGTGTCGGCGCTGACGGCGTTTTCGGACTACAACACCATCATCGACGCCGCGTTCTACCTGTACGGCGCCCTCGTCGAGGTGAACAACACATCTCTGTACATGCAAGCGTTGGCCAGCGTCCAGGCCGGCCGTGCGGTGGAGATGGCCAGCCGCGAGGCGAGCCTGGTCACCGGTGCGCTTGTCTCGGGCGGTCAGATGAGCAAGGCCGAGCGAACTCTGTTCGCGCAGACCGTCGCGAGCCGGCAGCTCCTGATGACCGACGCGCTCAGGCAGCTGAATGCCAGCTGCGGATCCGGCTTTCGGCGCGCCGAGGCGTCGGCCGCCTATCGGAGCTTCACTGTCATCGAGAACCGGATCGTCGGGAGCATCGGCAGCAAGGGCCCGGCCCCGATCGACGGGGCGGCTTTCGCGGCCGCGGCGGTTCCGCTGTTCAACGAATACCAGGCCGCCGAGGGCCAGGACCGGTCTGCGCTGTCGAGCTTCGGTACCCAGGTCGGCGACCAGCTTCTCGAGAAAGTAGCGCTGGCGGGCGGCGCGGGACTACTCGCCGTGGCCCTGTCCGTCTTCCTCATGCTGCGGTTCGGCCGGCGGATCAGCCGGGAGCTGACCGGCCTGCAGCACGCGGCCCTTGACCTCGCCGAAGACCGTCTGCCGCGCGTTGTCAGCCGGCTGAGCCAGGGCGAGGATGTCGACGTCGCCGCCGAGGCGGCGCCGATTACTGGCGGGCGCATCGCCGAGACCGCCAGGGTCGCCGAGGCGTTCTCGTCGGTGCAGCGCACTGCCGTCGAGGCCGCGGTCGGCCAGGCCAAACTGCGCCGCGGTGTCAGCCAGGTGTTCCGCAACCTCGCCTGGCGCAGCCAGTCCCTGCTGCACCGGCAGCTGACGCTGCTCGACGCGATGGAGCGCAGACAGACTGAGCCTGAGCCGCTGGACGAGCTGTTCCAGCTCGACCACCTGACTACCCGCATGCGCCGGCATGCTGAGGGCCTGATCATCCTGTCCGGGGCGGCTCCCGGCCGTGGCTGGCGTGAGCCCGTTCCCGTTATCGACGTGGTGCGGGGCGCGATCGCGGAGGTGGAGGACTATAAGAGGGTCACGGTGCTGTGCGATTCGCACGACGGGATCGTCGGCACGGCCGTGGCGGACGTCATCCACCTGCTCGCCGGGCTGATCGAGAACGCGACCACCTTCTCCGCAGCGAGCAACG
>DATIOU010000204.1:0-11208 GCA_035472835.1 Streptosporangiaceae bacterium | reverse complement strand
GTCGATCGGAAGGAGAGCTAGATGGCGTTAGCCACAGTCAACGGGATCCAGCTGAACTACCGGCTAGAAGGCGATGGCGACGAAACTATCGTCCTCATCAACGGCCTCGCCGACGACCTCGACACCTGGGTGCTGCAGGTCGAGGACTTCCTCGCCGCCGGGTACCGCGTGCTGCGGTTCGACAACCGGGGCGTTGGCGCCAGCTCGGCGCCGGCCGGACCCTACTCCAGCGCCATGCTCGCCGCCGACGCCAAGGCGCTCGTCGACACTCTGGGTGTGCGCGACTTTCACCTCATGGGCGTGTCCATGGGCGGCATGATCGCCCAAGAATATGCGCTTGACTACGGCAGCGACCTGCGCTCGGTGACGTTCGGCTGCACGTACTCCGCCCCTGGCCCGTTCTGCTCCCGGATGTTCGCCATGTGGGCGGACATGGCGCCCGTGCTCGGGGTGCCCTTCATCATGCGCGACGTGACTCTCTGGGCCTTCACTGTCCCGTTCTTCGAGCAGCGCGGTGACGAGGTGGCTGAGTTCGAGATCGCGATGCGGTACATGGCCCAGCCAGTGCACGCATACCTGGCGCAACTCGCCGTCATACAGAACCATGACACGACCAGCCGGCTCGGCCAGATTTCAGTGCCGACGCTGGTGCTCGCCGGGGCGAACGACATCCTCATCCCGGTCTCGCTATCCCGCCGCATCCACGACGCGATTCCTGGCTCGGAGTGGGCCACCACCAAGGGCGGTCACGCCTGCTTGTGGGAGCACCCGGCCGAGTTCAACCAGACGTTCCTTGATTTTGTGCGACGGCACGGAAAGGGCTAGCGATGGCCACAACAACGGAGCCCAGCCAGACGCTGCAGCGCGGCCAGCTCGGCCTGTTCGGCGTCATCATGCCCGGCGTCGCTCAGGTGGCGCCCGCCTTCAACCTGTTCTTCACCACCGGCGTGATGGTCGCGTACGCGGGTGCGTCCGCACCGCTGATCTTCCTGATCAGCATGGTCGGAATGGTCGCGACCGCTAGCAGCCTGGCCCAGTTCGCCGGCGTCTACCCGAGCGCCGGGTCCTTCATCACGTACATCACCCGCTCGATCGGCACGAAGGTAGCGGTCGCGATCGGGGTGATCACCGTTCTCGGCTACATCATCGCGTTCGGCGGCATTTACATCTTCGTTGGCAGCTACATCGTGCAGAACGTGTTCGGCGATCCGCACATCTGGGGGATCACGCAGCTCACCACCATCGTCTACGGCGCCCTGGTGGTGGCGCCTGTGGTCGTGGGCCTGAAGTTCGGGGTGCGGATCACGGTCGTGCTATACGTGTTCGAGGTCCTGCTCCTGCTGGCCATGAGCCTGACCATCTTGATCCGCGGCGGTGCCAGCGGGCTGTCCGCGACGCCGTTCAACTGGCCCACCGGGCACACGACCGACATCTTGCTCGCCTTCAGCCTGGCGGTGCTGGCGTTCGGGGGCTTCGAGGCGGCTGCGCCGCTCGCCGAGGAGACGCGCAATCCGCGCCGGGCGGTGCCGCTGGCTGTGATCGGTGCCGTCGTCATCAGCGGCGTTATCTACGTGCTCGGTTCCTATGCGCTCGTGACAGCGTTCGGCGTGGGACACGCGAGCACGCTCGCTGCCGACTCGAACCCCTTCCGCACCGCGGCCAAGGCTTTCATTCCGTTCGTGGCCCCGCTCGTGACGTGGATCTTCCTGTCGAGCGTGACCAGCTCCTATGTGGCCGCGAATACTCAGACGTCGCGGGTCATCTTCGCGGGCGCGCGCGGGGGACTGTGGCCGAAAGCGCTCGCGGCGATCACCCCGCGGTTCCGTACGCCGGCCGCCGCCGCAGTAGCGTTCGTCGCGCCGAGCATCGTCATCGGCGTGGTGGCGACCGCGATCACGACGCCCGCCTCGGCGTCCGGGTTCCTCGGCACCTACGGCATTCTCGGCCTGATCATCATGTACTTGATGGCGAACGTGGCGCTGGTAGTCGAGTGGGCGAAGTTCCGCGCCCGCGGCATCCGCAAGAACGTCTGGTTGTGGGTGGTGGTGCCGATCATCGGCGTGGCGGTGCTGGCCGTTCCCGTCTGGGGTGACCTGCGGCCAGGTCAGCCGAGCCCGTACAACATCATGCCCTGGCTCACACTCGGACTTATCGCGCTCGGGGTCATCTACGCCCTCCTGCTCGGCGTGCTGCGCCCCGACGCGCTCCAGCGCGCGCCGGCGTTGCTCGAAGGCGACCAGAGCCTGGCTACCGACCCGCTTGTGATCGGCGACAACACGGGCTAGCCGTCCGCCCGCGGCTGCACACCCGCGCCGGATCCGCCCAGGCTGGGATCCACGGCGTCGGTGTCGACGTACAGGCAGAACGGATGGCCGGCCGGATCGAGCAGCACGCGCACGTCATCCTGTGGCTGGAAGTCGGCGACGGTGGCGCCGAGGTCGACCGCGTCGGCCATCGCCGCGGCCAGGTCGTCGACCGCGATGTCGATGTGCATCATCTGCCGCTGCTGCCCGTCGACGGCCGGCCAGGCTGGCGGCTCGTAGCCGGGCGAGTCATCGAACGCGATATAAGCGGAGGTGCCCGGCACTTGGATGGCCGCGATGCCCGGCTCCTCCTTGACGATCGGCCAGCCGAGCAGCGCCGCATAGAAATGCGCGAGCGCGGCGCCATCGGGCGCCTCGAGCACGAGGCCCCACCAGTCAGTCTTGATTCGTCCGCGCATGCCACCATCATGGCAGCGCATGAGGCCCGACTGCTTCGATTGTAACCTAATAATTTCGCTATCGGCAAAGTTGCGCGATACGAAAGTTCGGGTATCCTGATCGCGTGCTTCCGATCCGCGCTGCCGCCCCCGGCTCACTCGCTGACACCGGCCATGAGCCGGCCGGGCTGCGCGAGCGTAAGAAAGTCGCGACCCGGCAGGCGCTCGGGGTAGCGGCCATGCAGCTCGCGATGGAGCGCGGCCTGGACAACGTGCTGGTCGAGGACATCGCCGAGGCGGCCGGGGTGTCGACCCGGACGTTCAACAACTACTTCACCAGCAAGTACGAGGCGATCTGCGCGCTCGCATTCGACCGCGCCATGCGGATCGGCGCCGCGCTGCGGGAGCGACCTGCCAGCGAGCCGATCTGGACAGCCATCACCAGCGCCGTGATGTCGGAGTACGGCACCGCTGACCGGGCGCCCGACGAGCAGTGGATCGCCGGGATCCGCCTGGTCACCAGCACGCCGGCGCTGACAGGGGAGTACCTGAAGGTGGAGGCGATGACGCAGTACTCGCTCGCCGAGGCCATCGCCTTGCGGCTGGGCGCCAGCGCGGCTGGGAACATGTTCCCGCGTATCCTGGCGGCCGCGGTAACGGCGGCCATCCAGGCCGCCCTGGAGCGCTGGTTGCACGCCGACCCGCCCGTGCCGCTCGCCCCGCTGGTGCGACGATCCCTGCGGCAGCTCGCCGACGGCATGCACGAGGTGCTGCCGTCGCCAGATCCTCTACCGGCTGACTCAGGCTAAGCCGGCACGGACCCCTAGCGACCCCGTTCCCATATCCCTCGGAGAGACGTGTGCTGATCAGACTCTTGCGCGGTTACCTGGAGCCGTACCGCAGGGAGCTTTCGCTTGTCCTGGTGCTCCAGCTGGCGCAGACGCTGGCGACGCTGTACCTGCCGACGCTTAACGCAGACATCATCGACAAGGGCGTGATCGTCCATAACACGCACTACATCCTGACGACGGGCGCCGTGATGCTGGCCATCACGCTCGCGCAGATCCTGTGCGCGATCGGCGCCGTATACTTCGGCGCGCGGGTCGCCATGGCCCTCGGCCGCGACGTGCGGCACGGCATTTTCGGCCGGGTGCAGCGGTTCTCGGACCGGGAGGTCAGCCACTTCGGTACGCCGTCGCTGATCACCAGGACCACCAACGACGTGCAGCAAGTGCAGATGCTGGCGATCATGACCTTCACATTGCTGCTGTCGGCGCCGATCATGTGCATCGGCGGTATCGTCCTGGCGCTCAACCAGGACGTCCGGCTGTCGTCGCTGCTGCTGGTGGCCGTGCCGCTGCTCGGCGTCATCGTGATACTGATCATCTCGCGGATGCGGCCTTTGTTCCGGGCGATGCAGGAGCGGCTGGACGGCATCAACCAGGTGCTGCGCGAGCAGATCGCTGGCGTACGGGTGATCCGGGCGTTCGTGCGGGACCCGCAGGAGCGGATCAGGTTCGACGGCGCCAGCACGCGGCTGTTTGACGTCTCGCTGGGGGCCGGCAAGCTGATGGCCCTGATGTTCCCGTCGGTGATGCTGGTGCTCAACCTGTCCACTACGGCGGTCGTATGGTTCGGCGGCCACCTGGTCGCGAGCGGCAGTATGCAGATCGGCTCGCTGACGGCGTTCATCACCTACCTGGCGCAGATCCTCATGTCGGTGATGATGGCCACGTTCATGTTCATGCTGGTGCCGCGCGCGGAGGTGAGCGCGGAGCGGATCATGGAGGTCATCGACACCGAGCCGGCCCTGGCTGCCCCCGCGCAGCCGCGGCCCCCGGGCCGGGCGCCAGGCCGGCTGGAATTGCGGCACGTCGAGTTCCGGTATCCCGGCGCGGAGGAGCCGGTGCTGCACGACATCAGCCTGACCGCGCTGCCCGGCCAGACCACGGCGATCATCGGCGGTACCGGCAGCGGCAAGACGACGCTTGTTAACCTCATCCCGCGACTCATCGACGTGACGGCGGGATCGATGGAGGTCGGCGGTGTCGACGTCCGCGAGCTGAACCCGGCGGCGCTCTCGGCGGCTGTCGGGCTCGTGCCGCAGAAGCCGTACTTGTTCTCCGGGACGGTGGCCAGCAACCTGCGTTACGGGAACCAGGCAGCGACCGACGAGGATCTCTGGCACGCGCTAGAGATCGCCCAGGCGCGTGACTTCGTGGTTCGGATGCCAGACGGCCTGAACTCGCGGATCGCGCAAGGCGGTACTAACGTGTCGGGCGGCCAGCGGCAACGGCTGGCGATCGCGCGAGCCCTCGTGCACAAGCCGGATATCTATATCTTCGACGATTCGTTCTCGGCCCTCGACTACGCCACCGACGCGCGGCTGCGGGCCGCGCTGGCCACCGACGTCAGCGGGGCCACGATGATCATCGTGGCGCAACGCGTCAGCACAATCCGGCACGCCGACCAGATCCTGGTGCTCGACGGGGGCCGGCTCGTGGCGTCTGGCACGCACACAGAGCTGATGGATACGTCGCCGTGTTACCGGGAGATCGTCCTGTCCCAGCTGACCGAGCAGGAGGCCGCGGCGTGAGCGCGGAGTCGAACGCAGAGCAGGCGCCAGCCGCGAGCTTCAGCGGCGGGACGGCCGTTCCCGGGACAGGGGAGCGGGCCACGCCGAAGCGCGGACCCGGACCGGGCGCAACAATGGCCGGGCCAGCGCGCTTCATGGGCGGCATGTCGACAGAGAAGGCGCTTGACTTCAAGAACTCCGGTCGTCGGCTGCTGGCAATGCTGCGACCGTACCGGACCATGGTGGTGCTCGCGCTGGCGCTGGCGATCGGCAGCGTGACGCTGGCAGTGCTGGGGCCGCGGCTGCTAGGCGAGGCGATCAATGTCGTGTTCAACGGCGTGGTGTCGCGGCACGGCATTGACTTCAACCACGTCGCCCAGATCCTGGCCGTGGTCGCGGCGCTGAACGTCGGCAGCGCGATCTGCGCGCTGTTCCAGGGCAGGCTGACGGCGACTCTCGTCCAGCGTTCGGTCTTCCGGTTGCGCGAGGACGTGCAGGCCAAGCTGTCCCGCCTGCCGCTGAACTACTTCGACCGGCAGCCGCGCGGCGAGATCCTGAGCCGGGTCACCAACGACATCGACAACCTGCAGCAGTCACTGCAGCAGACGCTCAGCCAGCTAGTGACGTCGCTGCTCACCATCGTCGGCGTGCTGGCGCTGATGTTCGTTACCTCGTGGGAACTGGCCCTGATCGCCCTCGTCACAGTGCCGGTCTCGGCGGTAGCCATGCGCAAGATCGCTAAGCGCGCGCAGCCGCAGTTCATTAACCAGTGGAAGTACACCGGCCGGCTGAACGCGCACATTGAGGAGATGTACACGGGGCACGCGCTGGTCACCGCGTTCGGGCAGCGCGACGAGGCGATGGCGTCGTTCAATGAGCAGAACGACGCCCTGTTCAACGCCAGCTACCGGGCGCAGTTCATCTCCGGCACTATCCAGCCCGTGATGATGTTCATGTCGAACCTCAACTACGTCCTGGTAGCGGTGGTGGGCGGCCTGCTCATCGCTGGCGGCACGCTCACGCTCGGCGCGGTGACGGCCTTCATCCAGTACTCGCGGCAGTTCAGCCAGCCGCTGACTCAGGTCGCCAGCATGGCGAACCTGCTCCAGTCGAGCGTGGCGTCAGCCGAGCGGGTGTTCGCGCTGCTGGATGCCACCGAGCAGACTCCGGACGCGGTAGAGCCAGCCCGGCCGACGGCGGTTCGTGGCCGGGTGGAGTTCGACGACGTGTCGTTCCGGTATCTGCCGGACCAGCCGCTCATCGAGCATGTGTCTCTCACGGTGAAGCCGGGGCAGACGGTCGCCATTGTCGGACCGACCGGCGCCGGGAAGACTACGCTGGTCAACCTGCTGATGCGGTTCTATGAGATCGACTCGGGCGCGATCCGGCTCGACGGCGTGGATACCAGGGCCATGAGCCGCGACGAGCTGCGCGGCCTCACCGGCATGGTGCTGCAGGACGCGTGGCTGTTCGGCGGCACTATCGAGGAGAACATCGCCTACGGCGCAGCAGGAGCCACGCGCGAGCAGGTCATCGAGGCGGCCAGAGCCACCTACGTCGATCGCTTCGTGCGGACGCTGCCCGATGGATACGACACCGTGCTGGACGATGACGGCACCAATGTGAGCATGGGGGAGCGACAGCTCATCACCATCGCCCGGGCGTTCCTCGCCCGGCCGGCTGTGCTCATCCTGGATGAGGCGACGAGTTCGGTGGACACGCGGACGGAGGTGCTGATCCAGCGGGCCATGGCGTCGCTGCGCGAAGGCCGTACCAGCTTCGTCATCGCCCACCGGCTCTCGACCATCCGGGACGCTGACGTCATCTTGGTGATGGATGACGGTCAGATCGTCGAGCAAGGCACGCACGCCGAACTCCTGGCGGCCGGCGGCGCCTATGCTCGGCTGTATCAGGCCCAGTTCGCTCACGCGATGGCGGAGGTGGCCTGAGCCAGCTCACGTGGCCCGGGCGAGCGCGGCCGCCGGAGCAATTTGGCGGAACCATGGCGGGTTCTGCCTTCGTCTTAGCAGCATGAGGCAGCAACCCGTAGTGATCTCTTGCTTGAGCCTGGCCTGCGCGGTCGGCGTCACGGCCTGCGGTGTCCAGGCCGCACAGCAGGCCGCACAGGCAGGCCGCCCTCAGGCGGAAACGTCCGCGGCATCGGCCACGCCGGCTGGAGCGTCGCCGGCTGGGGCGTCGCCGGCAACGGCTCATTCGTGCTCGAGCGGATCCGGCTTCGCGCTGTCCCTTGTGTCGGCTCGGGATGGCCAGCCGACGCCGCTCAGCGCCGCATCGTGGTTCGCTCGTCACGGTGGCGTGCCTGCGATTCCCAGCGCGGGATGGCGGCTGGTGAGCCGCGGCGGTTCGAGCGCGGTCGTCCAATCTGGTCGCGTCACGCTCCACGTCCTTGAGGGACCCGATCGGACGTGGCAAGTGGACAGCGGCGAAATCTGCACCTAAGGCCGTCAGGTTGCGGCGAAGAAGTCGCTCATGACGGTTGCCCCGGCGTCATGTGTGGTCAGCGGCGTTAGTCCCCACGCGACCTCGATAGTCCGGAGCAGTGAGTAGTGGTCGTAGGCCACGGCCGAGCGGAAGCCAGCGCGGACCTGATTGGCGATGACGATGGTGGCTACCCGGTTGCCCGGTGCGTTGTCGTTCTCATCCCACGTGATCACCAGCAGGGATTGCTGCTGGGTCCACGCCGGCGCGGACATGAGCTGGGGGATCTGGCGCGATAGCCACGCGTCACCTTGCGCGACCGTACCGTCGTGCATGTCGTTCACCATGTTCGGAGTGATCCAGCCGAAGGCTGGCGTCGTCTGCGCCGTGGCGAGGTCCGCTGCGAGCTGGCTGGCGGGGACGACGTTCGCCAGCTGCGCTGGGTCCGTGCGCAGATCGTCGTAATAGACGAACGGGTTGTGCTTCTGCATGTAGGGGTACGCGTCGCCGAGATAGCCCGGCGACGGCATCGACTCCATGTAGGCTCGCCAGCTGCGTCCCGAGGGTGCCACGCGGTCCACCACCAGGTTCGGGGCGGCCTGGAAGCAGTCGGTGCAGTCGGTGGTGATCCCGAAGGTGTCGCCACCGGTCAGCGCGAGGTAGTTCGGCAAGCTCGGGTGCGCGACTGAGACATAGTTGGTGGCGACGCCGTGGTCATGCGCGAGCTGATTGATGTACGGCGCACCGGGATTGCCGATGATCTCGTCGTAACTGTGGTTCTCCATGATCACGACGAAGATGTGGTCGAACTCCGGCACAGTTAACGGCCACATCTGGCCAGCCTAGTTATGCAGCCCGGGCGCAGCGACGGCTTGCCGGCTGGCGCACCCGGCGGCGTGCCGGGCGCGCGTGCAGTGCCCGCCGACCCTCCGGGACGCTGACCTGATCCTGGTGAGAGAGGATGGCCACATCCGCGAGCTGCCAACACACTCGCGCCGGGAGGGAGCGGGTCGATGGATATCGCGGAAGGCGTGAATACAAGGCAACTGCGCACGACGCCGATGATGTTTCACCGCGACGGTGACCGCATCCTGGTGATCGCCTCGAACGCTGGCGCACCGAAAGACCCGGACTGGTATCGCAACCTAGTGCGCGATCCGCACGTGACCGTCGAGGTCGGACACGAGACCTATCCGGCGGTCGCGACTGTGCTGGCGGGCGCCGACCGCAAGCGCCAGTGGGCCATGCTCAAGGAGACCTACCCGTTCTTCGCCGAGCACGAGCAGATGGCAGGACGAACTATCCCGGTGGTCGCGCTCACCAGGCGATGACTGTTGACGGAGGAGATCGATGGCGAGCCGGTTCCTTTATCTGCTGCGGCATGGGGAGGCTGCGCAGGACGGGTCCTTGACGGTCAGCGGCGAGCAGCAGGCGCACCTGACCGGGGAGCGGCTGCGTGGGGTTCCGCTCGCGGCCATACACCACAGCCCGCAGGCTCGCGCTGTCAGAACGGCCCAGATCATCGGCGGCTACCTGCCGGGCGTGCTGGTGCTCGAGTCGGTTCTGATCGATGACTACATCCCGTCCGACCCCGATCCGGCCGAGCTGCCCGGGCCACACGCCAGATTGGTCGAGACCTACTCGCGGCCGGAGCGCTCGGTCGGCGCCGGGCTGGCGCTTGAGGCGCTGGAGCGCTTCGCGGTAGCCGGTCCGCCGGATGCGGACAGTCACGAGCTGCTCATCACGCACAACTTCGTCATCGGCTGGTTCGTGCGGGACGCGCTCGGGGCGGCCGACTGGCGGTGGCTCGGGCTCAACCAGCAGAACGCCGCGCTCACGGTGATCATGTACAGCCACGGCATGCCGCCGGCGCTGGTCAGCTTCAACGACGCCGCACACCTGACCGGTCCACTGCGATGGACCGGCTTCCCGGCGGCGCTTCGGCCCGCGACCTGCTGACGTGCTGACGTTCCGGACTGGAATCAGGACGGAGGCATGCTTACGCTGAGCGCAGCCAGCAGGATAATGACAGGCTTGTCATTCGCAGGTCGCGTTACGGAAGGCGAAAGAGTGCTGTACGGCTACATCGGGTCCATGCGGACGAAGAAAGGTCACCGGGACGACGTAATCGAGATCCTGCTAAGCGGTGCCGATGGCCTACGCACAGCGGGCTGCCAGCTGTACGCCGTGTGCAGTGATCCTGCCGATGCCGAGGCGATCTGGGTCAGTGAGATCTGGGACTCGGCGGATCACCACGACGCGTCGCTCCAGTTGCCCGCAACGAAGGCGGCCATCGGCCGCGCGATGCCGCTGCTCACGGGCGAATTCACCCGACAGGAACTGATGGTCATGGGCGGCATAGGCGTGACCGGGACCGGCGGCTGAGGCGGAGCGCCGCTCCATACCGAGCTTGGTGAAGAATGCGACAGCGGCGTCCAGGTCGTCTAGGTCGTCGACGACGATAGCGACATTGTCCATCCGCTGAATGGTGATGTCTCCGAGCACACGATCGAGGTGAGCCGCCAGTCCGGTGTGGCAGGAACCGACGGCTCGCCCCAGGCGATGGTCCGGGGCTTAGGTGATACGGCAAGCTCGTTAGGAACGGGGCGTGCGGAGCGAGACATGGGCGAGCCTGTGCGGCAGCCTGAGCGAGCGGCGGGCCGCGCGCCGGGTAGCGCGGCCGACCGGCGCCCCAGCTTGCAGTCCCATCACGGTCAGATCCAGGAGCCGGGCGGCTCGTTCGGCGCCAGCCGGACGGGGTTCGATCTGCCATAGGAAGCCGACCAGCAGCATGACGTCGTCGGCCTCGATGTCCGGCCGGATGCTGCCATCTCGTCTGCAGGCCGTCAGTAGCTGCGCTACGGCACCGACAACCTGCGCGTATGTCGTGTCGGTCAGGCTATCGCCGCTAGCGGAGCGCAGCGCGTCGGCAAGGGCCCGCTTAATCGTGCCATAGGCGGCCAGGCGGTCGAAAAAGAGACGCAACGCCTGCAGCGGCGGGTGCTGGGCAAGCAACTCGCTGGCGGAGTCCGCCAAGGTACGCACGTCCTCCTCGTACACCGCGAGCACGAGCGCCTCTCGGCTAGGGAAATGGCGGTACAGCGTGCCGGGCCCGACGCCCGCCTTCTTGGCGATGGAGTTGAGCGAGGCGTCCGCCGACGCTGTGAGCGCCTCGCGCGCGACGGCCAGAATGCGCTCATGATTGTGCCGGGCATCAGACCGCAGCGGATGACGCACGCGGTCGGCGGCCGCGGCACTGGCTTCAGCTGCGTTCATGCCGGCTCGTATCATCCCGGTCCGCGTCATCTCCCATGGGCCCGCGTCACGCTGGCTTCGTCGCGTCTGCGCTAGTTCTACCGGCTGGGGCCGTATGCGGTCCGGCGCGACACGCTGAGACCATGCGGAGATCGCTCCGGCGGAGCTCATGTGCGTGCGGAGAGATCTCCGCTTTGGGCGGAGAGATCTCCGGATAGGTAGGACATCGCGATCAGCG
>DATIOU010000203.1:0-85914 GCA_035472835.1 Streptosporangiaceae bacterium | reverse complement strand
CGGGTTGCCCGGCCTCTGGTTTGCAAGCGCGGCTTGGTATCTCGGATGGGGCGGCGGGCACGATCTACCAGCTCGTCGTGCTCACGAACACCTCGAACGCGGCCTGCACGTTGTACGGATATCCGGGTGTCTCATTCGTGACAGGCGCTGGCGGCGGTCAGGTCGGCTGGCCGGCCACGAAGAACCCGATCTCCGCCGAGCGGCTTATCACGCTGGCGCCAGGCGCCAGGGCCAACTTCCTGCTGGCCGTCCACGACGCCGGCGCGTTCCCGAACTGCAAGATCGCTAATGTGAGCTGGCTGCGAATCTACCCGCCGAACGACTACGGCAGCATCTACCTGCAGTACAAGGCCCGGGCCTGCACCGACGCGTCAACCATGGGCGTCAGCGTGGTCCGCGCCGGGACCGGCTAGTCTTCAGGCACTATGCACAGCGCGCGCGCATCCGAGGGGAAGCAGCTGGCCGGGGCCAGCCGTGGCCGGGCGCTACACCGGACGGCGAGCGCTATTGCGGTACTCGGCGCGGGCCTCGTTGCGGGCTGTGCGGCACCAGCGCAGCACGATCCGACCATCACGCTCAGCTCCGCGCAGATTACTTATCCGAACGGCAGCGGCATCACGGACGTGTATGTCGACGTCCAGAACAACGGCGCGGCCGACCAGATCGTCGGAGCGCGGATCAGCGTCGGCGGCAGCGTCACCCTGCGCTCACCCGTCCGGACCGGCACGGCCCGGATGCGCACGGTCC
Organism: Streptosporangiaceae bacterium; assembly: GCA_035472835.1. Lineage (GTDB taxonomy): Bacteria > Actinomycetota > Actinomycetes > Streptosporangiales > Streptosporangiaceae > JAJYUU01. The sequence goes on along the minus strand of DATIOU010000203.1, from coordinate 85,167 downwards.
GGGCTATCGCCGTCCCAGCAAATAGTTTCACCGGGCTCGATCCCAACGGCTCGCATCTCCTGGTCACCGGCTCCGGCCGGATGAAGGCCGGGACGCTGATCACGCTGACGCTCGTGTTCGCCCACGCGGGCGCCGTCTCGGTTCCGGCCCTCGTGACCAATCCGGAAACGGGTGGCGGTAGCTACTTCCTGAACTGAGCGAGCCGAAGCCGCGGGCGGACGCGAACTTGGCCTGCGCCCCTAGTTCCATCACCGGGGGAACGTCCGCTACTGCTGGCTTTCCAGCTGAGCCGCAAGCTCGCCCAGCACGCGGTAGCAGCCAAGCACGTCACGCACGCTCGAGTTCGGCGCGCGCCGGTCCCGGACCGCCGCGATGAACTCACGGTCTTGCAGCTCTATCCCGTTGGCGGACACGTCGACCGCCGAGACGTCGACCGGCTCCTCGTGCCCGGTGACCAAGTCGTCGTACCGGGCAATGTAGGTGCCGTTGTCGCAGATGTAGCGGAAGTAGGTGCCGAGCGGCCCGTCGTTGTTGAAGCTCAGGGATAGCGTGCAGATCCGGCCGCGTGGGGTTCGCAACTGGATCGACATGTCCATCGCGATGCCGAGCTCGCGGTTCAGCGGCCCCTGCACCGCGCTCGCGATCGCGACGTCCTCACCGGTCTGGTACTGGAACAGGTCGACCGTGTGCGCGGCGTGGTGCCAGAGCAGATGATCGGTCCAGCTGCGAGGCTGCCCGAGAGCATTCATGTTCGTGCGGCGGAAGAAGTATGTCTGCACGTCCATCTGCAGGATGGAGAGCTCGCCGGCGGCGATGCGGCGGTGGATCCACTGGTGCGATGGATTGAATCTGCGGGTGTGCCCCACCATGCAGGTCAGGCCCGTCTCCTGCTGTACGCGATCCACTTGCCACGCGTCCGCCCAGCTGTCGGCCAGCGGAATCTCCACCTGGACGTGCTTTCCCGCGCGCATCGCGGCGACGGCCTGCCGCGCGTGGAGCTGAGTAGGGGTGCACAGGATGACCGCGTCCACGTCATCGCGGGCGAGCACCTCGTCCAGGTCCGTCGAGGCGTGGCCGACGCCGTACTTCTCCGCGACCTGCTCGGCCTGCTCCAGCCTGCGGCTGACGACGGAGGTGACGGTGACGCCGTCGATGGCGGCGAGCGCGTCGAGGTGCCTGATCCCGAAGGCACCGGCGCCGGCGAGCGCGATCCGCATGGGGCTAGCTCACTTCCTGGTGGGGTGCGCCAGCGGGCCGGAGCACGAGGTGCCCGAGGGCTGTGTTGGACGCGGGAACGTGGTAGTGGCGGTGCAGTTCCTCGACGTCTCGGCCCAGCGCGCCGCGCATGATCAGCCACACCACTAGCTCGATGCCCTCCGAGCCCGCCTCGCGCAGGTACTCGATGTGCGGGAGCTTTGCGAGGTTGTCCGGATCATCGATCAGCCGGTCGAAGAAGGCGTTGTCGAACGGCTTATTGATGAAGCCAGCACGTGGTCCCTGCAGCTGATGGCTCATGCCGCCGGTGCTCCAGACCTGGACGGACAGGTCGTCATCGAAGCTCTCGACGGCGCGGCGGATCGCCTTGCCCAGCTGGTAGCACCGGTTGCCAGTTGGTGGCGGGTACTGCACTACGTTCACGGCCAGCGGGATGACCTGTACCGGCCACTCGTCGGGCTGGCCATAGACGAGGGAGAGCGGGACGGTGAGGCCGTGGTCGACTTCGAGCTCGTACATCAGCGTGAGGTCGAATTCGTCCAGTATGAGCGACTCGGCTAGGTGCGCAGCCAGGTCGGGACGTCCCCGGACGACTGGGACGGGCCGGGCGCCGTACCCCTCGTCGGCGGGAGGGAATTCGTCGGCGCAGCCGAGAGCGAAGGTGGGGACGATGGCCGGAGTGAACGCGGTCGCGTGGTCGTTGTAGACCAAGATCACCACATCCGGCATCTCCTTGGCGGCCCACGCCTTCGTCCACTCGTACCCGGCGAATGCCGGCTTCCAGTAGGGCTCCGCCGTCTTGCCGAGATCGATCGCGGCGCCGACGGCCGGAATGTGGCTCGTGGTGAGTCCGGCGGTAATGCGTGCCATGTCAGGTACCGTCCTTGACCGAACGCCAGCCGTCGGGCGAGCGCCCTCCAGACAGCATCATCTGCTGGTAGTCCTCGACGGACATGCCTGTCATCGTGCTTACTGCCTGGAGGTAGCTCAGCCCGTCGGTAGCGAAGATCTTCGCCAGGAAGTAGATGTTGCCGCCGCATTCGAGCATCGCGTTGTAGTCGCGGTTGAGCACGGCCCGCTTCTGGTCGTCGGTCATGGGCCACTCGTCGAGATAAGCCCGCTCGTCGGCCTTGAACCGCTCCCGGTTCTGCGCCTGCATCAAGCTCATGCAGAACTGGTTCAGGTTGTAGCCTCGCTTCGAGCGCTCCGCGGTGAAGACCCGGGTGCCAGGAAGGTCATCAAGGTCTGGTCTGTCTACCATCGTCAGCCGTCCCAGTACAGGCGCATCGGGTTAGCGACCAGCAGCCGATGCTGCAGGTCGTCGGTGGGCGCGATCCGCGGAATCATCTCCACGAGGGCGCCGTCGTCCGGCATGTGGCTCTTCATGTTCGGGTGCGGCCAGTCGGTGCCCCACAGCACCCGATCCGGGAACGCCGCCACGACGCGGCGTGCGAAGGGGACGAAGTCTGCGTAATCCGGCGGGCCGGAGATCGACACGCGCTCGGCGCCCCCGACCTTGGACCAGACGTTCTCGTGCTCCCGCAGGAAGCGCGTGAACAGCGCGAATTCTTCACCGTCGACGGGACGCGAGACATCCGGCCTGCCCATGTGGTCGACAACAACCACGACCGGCAGGCTGGTGAACAGCTTCCAGCGCTCGGCGAGGTCAGGGGCCTCGAAATACACGACGACGTGCCAGCCGAGGTCAGCCACGAGGTCAACGAGGCCACGGTAGTAGAGGTCTGGCTTGGGGTCGACGAGGCGCTTGACGAAGTTGAACCGGATGCCGCGAACGCCCGCCGCGTGCAGGTCGGCGAGCTCGGACCGGGAGACGCCAGGCCGGACTGTGGCCACGCCGCGTGCCCTCCCCTGCGCCGCGAGCAGCGCGTCCACGAGGGCGCTATTGTCCGCACCGTGGCAGGTCGCCTGGACGACGACGCTGCGCTCGAAGCCGAGGAGGTCTCGCAGCGCGAATAGCTGATCCTTACCAGCGTCGGTCGGTGTGTACTTGCGTTCTGGGGCGTAGGGGAACATCGCGCCAGGGCCGAAGACGTGGCAGTGAGCGTCGACGGCACCCGGTGGCGGCGCGTAGGTCGGCTTGCTGGGGCTCGGATCGAACGAGAGCCAGTCGGCGTCGGGCGTGAATGCGGCTGTCATCTACCGTCCTCGAGCGCGGAGGGCCTTGTCGAGACGCGGGTACGCCCGCCGGGCATTGCCCGAGTAGGCCTTCGCGCGGTCGGTCTCGGACAGGTTGAGCGCGTCGACATATCGCTTAGTGTCGTCGAAGTAGTGGCCTGTCTCGGGATCGATGCCGCGGACCGCACCCATCATCTCGGACCCGAACAGGATGTTGTCGATGTCGATCACGTCGAAGAGCAGGTCAATGCCTGGCTGGTGGTAGACACACGTGTCGAAGAACACGTTCTTCATGACGTGCTCCGTCAGCGGCGGCTTCTTCAGCATGTCGGCGAGCCCGCGGTAGCGACCCCAGTGATACGGCACCGCCCCGCCGCCGTGCGGGATGACCAGTCGCAGGTCCGGGAAGTCGGCGAACAGGTCACCCTGGACGAACTGCATGAACGCCGTGGTGTCGGCGTTGATGTAATGCGCGCCGGTGGCGTGGAAATTGGGATTGCGGCTGCTGGAAACGTGCACCATGGCGGGCACGTCGAGCTCCACCATCTTCTCGAAGATCGGATACCAGTACTGGTCGGTGAGCGGGGCGGCCGTCCACATCCCGCCGCTCGGGTCTGGGTTGAGGTTGCAGCCGACGAACCCGAGCTCGAGGACGCATCGCTCGAGCTCGGCGACGGCCGACTTCACCGGCGCGCCAGGTGACTGCGGCAGCTGGCAGACCCCGGCGAAGGTGTCAGGGAACATGCCGACCACGCGGGCGATGAGGTCGTTGCACGCTCGTGCCCACTCGTCGCTGACCCGTTCGTCGCCCTCGTGATGTGCCATCGCCGACGCGCGCGGTGAGAAGATCGTCATGTCAGCCCCGCGCTCGCGGATGAGCCGGAGCTGGTTCTGCTCGATGGACTCGCGGATCTCGTCGTCGGCAATGGCCGGGTACGGCGGCGTCGGCCGGCCATCCAGGAACGAGGCGAGCTGGCGCTGCCGCCAGTCACTGTGCGACGGCGGAGCGGTCGTGTAGTGCCCGTGACAGTCGATGATCACTGCGAAGCTCCCCGGCTCCACACCGACGATGGCACCATTACTTCGCCGCGCATCAGCAGGCGTGCTGTGCGCAGCAGCGCCGCCTTGGTCACCGTGATTGCGTCGCCAGCCACCTCTACCTCCAGCGTCACCGTGAAGAAACCGGTCGGGTGCTCGACCTCGACCTCAACTGGCCCCTCGCCCACCGCAGGGAGGTCCGCGATGGCCCGCGCCACGGATCCCGGCAGCATGCAAGCCGTGGCGATCGAGACGGCGCCGAAGACTCCGATCGCCTCGTGCACGCGATGCGGGATGAAGGTCCGGGTTGAGATGGCTCCGCCGTGTGCGGGCGGCGACAGCAGGCTCATCTTGGGCACCGTAGCGTTGGTGACGTCGCCCAGGTTCATCAGCGGACCCGCGGCGCGACGGATGGCCTCGACCCGCTTGGTCAGCTCGTCGTCGTCCTCGAGTTCTGCCGGTGACTCCTGCCCGGATAGCCCGAGATCGGCCGCGGCGATGCAGACGACGGGCATGCCGTTGTCGATGCAGGTCACCTGCGTTCCCTCAATGACGTCCGTGACATTCCCGGTCGGCAGTAGCGCGCCGCACGAGGAACCGGCAACGTCGGCGAACACGATGGGAATCGGGGCGTGAGTGCCTGGCACGCCGTCGATCCGCGCGCAGCCGTCGTAACGGACGAGTCTGCCCGGCGTCTGGACCGACGCCGTAGCGAGGGTCTGGGTGTTGCGCATCCAGATACGCACGGGCGTCACTGGATCGGTCGCCGCGACCAGGCCCCGCTCGATCGCGAACGGCCCGACCGCGGCGAGCATGTTGCCGCAGTTCTGGTTGTCGGACACCTCCGCCCGATCGGGCCAGACTTGGAGGAACAGGTACTCGATGTCCGCGGTGCCCGTGGGCGACCGGCTGACGACGGCCACCTTGGACGTCAAGGGGTGACTGCCGCCCATACCGTCGATCTGCCGCACGTCCGGAGATCCCATGGCGGCGAGCAGTACCGCGTCGCGGATCGCCTGGTCGCGCGGCAGGTCATCGGCGAGGAACACCAGACCCTTCGAAGTCCCGCCGCGCATAGCGGCACACGGGATACCCGTCTGCGTCTGCGTATCGGTCACGACGAGTCCGGGTAATCCACGTACCGCACTCCCTTGCCGGCTAGCCGCTCGCGCATGGTGTAAATGTCGAGCCCCAGCTCGCCCTCGGCCAGCCGCTTGCGCTTGGCCGCCTCGTTGGCCTGGCGGGCCTCGGCGGCCTCGAGCACTGTCGCTGCCTGCTCGCGCCGTACGACCACGACTCCGTCGTCGTCGGCTACGATCACGTCCCCTGGCCGGATGTAGGCCCCGGCGCAGGTGATCGGCGTTTGCACGTTCCCGGGCGTCTCCTTCACGGTGCCCTGTGCGGAGATCGCTTTCGACCAGACAGGGAAGCCCATGTCCGTCAGGGACGCGACGTCACGAATGCCGGCGTCGATGACCACCCCTCTGACCCCGTGCGCCCGAAGGCTCTCGGCCAGCAGGTCACCCACGTACCCGTCGCCGCACGGGCTCGTCGGAGTGACTACGAGCATGTCGCCCGGCTGCGCCTGCTCCACGGCGATGTGGATCGACCAATTGTCGCCGGGAGCGACTTCGCAGGTCAGCGCGTTGCCGCCGGCGCGCACGGGCCGGAAGATCGGCCGGATGTCACTGCGCAGCAGTCCCGTGCGACCCTGGGCCTCGTGCACGGTTGCCACCCCGGCGTGTGCCAGGCCGTCGACGATCTCGAGGTCTGTCCGCGGGGTGTTCCGTACGACCGTGGGCACGGGCGTTTCTCCTCTCCGGCGGTTGGTCGGTCCTATTCCTGAGCCTAAGTGCAGAGAACGGGTAACGTCTGCGCTCAATTCGGACTGGCCGGAGTCGACGGCGGCGCGCGGGCCGGCGACGCAGTCCGGCTGGCTGACCAATCGACGAACGCAGAAGGTCCGGTCCTCGGCTATGCATCGCGTCGAGTGGCCTCACTTGCCGGCGTAGGCGGCCCGGATGCGGTCGGCATAGGTCGGCAAGTCCAGCCCGAGCAGCTTGAACCGGCCTAGCTGGTGCAGCAGGAAGTGGTTCGCGCCCTGCTTCGACAGGTATCCGACATCGCCGGCCAGCAGTGCCTGCAGTTCATCATCGGAGAGCGGCGGCGTAGCCGACCGCAGAGCCTCTTCCGGTGACTCCGTCAGCGCCTGACGCAGGGCCGGCTCACGGACGACCCGGTAACAGAGCTTGTTGACTGCGTAGATACTCACTTGCCGCGCTCCTTCGCCATCAGTCGGTCGCTGTGAGCCAGCAGCCGAACGCGTGGCCGAATTGCGGCTGTGCCTCGAGGAAGGTCGCGCGGCCGGGGCCAGCCAGACCCAGCATGGCGATCCAGGTGAGCAATTCACCGGCAGCGTTGCCGGCCTCGGCGAGCTGCTTTTCGGAGGCGTCGGCGGCCAGCGCCGCGACTTCTCCCGCACCGATCCTCGCCAGCACGTGGTCGGCCCAGGCCGGGTCGGGAATGCCGGTGTGTGATGTTGGGCTGAGCCGCGGCCCGCCGATCTCCAGCGAGAAGCTGCCGCTGGCAACGGCGGCAACGCGGGTTCGGCCCGGTAGCTGCTGGAGCACATCGCGGATCTTGACGCCGAGGGCGAGACAACGAGGTGCCGACGGCAGCGGCGGGATCAGCCCGTTGATGAAAACAGGAACGATCGGCACGTTCATGGCCGGGGTCAGGAAGGACATCGGCACAGTCACCGGGTGGTCGAACTCGAACTCCTGGCTCATGCCGACGTCGAACTCGGCGCGCACCAGCTCGGCTTGGAGATGGCGCGCCAGGTCGGCGGCAATCGGCACAGTGCACGCCGGTAGCTCGCGATAGTCAGATGGACCGCTGGCGGATGGGGCGACCCCGATGCTGAAGATGGGCACGCTCTCGACGAAGAAGATGTTGTAGTGATCGCAAGTGAAGAAGATGAGCACGTCGGGGGCAAGATTCCGCAGGTGCGCCGAGGCCTCGCCATACAGCCGCCGCAGCTCGGGCGCTAGCGGCTCATCCCGGGCCACGATGCCGGGAAAGTGCGGAGAGTGCGGAACTCCGACGCCGCCGACGATCTCGGCCATGGGCTGGCCCTCCGTCCATCATTAACTGTTTTGATTATAGTGATTTAGTCAAGACGCGGCCGCGGCCGCGGCCTGGCGGCACCTTGCGCCAGTTGGACAAAAAACTATAATCAAAATACTCATATCTGGTCTTGGCGTGGATGCGCTCCCTGAGTCGTCGCCAGTCAACGACAGGAGGTGTCCGGTGGCAGTAGCGCGAGCCGAAGGCGCGGTGCTCACCCGAACGGAGGCGGTCGAGCGCTCCCGTTCGCTGTTCCCGCTGATGCGCCGATTGGCCCGCGAGGCGGACGACAACCGGCATCTGCTGCCCGAGATGGTGGCGGCGTTCAGCGAGTCAGGGCTGATCCGCACGCTCGTGCCCCGGCGCTGGGGTGGCAGCGAGCTTGATCTGACGACGCACATGGAGATCGCCATCGAACTCGGCCGCGCCTACGGGTCGATGGCCTGGGTGGCATCCTTCCTCATCGACCACCCGTTCATCCTGGCCCATTTCGAGGACGAGGCTCAACACGACGTCTGGGGCGTGACCGGTCCGGACACGCTGATCGCCACGTCGTTCGCCCCGGTCGGGAAGGTGACCGCCGCCCCCGGTGGATGGATCCTCAGCGGCGACTGGAGCTGGGCGAGCGGCGTAGGCTACGCGCAGTGGATCATGATTGGCGGAATGGTCCCTGACGCGAACGACCACGGGGAGTACCGGCTCTTCCTTGTCCCGCTGAGCGAGCTGCGCATCGTGGACACGTGGTACAGCTCAGGCCTGCGGGGGTCAGGGTCGGACAACGTGATAGCCGACGGGGTGTTCGTCCCGGAGTACCGCACGGTCGCCATGTCCACCTTGCTAGAGGCCCGCAGTCCCGGCGGCAAGGTCAATCCGGCTCCCTTGTACAACCAGCCGTTCATGGCGCACGGCGGGCACGCCATGGTCTCACCGGCGATCGGCATCGCGCGCGGCATGGTCGAAGCATGGCAACAGCACGTCCGATCGAAGACGCATTCCCACACCCAGGAGCAGGTCTCGGCGGCGATACCGATGCAGCTGTGCCTCGCTGAGGCGGCGGTCAGGATCGACAGTGCCGAACTGCTGCTGCGGCGCTGCCTGGCCATGGTCGACTCCGGTGCGCAGATCTCGCTGGAAGACCGGGTGCGAAACCGCCGCGACGTCACCTACGTCGGGCGCATCCTTGTGCGCGCGGTCGAGGACCTTATGCAGATGGCGGGCGCCAGCGCGCTGCGAGACGACAGCCCGATCCAGCGCGGCTGGCGGGACGTGCGGGCCATCTCCTGCCACGTGTTCTGCAACTTCAATGCGGCGGCCGAGAACTACGGACGGATGGCGTTCGGCTACCCGCTGAACCCGCGCGACGCCTTTGTCTGAGCGCGTAGCGTCGGCCCTGGGCTCGTCTGAGGTCGATCCGGGGACCTTCCGCCGCACCATGGGGCTGCTCGTCAGCGGCGTAACCATCATTTCCGCGCACGAGCCGAAGACTGGGCTGCCACGCGGCATGACCGCGAACGCTGTCATGTCGGTGTCGCTTACGCCGGCGCTGGTCGTGGTCAGCGTGCGCCGGAATGCGCGGCTCCATCGTGTGCTGCAGACGTCCGGCGCCTATGGGGTAACGGTGCTGGGCGCCAGCCAGGTGGGCCTGGCCAAGCACTTCGCGGGCCTGTCTGCAGCGACCGGCGAGGCAGGTCGCGAGTTCGCCTATCGCGACGGCGTTCCCGTGCTGCGCCGAGGCCTGGCCTGGCTTGTGGCACGGATAACCGCCGCGCATGAGGCTGGCGATCACACCTTGTTCCTCGGGGAGGTCACCAGCTTGTCTGTCGACGATGAGCTCGAGCCACCGCTGGCCTTCCACCGGTCTGCTTTCGCGCGGCTCGAGCCTGCAAGCACCGCCGGACCAGGGCACGCCTGGGAGACAGGGCTGGATGTGTGGGGTTAACAATATAGCAACGCTTCGCTAACCGGCCAGCTACGCGCAAAGCCTTATAATGGTTATCACCATGACAGCCAGCATGCAGCCCGTCTTGCAGAGTTCCCGCCTCTCCCGGGCAGAAGCACTCGCGCGGGAAATCGAGGGGGATATCTCTACCGGCGTGCTCAATACGGGTGACCGGCTGGGCACGAAGGAGGATCTGCGGCACCGCTTCAACGTCGCCGTGGCCACCGTGAACGAGGCGGTCAAGCTGCTGGACACCCGCGGCCTGGTGGAGGCCCGTCCTGGTCCCGGCGGCGGGGTGTTTGTCGCCAGCCCGGCGTCCCGCATGCGCAACGGTCCCATGCTCCGAGGTTTCGAGTGGCTAGAGGCGAGCATGGCCGACTACCAGGAAGAGCGCAGCGCCCTTGAACCGATCATCTACCGTCACGCTCTGAGCAACAGGACGGACGCGGATATCCGCGCGCTGCGCTCCATTTTGGCCCAGATGGACGCCAGCCTCGACCAGCCGCGGGTGTACGCCCGCCATAACACGGCGTTCCACCGCCGCGTGGCCAAGCTCAGTCCGAACGCGCCGCTGCGAAGCCTCTACGTAACGCTGCTGGACTTCTTCGAAGAACTGGCGAGCGAGGAACTGCCCTCGGTGGTACACCCGGACAACACCGCGGTACATCGTCAGCTGGTAGACGCATTCGAGCTCGGCGACGAGCGCGAGCTCGACGTGGCCGTCAGCCGCCATGACGAGCTGCGCCTCACCCTTGGCATGTTCAAGCCGGCCCCGCAGAGCAAGGGACGCACCGCGCGCCGACCCGGGCCGGACGCGCAGTCTCGGCCCACTCGCCGGGGAAGTCGCTAGCCGCCAGCCCGGCCGGCCGGCCGGCAGTCGACCGGCCATGGCGCGCGTTTCCGGTTAGCGTGTCAGCCGTTCGCGCTTCCAGCGTGGTATGGGGGCTCTTCAATGGTGCAACCGCACCCGGCGACGCCGGTTCTTGGGCCCGAGGTTCCCAGACCGCCGTCTGCGCGCGGGCATGCCGGGGTGGTTCGGCCCGCCAGCCGCCATGATGGATGGATGTCCACGTGGGCGATGTTCGAGGCCGAGGCAGCTGAGGTAGCCGCTTTCGCGAGCCGCCTGTGGCCTGGCGTCATCGCGCTGGCCCGCAGCGACCCCGCCCCTTCCGGCGCAGCGTCGTTTGCCGTCGCCTACCTCGCCACGGTGCGGCGAGACGGCGCCCCGCGGCTTCATCCGTTCTGCCCGATCATCGCTGGCGGCCGTTTGTTCGCCGCCATCCCGCACTCGTCGCCAAAGGGGCATGACCTGCGGCGAGATCCCCGCTGTGTAATCCACGCCATGCCAGGCCCCGACGACGATGAGTTCTGCATCAGGGCGGCCGCGGCCGACGTCACCGCTGAAATCGACACCGCGGCGCTCGTGCGCAGCGTCGTGGCGCGAAGCGGCGTCGGCGGGATGATCGAGTCCACGTCGCGCGATCCGCTGTTCGAGTTCGACCTTCAGCAGGTCGACGTGGCAATGTGGGTCAACGTCGGGGAGCCGGGCACCTATGCTGTCCGGCGTCAGTGGCGCGCTCCCTGACTGACTGTTCGACGTTGACGGGCTGTGGTCATCCTCATCACGGCTGACTGATGATCGTCCGTCTGCAGTGCAGCCGTACCCGGCGGCGCTGGTTGTGCAGGTTTCGGAACCCGAATGCGATCCGCGCGGTGTCTTTGATCATCCTGTTGGTGGCCTCGGTGGTGGCGTTGGTGATGCCGGTGTCGATGAACGCCAGGATCTGCGGCACCAGGCCTCGATGGTGCCAGCCAGACGGGTGACCTCCGGCACGTCAGCGCGGGCGCACCAGTCGTAGAACGCGAACAGGGGTTACTGATCTCCCATCGTGGCGGCCGGGTCGCGGCTGGTGCCCCGCCGGCCCAGGACCTGACGGGTGACCCGCTGCCGCACCCTGGTGACGGCCTGGTTGGCGAGGCGGACTAGGTGGAAGTGATCGACCACGATGACCGCGTGCGGCAGCGCCCGCTCCACCGCCGGCCGGTAGACCGCGCACGGCTCCATGGCGACGAACTTGACCTGGTTCTTCCAGTCCTGGCCGCGGGCGTCCAGCCAGGCGGTGACCGCCTTGCCGGTACGTCCGGCGACCTGGCCGAGCAGACGGCCGGTCCCGGACAGGTCGGTGAAGCCGGTCTCGAACCGTTCGGTCCGCTTCCACCGGCCAGTCTCGGCGTCCTGGATCCATTTCGGGGTGCCGCGACGGGTCTCGTCGATGCCCAGCACCGCAGTCGGGGCGGGCTCGGTCAGCAGACCATCGGCGCGGGCGGCGTAGTGCCGGTGCGCGACCGGGCAGCTCATCCGGTACTCGGCCGCGACCGCGGACACACTGCGCCCGGAGGCGACCTGGGCAGCAGCCTGCCGGCACAGCCGACCGGTCAGCCGCGCCCGCGGCGGGATATCAGGGACCGACTCGGTGAACGCCTTCCGCGGGCAGGCCCGCTCCCGGCACCGGTACTGCCGCTTGTGCCAGCGGACCGCCAGCCGCGCCTCGCCGTAGGGCAGGTCCCGCGGCCTGGTGGTGCGGTACTGCTTCACCGACGTTGAGATCACCCCGCCACGCGTCCTCGATCCGCGTCCTCGATCCTCGATCCGCATGCTCAATCGGCGGCCGGCGTTCGCGGCTCCTCAGGCGACGTACTCGATCGGTCCATGCTTTATGTAGTTAGATACGTATTGAGAGACCTACGTTCACCAGCGGAACAGGAGGCCTGCATGAGCGTCCGCGTGCCACTGACACTGGCGTGCTGGGACTACGACAGAACACTGCCGCTAGCCACCGGCGAGATCCGGCCGGACGGTATCGACCTGACGTACCTGGACCTGCCGGTCGAGGAGACATTCTTCCGCATGGCCCGCTACCGCGAATTCGACGCGGCAGAGCTTTCGCTGTCGTCCTACGTCATCAGCCTCGGGCAGGAAGCGCCGTTCATAGCCCTGCCCGTGTTCCCCTCGCGGGCGTTTCGCCATAACGGCATCTACGTCAATTCGGCCAGCGGCATCAAGGAGCCTGCCGACCTTGCCGGGCGCATCGTCGGCGTACCTGAGTACCAGGTCACGGCCGCGGTTTGGATCAGGGGAATTCTTGCGGAGCACTACGGCGTCAGCGTCGAGTCGGTCCGCTACCGCACTGGCGGGCTGCACCGGCCAGGGCGCACCGACAAGCTCGGGCATACTCGGCCACCCGGGGTGGAGATCCAGCCGATCCCTGCCGGAGCCACGCTCGAGGGCATGCTGGCCGAGGGGGAGATCGACGCTCTCTACAGCCCCCGCACGCCGCGGCCGCTGGCCGCCGGCGATCCGCGGGTCCGCCGACTTTTCGACGATCCCCGGGCCGAAGAGGAGCGATACTTCGCGCTGACCGGAATCTTCCCGGTCATGCACGTCGTGGCGCTTCGCCGGGATGTCTACGAGCAGCGGCGCTGGCTCGCACAATCGCTGTACAAGGCCTTCGAGGAGGCCAGAGTGCGCACAGTGGCTCGCATGGCGGAGACCGCCGCCAGCGTATCGATGCTCCCGTGGCTGTACGACGAGCTAGCGCGGACGCAGGCACTGATGGGCGCCGATTTCTGGAGCTACGGCCTCGGGCCGAACGAGGTCACGCTCCGCACATTCCTGCGCTACTCCTACGACCAGCACCTAGCGAGCAAGCTGCACACGCCCGCCGAATTGTTTGCCCCGGAGACCCTCGAGACATACGTGATCTGACCCAGAAGCTGTCAGTAGCGCTTTACGTATATCGTTACATTATGTCGCTGCGGTACGCCCTCATGGCATTGCTTGACGTCGCGCCGATGACGGGATACACGCTCGCGAAGCACTTCGACCAGTCGGCCGCCTTCGTCTGGCACGCCCCGCACTCGCAGATCTATCCGGAGCTGCGTCGCATGGAGGCGGAAGGCCTCATCATCGGCCAGGATGTGCCGCGCGGCACTCGCGGCACGAAGCGAACCTATGCACTGACGGAGGCCGGGCGGGCCGAGATGCGCCACTGGGTGCAAGAGCTCCCGTCCCCGCCGCCCGAGCGCGATAGCGCCTATCTCAAAGCTACCTACTACGAATTCGGCAGCTTCGCCAATGCAAGACGCCAGTTCCAGGCTCACTTCGCCCGCCACGAGGCCCTGCAGCGGCAATGGGCCACACATGCGCGGGAGCTTGAGTGCAGGGACACCGAGCTGATCCGGCTGCGACTGGCGGCGTGGCCCGAGCAGATGCACGACGCCGTCGTCGCCTACAAGGCCCACGTGTACCGGGGCATGGCGGCCAGGGCTGCCGAGGAGATGCAGTGGGCGACAGAGGGCATTGCGCTTGTGGGCCGACTGGAAGCGGCCGCAAAGGTTCCTGAGGCCTGATCCGGCGCAGGCTCCCGGGTCAGGATTCCTCGCGGGCGGGCCTGGATTCCGCGCTCCCATCCCGGGCCGGAGGCCCGTATGACACGGGCCTGGTATCAGGCCGGACTCGGGAACTGCTGTTGCGTACGGTCGGCATCAGAAGATCTGGCCACAGACACCTGCTACGACTAAGTTTATCTATGTATGTACAGACATTCTTGGCGATGATGGAGGTGCCGCTCAATGCCCGACGCACCTGACGCTGCCGGCGTGCCCGCGCCCGCAGACCGCGACTGGTCGCTCCTGATCGGCGGGAAGCTGGTTTCCACCCGATCCGGCCGGTGCTACGACGATGTGAGCCCCGCCACCGAGCAGGTCATCGCCCACGTCCCGGACGGCGACGCTGCCGACGTGGACGCCGCGGTCCAGGCAGCCGAGAGAGCCGCAACCGAGTGGCGGCGAGTCCCACCGCGCGAGCGCGGCGCCAGGGTCGCGGAGCTAGCGCGTGTGCTCGAGGAACACGCCGACGAGCTCGCGTTCCTCGACGCAATCGATGGCGGGCACCCCGTGACCTCCATGCACCTGGACGTCTCGATGGGCGCTGACATGCTGCGCCTGTTCTCGGGTCTCGGCATCGAGCTAAAGGGCGAGACGATCCCCGCTACCACGGAGAACCTGCACCTGACTCTGCGCGAGCCGTTCGGAGTGGTCGGGCGGATCATTCCGTTCAACCATCCGATCATGTTCGCGGCCGGGAAGATCGCCGCGCCGCTCGTGGCCGGCAACGCCGTGATCCTCAAGCCGCCTGAGTCCGCGCCGCTGTCTGCTCTGCGGATGGGCGAGCTCTTCGCGGACTTGCTGCCGCCGGGCGTGCTGTCGATTGTCGTCGGCGACGGGCCAGCGGCGGGAAGGGCGATTGCGCGCCACCCGGCGATCCGCCGAATCGGCTTCATCGGCAGCGACAGAACCGGCCGGTCCATTCAGAAAGACGCGGCCGAGGTGGGCGTCAAGGAGGTCACCCTCGAACTCGGCGGCAAGAACGCGCTGATCGCGTTCCCGGACGCCGATCCGGAGCAGGTCGCTGCCAGCGCCGTGGCAGGCATGAATTTCGTTCGATCCTCGGGACAATCGTGCGGCTCTACCTCCCGGCTGCTGCTGCACGAGTCCATCGCCGACGACGTCGTAGGGCGAGTGCTAGCCCGGATGGCCGCGATCCGGATCGGCGATCCGCTAGACCCAGCCACCGAGATGGGCACCATGGCCTCGCGAGCCCAGTACGACAAGACGATGCGCTACATCGACATGGCCCGGGCCGACGGCGCCACCGTGCTGGCAGGCGGCGGACCCCCGCCGAACCTGCCCGGCCAGCCTGGCTTGTTCATCGCGCCGACCCTGCTCGGCGGGGTTCGGCCGGACATGCGCGTCGCCCGGGAGGAGGTATTCGGTCCGGTGCTGTCCGTTATCAGGTGGCAAGACGAGCAGGCAGCGATCGATATCGCCAACGCAGTGGACTACGGGCTGACTGGCAGTATCTGGACATCCGACCTGACCCGCGCGCACCGGGTCGCCGGGGCGATCCAGGCCGGTTATCTCTGGATCAACGGCTCAGCCCGGCATTTCGCCGGCGTACCGTTCGGCGGGGTGAAAATGTCCGGCGTCGGCCGCGAGGAGAGCCTCGGTGAATTGCTGAGCTACACACAGCTGAAGACCGTCAACATCATGCTTGGCTGACGTCGGCGACCGGAGGGCACGGACAATGAACGGCGCTGACGTCGCGGTCGAGGCGCTGCGGCGGGAGGGCGTCCGGCACATCGTCGGGCTGCCGGGAACCACGGTCATGCACCTGATAGACGCGGCCGGGCGCAACCCGGGCGTCCAGTACCTGTCGGTTCGGCATGAGCAGGTGGCCGCGTTCATGGCCGATGGCTACGCGCGGGCCAGCGGCGACGTGGGCGTATGCCTGGCTTCCCGCGGTCCCGGTGCCGCAAACCTGTCCATCGGCGTGCACAACGCGCATGCCGAGTCCATCCCGGTGCTCGCCCTGGTCGGCCAGGTGCCGGACGGCATCTACCACCGGGAGGCGTTCGAGGAGATGGATCTGGTGCGCTTCTTCGAGCCGATCACCAAGTGGTCCGTCGAGGTGCACCGGCCAAGCCGGATCGCGGAACTGACCCAGCGCGCGGTTCGGACGACGCTGTCAGGCCGCCCCGGCCCGGTCATGCTCTCGCTCCCGCTCGACGTACAGACTGGCGACGCGGCCGACAGCTATCAGCGCACCGCTCGCGTGCTACCGGCGGCACCGTCGGAGGCCGCGATCGAGGCGGCGGTTAGCCGGCTGTCGACGGCCTTGCGTCCGGTGATTATCGCCGGTGGCGGGCTGCAGCGGCCCAGTTTCGACCCAGGGCTGCTGCGGCTGGCGGAGCGGCTGCAGATCCCGGTGGTCACCACGTGGCTGCGCAAGAACGTCTTCCCGAATGACTCCGCGCAGTTCTGCGGCTGCCTCGGCTACGGGGCGTTCGCGGTCTCCGAGGACCTAGTGCGCGAGGCCGACGTGGTGCTCGCGGTCGGCTGCCGGTTCTCCGAGTTCACCAGCGCCCGGTGGACTCTGCTTCCCGCGGGCGCGACCCTCATCCAGGTGGACGTCGACGCCGACGCGCTGGGCCGGTACTACGTGCCCGAGGTGGGCATCTGCGCGGACGCAGCGCTAACCACCCGCGCACTCGCCGACGCGGCCGACGCGTTCGCGGCCGCACCGTCGCCGGCCCGGCGCACCCGGACCCAGACGGCCCGCGAGCTGTACCTCCAGGAGGCCGTCCTGCCGGCGGCGCCGGAACGCGCGGGCGTGGTGTCCTCGGCGGTGCTGGTCAAGGCCCTGCGCACGACGCTCGGACGCACCACAGCGACCCTGGTGCAAGACGCGCCGAGCCTCGGGGTCTGGATCCAGCGTTACCTCGATTTCGCCGCACCTGCCAGCTACTACGGCTCCGGGGGCGGCGCCATGGGCTGGGGATTCCCGGCGGCCATGGGCATGCAGCTCGCTCGCCCGGCAGAGCGGTTCATCACGGTGACAGGCGACGGGAGCTTCTGGATGGTGGCCCAGGACCTGGAGACCGCGGTTCGCGAGCACCTGCCGGTCGTCGTAGTCATCAACAACAACTTTGCCTTCGGCAACACCAGGGACCGGCAGCGGGCTGCGCACGACGGGCGCTACCTGGGAGTCTTCTACCGCAACCCAGATTTCGCTGAGTTCGCACGCCTGCTCGGTGCGCATGGCGAGCGGGTGGATAAGGCCGAGGACCTGGTGCCTGCACTGGATCGGGCGCTCGCGAGCGGGCGGCCGGCCGTGGTCGACGTGCTGCAGGACCAGCACGAAGGCCTGCCCGCGGGTCTCCTCCCGCCCGCGGCGCGGTAAGGGCCGCTCGGTCCAGCAGCGTGCTCCGCCCTGCATCTGCCGAGATGCGGCGTGCGCGCTCGTGGCTACCCGGCTGCGGTTGCCGGGTTCGTGAGCCCGAGGAAAATGTCGCCAAGATCGGGGCGCTGGCCCAGGCTAGCTGCCGCCTCAGATAGCCGGATCTCGCCGCCTGCCATCACGTAGGCCCAGCCAGAGACGGCCAGGGCTTCGTGCGCGTGCTGTTCCACGAGGAGGATGGCCACGCCCCCGCCGGCCAGCTCAGTCACGTGCTTTGTCAGCAGCTCGTGCGCGAGCTGCGGCGCCAGGCCCGCGGTCGGCTCGTCGAGCACGAGCAGGGTGGGCCTCCGCATCAGCACACGGCCCATTGCCAGCTGCTTGCGCTCGCCGCCGGACAGGTAGCCCGCCGGTCGGCCCCGCATGGCCGCCAGCGCCGGATAGCGCTCCAGCACCTCCTCGACCCGGCCCGCGACTTCGCGCCGGGGAAGCGTGTAGCCCCCGATCTCAAGGTTCTCCTTGACGGTGAGCGGCTCGAACACGTCCTTGATCTGGGGCACGTAGCCCACTCCGCGCCGGATCACCAGGTTCTCCGGCAGGCGAGCGATGTGCTCGCCGCCCAGGCTGATCGTGCCCTTTGTCGGGTGGAGGATGCCGAGCACGGTCTTGAGCAGGGTGCTTTTGCCGGCGCCGTTGGGGCCGATCACAGTGACCACTTCGCCTATGCCGACCGTCAGACTGACGTCCCGGATGACCGGTGCACCGCCGTAACCAGCCGAGACGTTTTCCAGCTTCAGGTGAGTATGCTCCGCGCGGGCGTCAGCCAAGGAGGTAGGCATCCACAACCTCCTTGTTGGCTCGGATCTCAGCCATCGTTCCCTCGGTCAGGACTCGACCGGCCGCCATCACGATCACCGAGTCACAGCAGCGCTCCACCGCTGCAAGCTCGTGCTCGACCATGAGCATCGTCAGTCCCTGGTCGCGAAGGCGGCACAGGTGCTCGGTGACCGCACCGCGCAGAGTCGGATTGACGCCGGCCAGAGGCTCATCGAGCAGCAGCATCCGGGGCTCCGCCATCAGCGCGCGCATGATCTCGAGCAGCCGTTTCTGTCCGCCACTCAGCTCACCCGCATACTGGTCTGCGGCCTGCGACAATCCGAACTCGGCCAGCAGCGCCGATGCCCGGCCGATGAGGTCGGCTTGCTGTGCGCGCCAGTACCGCTTGCCGAGCAGCGCCGACGTGAGCGTCGCGCCGCGCTGTCCTGGCGCCGCCACCACCAGGTTCTCCAGGACGGTCAGGCGTGCGAACTCGCTGGAGAGCTGGAAAGTCCGGATGAGGCCATGCCTGGCGACTTCGTGGACCGGATGCCCAGTGATGTCCTGGCCCTCGTAACGGACCCGGCCGCCGGTGGGCACCTCGGATCCGGCGATGAGCTTCAGGGTCGTCGACTTCCCGGCGCCGTTGGGGCCGATCAGACCGGTGATGGTACCGGGCCCAACCGCGAAGGTCGCGCCGGCCACGGCGTGCACCCCGGAGAATTCCACCCGCAGGTCAGTCACCGCCAGCAGGGCGTCCGCCCCGGATCCGGCGGCGGTGACCGTTCCGGGCAACGGAGCGGCGGTCACGGGGCCACCGCCGAAGACTCCTGGCTCAGCTCGGCGGGCTCGGGCCGGAGGCGGCTGAGCCTGCGCCGGCGTTCGGGTATCAGGCCCTGCGGACGGAACCACAGGAAAACCAGGATCAGCACACCCAGCAGCATGAACTGGACGGCCTCAGCGACACCCGCGTAACCGAACGACGGCAGGTAGCGCAGCGATTCCTCGAACACGCCGAGAACGAGTGCTGCCCCGAGCAATGCGCCGAAGTTGTTGCCGACGCCGCCGACGATGACCGCCACGAAGTACAGGAACGTCTCGCCAGTGGCCCACGACCCGGGCGACCAGGCCCCGATGAACTGCACCAGGATGGCTCCGCTCAGGCTCGCCAGTGCGCCGCCGAGCACGTACAGCTTCATGCTCTCCGTTCGGACGTTGACCCCAAGCGACTGCAAGGCATCCGGGTTCTCGCGCATGGCTCGCAGGCGGCGTCCCCACGGCGACGCGGTGAGCCGGTGCACGAGCCAGTAGACGGCGAGCACGGTGACGGCGGTCAGGGCCGCGTAGAACCAGCCGTACTGGACCTCGCCCAGGTTCAGCTTGCTCTCGAACGGCTTCGGAATGGCGGCGACGCCATTCTGCCCGTTGAACCACGATCCCTGGGTGAGGACCAGGGTGCTGGCGATGATCGAGACCACCAGCATGACCATCGCCTGGAAATCACGACGGCCTGGCCGCAGCGCGAACAGCCCGACGAACCAGGCCAGAACGCCGCCCGCTAGCGCGGCGAGGATCCATGGCAGCGGGAACGGCAGCGTCGCCCCCAGGATGTACTGCTGGAAGCTAGCCCCGGTGGAGGGGCCTAGGGTGAGCACACCGGCGAGGTACGCGCCGACGGACTGGAACATGATGAACGCGAAGTTCATCACGCCGCCAACGCCGTACTGGATGTTCAGGGACCAGCAGGCAATCGTGTTCACCCCGAAGAAGATCAGGAGTGTGAGCAGGTAGTACTGGTACGCCAGGCTCATCGGGCGGCCACGTCCATTTGCACGAAGGCCCGGCGCCACAGCCCACCTGGGCGGATCAGCAGGATGACGACGAGGATGACGAACGCTACGACCTGCTTGAGCGACGGGGTCCAGATAGCCGCCAGCTCGCTCGCCATTCCGATTACCACGGCACCGACCATTGCTCCATAGGGCTGCCCGACGCTGCCGAACACCGCAGCAGCGACCACGATCAGCAAGAACTCGCTGCCAAAGTGGAAGTCGAAGCTGGCGAGGTTGAGAGCGAGCGTGACCCCGCCTAGCCCGCACAGAGCACCCGAGATCGCCCACGCGGCAGCGGAAACCCGGTCGGTGGCGATCCCGCAGCTTCGAGCCAATTCGGGGTCGGCGGCGGTCGCGCGCAACGCCTTGCCGATGCGGGTGTACTGCAAGAGCAGGTGCAGGCCGACCATGCTGGCGACCGCGACCGCGATGATCACCAGCTGGTAAGAGGTGAGGATCATGCCGAGCAGGTGGAGCGACTTGCCCTGGCCTTCGGCGTAGCTGCGGAATCTGGTACCCGCGATAGCCTGGATCGCGTTCTGCAAGATGACGGCGAGCGCGAGCGAGACCATCACCATCGCGAACCGCGACGTGCCGCGCCGCAGGAAGGGCGTGAAGATCAGCCGGCTGATCAGTACTGACACCAGCGCCCCAGTAGCAGCGCCGACCAGGATCGCCACCCAGATGCCCGCGCCCGCGGCGTCCGCCAGGTACGCGATGAACGCTGACAGCGTCATCGCGTCGCCATAGGCGAGGTTGAAGATGTTGGACACGCCGAACTGCAGGGTGAAGCCCACGGCGCTGAGTACGAGGATCGCGGAGGTCACGAGCCCGAACCCGATGGCGAGCGTGAATTGATTCATGCAGAACCCTTCGCGTTCGTCACAGTGACCGTTCGTGGCGTTGGGCGTAGCTCGCGGGGTGGGCACGGAGGACCTAGACTGTCGCAGTCCCGGACCCGTGTCCACCCCGCGTCCTCGCTTTCTGATGAGGCGTGATGGCGGCGGCTCGTCAGCCGTTCAGAACCGACCCGGGGATGACCGAGACCGGGCTCATCGATTTGCTAGCCGGGTCGTAGTTGTCGAAGGAGAACGCGCGCTCGGCGCTGTGGTACTGGTTGAATGCGAGCGTGCCGCCGGCCCCGATGTACTGGATTGTCTTGCCCGCCTTCAGCTGCCTGAGCCCTTCGGCATAGCTAGTCACCCGCACCGCGCCCGGCGACGCAGCGGTCACCTTGGTAATGAACTTGTTGTAGGCGGTCGGACTCGTGGAGTGCGCCTCCACCATGGCGAGCGCGGTGACGTTGATCGCGTCGAAGTCGGCGATGGCGTACGGATGCCCCTCGTATTGGCTCGGGTCACGCACCCCGGTCTGCTTGAGGAGCCAGTGCGAGTAGACATCGTGGCTGGGGCTCGACGGCGGAACGTACGGGGTGATCGCCTTAACGTACTTGGAGAAGTTGGCAGGTCCGATCGCGCCGAGCACGGCCTGGATCCAGTCGCTGTTGCTCGTCCGCTGGGTTCCCAGGATGATCGGCAGATGGCCGGCGAGTTGCTGGTACTCCGACAGGAAGGTGGCCGCTGACTGCGGGTCCATCTCCATGACCAGAGCGTCCGGATTCGCGGCAATGATCTTGGCGATCTCGGTCCGGTAGGAACTCGCGCCTGGTGCCAGCGTCACGTCGCCGGCCAGCTTGTGCCCGAGCTTGGCCATCTCGGTGCGGAGCGGCGGAACCGAGGTCTGGGCGCCGAGGTCGCTAGTGAAAACCGCGGCCGGCCGAGAGTAATGCGTGGCGGCCCAGTATCCGAGCGCCACGCCCTGGAGCGCGTCGGACGGCGTGATCCGGTAGAAATACTGGTTCGTCTGGTGGTCGAAATGCGGGTCGCCGATGGTGGCGAAGTTGGGCACGCTGGCGGCCGTGACAATCGGCGCGGTGGTGACGGCGTCATCGGAAGCCCCGATCACCATGACCGGCGTGGCCGAGGCCATCATCTGATTTGCTGCGCTCGTTGCGTCGGCCGGGTCGCCCTTGGTGTCGAATTGCTTGCATACGAACTTGTGGCCCAGCACGCCACCGGCGCCGTTGACCGCCGAGACGCCGGTAAGGCAGCCGGCCATTCCGATAGCGCCCTGGTCTGCGTTCGACCCAGTGAACGGGTAGATCACGCCGATATTCAGGGTCCCGCCAGACCCTGAGCCCCCGGTGGACGACGATCCGCAGCCGGCAACGGCTAGCGCGGACGCTGCCATCATCACTGGAGCCAGCGTGAACCGTCGGAGCAATGCCTGCATGGCCTTCTCCCAACATGTAGATCGCGCCGTAACACACTGACCGGAGGTCCTGTACCGGGCCTGGCCGGAGTTCCCGCGCACGCGTGGTCCTCGCCCGAGGCGGCGGGAACTAGCGCGGCAGGGAGTAAACTCGGGTTGGAGCATATGAATGTAATCATTATGTGTAGAAGCCGTCAAGGCTGTCGGCCACGTTGGCCGGGCACGCAGGTGCGCGGACTGGCGACCTGCCAGGGCGTCCGCCTTGCAGCAGACGTGCGCGCTGGCGGAAGCGATCACCCGTCGTGCCGCGACCCGATGACGGTGCCCGTCAGCGCGACAGCAGCCGCCGCCAGGAACGCGGAGTGCGTCCGGCTCGCGAACCCGGAACGAGGAACGTGGGTGAGCACGCCAGCGATCTATGGTGGCGTGCCCGCGGTCACCGGCGCCACCTCGACCGATGCCGCGCTGTTCATCCAGGAGAGCTGCATCCCGGAGACCTCTGCGGGCAACTGCGGTTGGCTGTGGCATCGGCCATGCGGAACCGCCGGGCAGGTGCCCGTCAGCGGCCAGATAATCCGCTGCTGCGCCCGCGCCCTGGCTGCGGCCGCACCCCGGTTCCGTGAATGCTGGTTGCGCCCATGCTAGTCGCGATATATCGTTTTGGGATCAAGGCTGCGCACGGCACGGAGGGGCAGATGGCAACGCAACCGAGTTTGCGTATCGGAGACGCCGAGCGCGAGGCCACGGCGGCTGAACTGCGAGAGCATTTCGCGCACGGGCGGCTCACTCTCGAGGAGTTCAATCAGCGCCTCGACGCCGTCTTCGCCGCCAGGACCCAGGGCGATCTCAGCCGCATAACCCGCGACCTGCCGCATGTGAGGTCTGGCGGCTCCCCCCTGCCGAGCGCCAAGACGCGGCCGGGCCCGATGCTGGCCAGCGGACCGTCGGCTCCGACAGCGGTCGCCTGCTGGCCCGGCAGCGACTGGGCGGGCCGCGGCCAGTCGGGGCATCGGCACGGGCATGGCATCGGCGCGTTCGCGACGCTGCTGGCGGCCCTCGCGACCTGGCTACTGGTCTACGACGTGATCCTGGCCGGCGTCCGGTTCCCGTGGCCCGGCCGGTTCGGCCTGCTGGTGGCGATCTTCACGCTGATGCGCGGCGTGCTGCGCCGGATCATGCGCGGCTCCCGCCGCGGCTGACAACCGTTACCCGGCCGCCGGTACGCGAAGCGGAACCACCAGGTACCGGAACGGGGCCGCATCGGCAGGCGGTGCGCCCACCGTTTCGTCGCCGTCCATCCAGCTAATCAGCGCCGGCTTCGCCGGACTCGAGAACTGAAGCCTGATCCGGCCGCCCCCATGAACCTCGCTGCTGTCGGGGTCAACCGTGGCCGGCAGGCGGCCGTGACCGCTTAGCGCCGCCGCCGTGATGCCATCCAGCAGGAAGTGCGGATTGAACGAGATCGTTTGCGGCGTACCGTCGAACACGGCCGGGAGCGACTCGACGGCTCGCGCGCGGCCACTGGACTGCGCCTCGATCACCACGGCGTCGCGCCTGAGCGCGAGCTGCACGGGCGTGAGCCGATCAGCCACCAGCGAGACCCGGCGCACCGCTTCGATGAACGGCGCGGCCGCAATCTCCGCCACTTCCTCAAAGCTCGCCTGGAAGCGCGACCTGTAGCGAATGAACTCGGTGCCGATCAGTCGCGCGCTCAGCCGTCGGCCGCCGCCTTCGAAACTGATCATTCCGTCAACTGGCCTGGTCCCGTCGGGCACGGACTGGCCAAGTGAAATCGTGACCGGCCCCGCGTGTCCCATCGACCTGGCCACGTCGGCCAGCATCCTCGCCGGCACCAGCGCCGACGCACGCACGCCTTGACCGGCCGGAGCCCACGCGATGGTCGCAGCCGCCAGCCGGTACCTGTCCGTGGCTGCGAGGGTGAGCTGCGACCCTTCGAAGTCAAGGCACACTCCAGTCAGCATGGGCAGCGTGTCATCTCGGCTGGCGGACGGGACTACCTGAGCCGCCGCCGTCGCGAGCGCCGCGCCGTCGGCCGTCCCGATCACGGCCGGCAGCTCGGGTAGCGGCGGATATCCATCAAGCGGGAGTTCGACGAGCGCGAACTCGGCGCTGCCACAGCTCAGCATCACCATGCCCGCGGTCGTCGACACGTCGACGTCCGCGAGCGGCAGGCTCTTGGTGATCTCGGCCAGCAACCGTCCCGGCACCAGCGCCGTGCCCGGCTCGCCGACATCGGCGGCGACCGTCACCTTCGCCGATATCTCGTAGTCGAAGCACGACATCGTCAGCCGCTCGTCGTCAGCTTCCACTAGCAGGCCTGACAGAACGGGTACTACCGGTCTCGTTGGCAGCGCGCGCGCCACGAACGACACCGCCTCGCTGAGCGCGTCTCGCTCGACCCTGAACTTCACTGCGATCCCTCCGCCGACCCGCGGTTTTGCTCGATCCTGACATGCCCTGCCGACATCGGGAGGCAGTCCGCTCGCGGAGCGACGCGCGCGCAGGTCAGGACGCGAGCGCCGCCGGCACGGCCGCGAGCGCCGCTTCGATCGCGGCTACGAGCGCCCGCGCGGATTCGGCTGTGAGCTCGACCGCTACCCGCGCCGCCGGTCCGTGGCCCGGGTTGCGGAAGTCAATGTTCAGCGTGTGCTCGGCCATGGCGTGCACAGGGTGATCAAAGTAGACGGTCGCGTCAGTCAGCGTAAACCAGCCCTCCGCGCCCTTGCCGCTACCGCTGATCTCAATCTTCTCGGTGTTGTACGTGCACATGTCAGCTCCTCAGCTAGCCAGGTAGCGGCCGCAGAAATCAAAGATCTTCTGCCAGCCGTCGTTCGCCGCGGCCGGCCGGTACGCGGGCCGGTCGACCGCGAAAAACGCGTGCCCGGCGCCGTCATACGTGTGGAACTCGTGCAGCTTGCCGAGGTTATCCAGGACCCTGGACAGCTCGGCGTTCTCCGCGGGCGTGGGATACTTGTCGTCGGCGCCGAACAGCCCGAGCAACGGGCACGACAGGTCCGGAGCGAGCCCCACGATGGCGTTGACCTTGAGCGGGAATCCGTCTGGCGGCGGATTCACGATGCAGGCGCCGTAGCAGTCGACGGCCGCGTCGAGCTGGAGGCTACACGCGACGAGGAACGACTGCCGGCCGCCCGAGCAGTAACCGATGACGCCGACCTTGCCGTTCGAGCCCGGGACCCCGCGCAAGTAATCGGCGGCGCCGCGCACGTCGCCGACGACTTGTTCGTCAGGCACGCCGCCGCTGGCGCGTGCCACCGCTGCGGCGTCGTCCGGGCTCGCGCCCGGCGCCTGGCGATAGTAGAGGTTCGGCAGCAGGGCGGCGTATCCGTTCGCGGCAAATTTCCGTGCGACCTCCTTGGTCGACGAGTCGTAGCCGGGCATGTGATGGATCACCACGACGCTGCCCCGCGCGCTCGCGCCGTCGTCGGGCACGGCCAGGTACGCCTCGACCGGGTCATCGCCGGCGCCGGTGATCGTAATTGTGGCGGCCGTCAGTTCTTCGCTCATCGTGGCTGCGCACTCCTTCGGGGTCGCACTTGCGGGGTTATCCGAACGATGTCCGTGCGACGTCCATCCTGCCAGCGGCTGCCGCCCGGCGTTTCCGCTGGAGTCGCCTCGGGCAATGAGCAATCATCAAAGCAGGCACGGTCGGCACGCAGAAAGACTCGGGGTATGACTGCGGTAGCGATCGGCGGGATCGCTCTCTTTCTCGTCATCGGGACAGGATTGGGCTGGCACTGGCAGAAGTCCCTTGCCGCGCACGGCGACGTGAAAGTAGCGAAGAACAGGCTACGCGGGGGACGGAAGACCAGGCTGCGCAGCGGCATCTACGCCATCCTTATCGCGATCGGCGTGATAATCGCATTCGCCGACTTCGTGCGGAAGCACTAGGAGGCGCCGAGGTGTCTGGTCCGGACCTTCTGGTTGACGGCTTCGGCCGGGTTCGCGAGGTTGTGCATGACGTGCTGGCTGGCCTCGGCGACGCCGAACTCGAATACCGCACGGGCGCGGAGGCGAACTCGATCTGCTGGCTGATCTGGCACCTGACCCGCGTGCAAGACGACCACATCGCCGGCGCCGCCGGTGTTGAGCAGGTGTGGTCCTCCGGCGGCTGGGAGAAGCGCTTTGCCTTGCCGCTCGAGAGCAGCGACATCGGCTACGGCCACACCTCCGATGAGGTGGCTCTCGTCCGCGCGCCCGCCGGTCTGCTCGCTGATTATCACGACGCGACTTACGAGCAGACCATCGAGGTGCTGGGCGGGCTGACCGACACCGATATGGATACGGTCGTCGACCGGCGCTGGGATCCGCCGGTGACAATGGGCGTGCGCCTGGTAAGCGTTCTCGCCGATGATCTTCAGCACGCGGGCCAGGCCGCGTTCGTCCGCGGTCTCATCGAGTCGCAGGCCTGACGAACCTCAGGCCTGACGAACTTCGGGCCTGACGAACCTCGGGGCCGGCCACCTGGTCCCCGATGGCGCCGACGCCGTGAGATAGTTGAGTTCCAGAAAGATTGACAGCCTCAACTGAGCGAAGTAATGTTTGACTTGCTCAACTATTGAGCGACTAAACCAGCGGCCAGACCAGGGAGCACCCGCAGTGCCCGACCAGACGACAGCAGAGCAGCAAACCGCGGAGCAGCAGACCGCGGAGATCGCCAGCTGCTTCTTCGAGCTGATTGGGCGGATCGTCGGACAGGGCGCACAGCTCGCCCAGAACCTGGGCATCCCGGCACCGTTCATTAAGGCGCTGCACACCCTGGAGTGCCCGATGGCCATGAAGGAACTGGGGAAGCGGATGCACTGCGACCCGTCCTTCGTCACGCTCCTCACCGACATGCTCGAGGAGCGCGGTCTCGCGCGCCGTGAGCCGCACCTGGCCGACCGGCGGATCAAGAACGTCGTGCTGACCGAGGACGGCGTAGCGCTTAAGCACAAGGTCGAGGCCGAGATCACGGCGCGGATGCCATGGAACTCTGTGCTATCTCCTGACGAACGCGCCCAGCTTCTTGCCCTGATCCGCAAGATGCTCGCGGCCGCACCGGCGCCGGCTGCCGCGGGAACGGCGGCCGACGACGCGATGCAAGGCCAGTTGACCAGCCTGCTCGTGGGCGCGTTGCACGAACACAACTCCAACGCGACCCCGAATGTCCCCCCGGCATCGGCGGGGGGAGGTGAGTAGCGACGTGAGCGAGCTCACGGTAGCCGGCGAACCGGCCCGGAGCTCTGCCGCTCGGCAGCTCACCCTCTGATCCGCTTGGCCACGGACCTCCGAACTAAAACGTCGCGGATGTCGAATTGAGCGTCGCAGCCTCGTCTTAGTTATGTGAGGGAAGTGCGGCCCGACCTCGGACCGCCGGCCTGACACACCTCGCTGTACCGCGCTGTAGGAATTACTGCGCCCAAAACGGACACTGACTGTAACGAAGGAGTCACTTCTACAATGTCTGCCAAGTCAGCGGACCTGGCGCAACCAGGTAGCGAAGCGGTCGCAACTGGCCGTGCTTCTGGCTACACCCAGGCTCAACGTCACCTCGGCCTGGCCCTCGTCGTCATTGCCGCGGCCCAGCTGATGGTGGTGCTGGATGCCACCATTGTGAACGTAGCGCTCCCCCACATTCAGCACGCTCTCGGCTTCTCGGGCTCCGGGCTGGAGTGGGTGGTGAACGCCTACGCGCTAACCTTCGGCGGCCTCCTGCTGCTCGGCGGCAGGGCTGGCGACATCCTCGGCCGTCGCCGGGTGTTCATCGCCGGCATCATCTTGTTCGCCGCGGCGTCGCTGCTTGGCGGCCTGGCGACCAGCGAGGCGTGGCTGCTTGGCGCTCGCGCGCTCCAGGGCGTTGGCGCCGCGGTGGTTGCGCCCACAGCGCTCTCGCTGGTCACGACCACGTTCCCGGAGGGCCCGCCGCGGAATCGGGCCATGGGCGTCTACGCCGCCATGAGCATTGGCGGCGCCGCGATCGGCTTGCTGCTCGGCGGCGTGCTCACGTCCTACGTCTCGTGGCGCTGGGTCTTCTTCGTGAACGTGCCGATCGCCGTCCTCGTGGCCTTGATGGCGCCGCGAGTGCTCACCGAGTCCGAGCGGCACACCGGCCGATTCGACCTGGGCGGCGCGATCACCGGCACCCTCGGCCTCGCGTCTCTGGTCTACGGGCTGTCCAGCGCGGCCACGACAGCTAACGGCCTCTCGCACTGGGGCGACACCAAGGTCATCGTCTCGCTCACGGCTGCGGTGGTCTTCCTGGCCTCGTTCGTGCTGATCGAGTCCCGCAGCAAGCACGCACTGTTGCCGTTGCGGATCTTCAGCGACCGCGACCGCTCCGGCGCGAACCTGATCATGCTCTGCGTCGGAACCGCGTTGTTCGGGATGTTCTTCTTCCTGACGATCTTCGTGCAGACCGTGTGGGGCTACAGCCCGGTCAAGACCGGTGTCGCCTACCTGCCAATGGTCGGGACGATCATGCTGATGGCGGGCGTCAGCTCGCAGCTTGTCGGGCGCATCGGTGCCAGGCCGCTGCTGATCGCCGGATCGAGTTTCGCGGCGGGCGGTATGTTCTGGCTGTCGCGGATCACCGAGCACAGCACCTACGCGGGAGGCCTGCTCGGCCCGATGATCGTGACAGCGGCGGGCCTGGGCATGCTGTTCATGCCACTCACCCTGGTCGCGCTGAACAAGGTCAATGACCGCGATGCTGGCGTAGCCTCCAGCCTGGTTAACACCGGCCAGCAGGTGGGCGGCTCGATCGGCCTGGCGCTACTCGGCACGGTCGCCTGGACCGTCGTCGCGACCACCGCGCGGCACTCAGCAGCGGCCGCGCACGCTGCTTTGGCTAAGGCAGCAGCGGCCGGGCACGCGCTCCACCCGACGGGGGCGCAGCTGGCAGTGGCCCGCAAGGCCATCACCGATCACTCGCTGGCGGTGGGGTTCTCTCGCGGCTTCGAGGTCTCGGCTGGCATCGCCGTGCTGGCGCTGATCATCACCCTGGTGATGATCCGGGTCACGAAGGAGGACCTCGCCGGCGTGCAGTCACCCATGATGGGCTAACAGAACAGGAACGGGCTCGGCGTCGGCCGATCGCCCTCGCATGCAGGCAGTGGCCTGGCGGGGAGAATCCCCGCCAGGCCACAGTCGTGAGCACGGGACAGCGGACCGCGGGAACGGCGACGGCCGAGCGACGTCGCGCGCCTAGCCGCCTACGAGCGGGTCGGGGTTGGCCTATCGGCGGTCGGGAGTGCGCGGGCGCCTAGCCGCCCAGGATTGGGTCGGGCGGCTGAGTTCCCCGCCGTCCTATTGGCAAGGGTTGCCCAGTGTTGCTGCTCTAGATAGACATCAATAGAGAACCCTTGCTCGTTCAACAAAGGCTACCCGGCGTGCAGTCGCCCAGAAGCGGGGGGATTTGCCCAGATGTCAAAGTTGCTGGTGGGGCCGCCCAACGACAGCCAGATGCCTGACATCGGCGGGTTAGCTGCCGCTGACCGAGTGGCGCGTACGGGTAATCCGTCAGCGGTTGGCTGCCATCCGCCCGAGGCGCCGCACGCTACTGCCGGCTGGCCCGGACTCAGATCCGCGGGCTTCGTTTTGACCCGACGTGGCTGGACTAGCTGGCCCTTCGTCACTCTGGAGGCTTCGGCTATGGACGGGCCGCGGCCGCGTAGCGCACAGCTACTGGTCTCTCGCTTGCTTGGCGAAAGTTAGCCGGCACTCTGTTGGCCAAGCACTTCCTCGCCCGTGACTCCTGATGCGCCCGGCTGCAGACCGGCGAGAATCACGGCGGCATTGGCCCGCATGATCCGGTACGCGACGGGCACAACCACGCACGGAGCTTGAGGATACGTGGCCTGGATCAACCTGGTTCCCAGCGCGACCGCGACCCGTGCCAGTAACGAGCACCTCGCGGTTGTCGAGGCAACCCTGATTGCGGCTGGCACGGAGATGCAGGCCGCATCGCAGGATCGGTAGCTATGGGCAAAGCTGTTGGCTGGGTGGTGATCGTCGGGCTCGTGCTCGTGCTGGGCACTCATCCCGACGTCATGGCTGGCGTCCTCCATGAGTTCCTCGCGGTGTTGCGGGGGGCGGGAAACGAGATTTCGGCGTTCGTAAGCAGGCTCTAGCAGCGCAGGATCCATGCCTGGCGATGCGACGTGGTACGCGTGGTCCGATTTGCGGCGATCGGGCGCCGGCGGCTGACGACTCATCTTGCTCGAAAGGCCGTGTTCACCAGGCCTGACCTGCGGAAACGTGGCTCCCGCGATAGGACTCGAACCTATAACCTGCCGGTTAACAGCCGGACGCTCTGCCGATTGAGCTACGCGGGATTGCCGAGCGCCGAGGCCCGTCCGTCCTGGCTCAGGTGATCAGCGCCGCGCACAAGGGTAGCGCACCGTTGACGTACCTCGCGCAGCGCCAACCAGGCTGGCGTAACCGGCGCGAATGCTCCCGCATATCCGTCGACTGCCTGGGCATGACCTGAAAGTCAGCGGCGCATGCATTACGGGGAAATTACGGGGCACCTAGCGCAGCAACGCCCACAGCGGCACGGGAGAGAACCAGATGGGAATGTATCGAATGGCGTTCGCTGCCGGGTTCGCCACCGGCTACGTCGTCGGCACGCGGGCGGGCCGGGAGAGATACGAGCAGCTAGTCAAGCTCGCCCGGCAGACCGCAGAGCACCCGGCCGTCCAGCAGGCCGCGGGCGTAGTGCAAGCGCAAGCCCAAAAGGTAGGTGGCCAACTGCAGGAGAAGGTTCCGCAAGTTGCGCAAAGCGCCGCCCAGTCGGTTGGCAGTCACATCCCTGGCATACGTAGTAAGAACGGCCACGGCAGTGCCGGCACGAACGGCGGGAAGGGGGCCGGTAACGGCAGCCCTTTCGTCGCAGCGACCGATAACGGCCCGGGCTCGAAGAGGCGCGGATAAAAGCGGCACCCTAATAGGCCAGGCCCCGCCTCAGCATCCGTGACCTGACGGCACGCCAGTCGCGAGTGAGCGGCGCGGCCGAAGTTCTCCCCTTGCGACCCATCTCAACCGGCTTCGGACAGGGCCGGTGGTTAGCGCCGCGTCCCTGCGCCGGCAGCCTGACCATCACCTACATAGAGACCCAGCCGTCTGGAACAGCGGGCTGTACGCGAACGGGTTCACGTTCTGATACTTGATCCCGCCTTCGGCGATAGCTCCTCAGGCCAGGTATTCCCTGAGCATCTGGGCGCGGCTCGGGTGCCGGAGCTTGGCCAGGGTCTTGGATTCGATCTGGCGTATCCGCTCTCTTGTCACGCCGAACTCATGGCCGACTTCCTCGAGCGTGCGCGGGTGCCCGTCAATCAGGCCGAAGCGCAGCTGGATGATCCGCTGTTCCCGGATGCTGAGGTTGTCGAGTACGCGGTCCAGCTGATCCTGGAGCATGATGAATGCGGCTGCCTCCAGCGGAACCACCGCGTCGGCGTCCTCGATGAAGTCGCCGAGGTCAGAGTCCTCTTCGCCGATCGGCGACTGAAGCGACACCGGCTCCTGGGCGATCCGCTGGATTTCAGCAACGCGGTCAGGGTGCAGGCCCATCTCAGCCGCTATCTCTTCGGGCGTCGCTTCACGGCCCAGGTCCTGATGCAGCTGACGCTGGATACGCGCCATCTTGTTGATCGTCTCGACCATGTGTACCGGGATACGGATCGTCCTCGCCTGATCGGCGATGGCCCGGGTGATCGCTTGCCGGATCCACCATGTCGCGTACGTGGAGAACTTATAGCCCTTTGTGTAATCGAACTTCTCCACCGCGCGAATCAGGCCGAGATTGCCTTCCTGGATCAGGTCCAGGAAGACCAGTCCGCGGCCGATGTAGCGCTTGGCGATCGAGACAACCAGGCGCAGGTTTGCCTCTATAAGCCGCTGCTTGGCCGCGATGCCATCGGCGGCGATGAGCATGAGCTCGGCCATTTGCGCGCCGGCGCAACCGACCTGCACACCGCGCTGCAGCTTCTCCTCCGCGAACAGGCCGGCCTCGATGGCCTTGGCCAGTTCGACTTCGTCATGCGCAGTCAGCAAGGGCACCCGGCCGATTTCCCGCAGGTAGATCCGGACTAGGTCACCGGTGGCCGCTCGCCGTGCCTCACCCTGTCCCGGCCGCGTGGCGACGTCGTCGGTGTCCTGCGGCGCCTCGATGACGTCAACGCCTTCGTCCGCGAGCAGCTTCAGCACGCCGTCGACGGCATCGGACGACATGTCGCAGCGCTCGAACGCCGCGGTGAGCTCGGTCATTGAGACCGATCCGCGCTCTCTCGCCGCAGCGATGAGATCGGCTACCTGATCAATGGGGGGTGCAGCCGTAAGACTCATGCAGACCAGTCTGCGTCACGATTCAGCCGAAGGGCGGACTCAATATTGTCACCAAAACGTTAGTAGCGCAGACATGCGATCATGTGCTTACAGTGCACCGGACGCGCGCTCCGAGAGCACCTTGCGACGCTGCTCAAAGGCCACGAGGTCGCCGAACATGCGGTTATAGTCGGCCTGCTCGGTGACGGGACTCAGTCGCTGCAGCCGCGACTTGATGCTCGCGATCTGCCTGCTAACGGACAGTTCTTCGACGCGTGCGAGCACGGCCTCGGCGAACCTCACATCAGGTTCACCGGTAGCGCCCGGCACTTCTAGCGGCTCGACCGCAAGTCTGGTGACGAACCCACGGGCGTTGTCATTCGGTGCGGCGGCACGCAGCCGCTCCGACCATTCGCGTGCCGTGTGCGCACTTGCGACACCGCCGCTGCCGGCGATCAGCTCGCACAGGGCCGCGTGCGCCGGAACGGTGAAAACGCTAGAAGGCAGCTCGTCAAAGGCGGGCCCGCACAGTGCCGGCCGCTGGATCGCGAGCTTAAGCGCCTGCCGTTCAACGTTAACCACCGGGTCGAGCAGATCGTACGGGCTGCGTGGCTGAGCCTGCCCGGCTCGGGCCGGGCGGGGCTCGCCGAAACCAGCCGCGGCCACGTCAGCCATGGCGCGCTGGCCAGGCGCGGCCGCCTGGGCCCCAACGAGATGCCGTCCAGCGGCCCCGTTTCCGTTTCGGGCGGTCTGCTTTTCTGACCGTCCGCTGTGACTCTGAACGCGGTCCAGGACGAAAGCTTCATCCATCAGGCCGAGCCAGCGATCGAGATTGACCGCGTACCGGTTGCGCAGTCCTTTGTCTTTGATCCGGGCGACGATCGGCGCCGCCGCGTCAAGCGCCGCGAGCCTGCCCTCGGTCGTATCGAGATTGTGATCGTGCAGCACGCTGCGGATCGCAAACTCAAACAGCGGGACGCGCTGCGCGATCAGGTCGCGCACCGCGGCGTCGCCGCGCGCAACCCGCAGGTCACACGGGTCGAGGCCGTCGGCCTGCACGGCGACGAACGTCTGCGTGACAAACCTTTCCTCCATGGAGAACGCGCGCAGCGCCGCGCGCTGGCCGGCCGCGTCTCCGTCGAACGTGAAGATGACCTCGCCCCGGAACTGGCTGTCGTCCATCAGCAGCCGCCGCAAGATGGTGATGTGGCCGTCACCGAACGCGGTACCGCTCGTTGCCACCGCGGTCGTGATGCCGGCCAGGTGACAGGCCATCACGTCTGTGTATCCCTCGACGAGCACGGCTTGCCGCCGCTGCGCGATGTCGCGTTTAGCCAAGTCGGCACCGTACAGGACGGCGCTCTTCTTGAAGAGCGGCGTCTCCGGCGTGTTCAGGTACTTCGGCCCATCGTCGTCCGCAGCCAGCTTGCGGGCTCCGAACGCGATCACGTGGCCCGTCACGTCGGCAATCGGCCACATCAGCCGCCCGCGAAACTTGTCGATGAGACCGCGTCGGCCCTGACTCGCCAGGCCGCCGGCCAGCAGCTCCGTCTCGGTGAAGCCGCGGCCCCGCAGGTGCTTAGTAAGAGCCTCCCACTCGGCGGGCGCATAACCGACGCCGAACCGGCGCGCGTCCGCGAGCTCGAACCCGCGCGAGGCCAGGAAGTCACGTCCGGCCTTGGCGGCTGGGCTATCAAGCTGCTCTGCGTAGAACTCCGCGGCCGTCTTGTGCGCCTCGATCAGCCGACGACGCTGTGATTGCTCCTGCCCCGGGATGTGGCCGCCTTGCTCGTAACGGAGCTCGATGCCAGCCCGGTTAGCGAGGCGCTCGACGGCCTCCGTAAAGCCCAGATTGTCGATCTTCTGCACGAACTTGATGACGTCGCCGCCCTCCGTGCAGGAGAAGCAGTACCAGAGCCCGCGCGCGGGCGTGACGTGGAATGAGGGTGTCTTCTCATCGTGGAACGGGCACAGGCCTTTCAGCGACCCCCCGGCATTGCGGAGTTGCAGGTAATCACCCACAACCTCGTCAATCGCGGAGCGCTCGCGCACCAGCGCGACGTCCTCGTCACGAATCCGGCCTGCCATCGACCCCCCTCCGCCTGGTCTCCCGCCTGCTGCTCGCCGAGTCTAGCCCTGCGTCGCAGTCCGGTGCCCGTCCCGAGGCCGTCCCGAGGCCGTGGCCGGGCAATGGTGGGGTTGCGGCGGATCAGCGAATCTGATGGCATATTGCGGCACGTCCATTTGCGCCGTCAGCCCGACGGCCAAGGGCACGGGGTGAGGAATTGCGGTGGCGTCGTACTCGCGCCTGTTGCCTGCGCTGGCTGGCATAGCGCTGGCCGGGGTTCTGGCGGGCTGTGCTACCGCGGCGCCTCCGCCTGGCCAGTCGCTAGCCGGGACTGCTGCGCAGACGCCGCCGCGCTTGCCGAGCGGGCCCGGGTCCGCGCCACTCAAGCTCACCGAGACTGGCAGCACGCTGCTGTACCCACTGCTGACGTCCTGGGCGTCGGCGTACCACCAGCAGTACGGGCAGGTCACGATCACCACAGCGGCGACCGGGTCAGGCGCCGGCATCAAGGCAGCCTCAGCGGGCACTGCGGCCATCGGCGCCTCAGACGCATTCCTGTCCAGCGGCAATTTGGTGAGCCATCCGAGCCTGCTCAACATCCCGCTCGCCATCTCCGCGCAGCAGGTCAACTACAACGTCCCTGGCCTTGGGCCCGGGACGCACATCCGGCTCACCGGGGCGGTGCTCGCTGCGATGTACTCGGGCTCGATCACCAGCTGGAAAGATCGGGCGATCGCCGCGCTCAACCCCGGCGTGCCACTGCCGAATGTCAAGGTTGTTCCGATGCACAGGGCCGAGAGCTCGGGCGACACGTTCCTGTTCACCAGCTATCTAGCGACAGGCGCGCCGGGATGGAACAGCGTCTTTGGCTACGGAACGACGGTGGCCTGGCCGCATCTGTCATCAGCGCTCGCGGCGCATGGCAACACCGGCATGGTCGCGGGCTGCAAGGTGACACCGGGCTGCGTCGCCTACGTCGGGATCAGCTACCTATCGGACGCGCTGTCCGCGCACCTCGGGGAGGCCGAGCTCGCCAACGCGAGCGGGCACTTCGAACTGCCGACGCCCGCCACGATGAGCGCCGCAGCGGCGAGCCTGGTCTCGGTCCTCCCACCGAACGAAACGATGTCCATGATCAACGGCCCGGCGGCGGATGGGTATCCGATCGTCAACTACGAGTACGCGATCGTCTCCAGCCGCCAGCCATCCGCGGCTAAGGCACGTGACCTGCAGGCGTTCCTGCACTGGGCGACCACAGCCGGGAACGCGGCCAGCTTCCTCAACCAAGTGCGGTTCCAGCCGTTGCCTGCTGCCGTCGTGACGCTGGCTGACTCTCAGATCGCGAGCATCCGCTAATGGCATCCACCACGTCATCGCCGCCACCTGCGCAACCGGCACCCCCGCAGCGGCAGCACGCAGCTGCTGCGCTCCCGGCACGCAGAGTGGGCTGGCTGACGCCGCGGCGTTGGTCGAGTACGCCTCAGCTGCTGGGCCTCGCGATCGTCGCGCTCGTGCTGGCGTCGGTCGGCTGGGGCGTGGTGGGCGCCTGGACGGCCGGCCAGCACGCTTCGGCCGCAGCCGACGTGGTTCATGTCAAAGAGCCATTGAGCTTCGAGGCGCAGCGGCTGTACCAGTCGCTGTCCGACGCCGATGTGACAGCGACGACCGCGTTCCTATCCGGCCCGCAGGAACCTCTGGCAATGCGGCAGCACTACGAGGCCGACATCGCGCAGGCGGGCGCATACCTGTCGGACCTGACCGCCGCGGCCTCGCCGGGAGACAGCCAGCTTCGCTCGAGCCTGGCAGCCGTCGCGACCGGCCTCCCTGTGTACACCGGTTATGTCAAGCAAGCGCAATCGGACTACGTGCTCGGTTACCAACTCACCGGCGGCTCGTTCATGCAGGTCGCGTCGGAGCAGATGCACTTGACGCTGCTTCCGGCCGCCCGCAGCATCTACTCCCGGACGAATGCGAGCCTGGCCGCCCGCAGCGCGCAGGCTACCGGCGCGCCGTGGATAGCGATCACGCTCGTATTCTCCGTGGCCCTGTGGATTCTGCTCTACCGCAGCCAGCGCTGGCTGTCCAAGCGCACCCAGCGCACCTTCAACTTCGGTTTGCTCGCCTCCTCGATAGCGCTGACGGTGACGGCGATCTGGCTGGTCGTGGCTTTCGCGGTGACCCGGTCCGATCTCGGCAGCGCCGAGACACGCGGCTCGACCCCCGCGCAGGCGCTGGCGCAGGCGACGATCGCGGTCCAGCAGGCTAGAGGAGATGAGATCCTGAACCTCATCTCGCGCAGCGGCAGCACGTCCTTCCAGGGCGACTTCGCTGCCGAGCAGCGGCAGGCTGGACCAGGCCCCGGCTCGTTCCTGAGCACGGCCGCCGCTGCGAGCCCGGACAACTCGGCGGCCAGGTCGATCGCCGCGGCTGAAGCTGACGCCCGGTCCTGGTACGCGACGAGCACCCAGGTCTTCAACCTCGACGTGGCCGCTAACTACGCGGCCGAGACGTCGCGGGTGATCGGGACCGGTCCGGGCAGTGCAGCGGCCGGGTTCACCCGGCTGGAGTCGGACCTGGCTGACGCGATTTCGGCCGATCAGGCGGTGTTCAGCTCGGACGCGGCTGCGGGCGCGAACGCCCTGTCCGGGCTGGAAGTGGCGTTCATCGTCGCAGGCGTGCTGATGGCCTCCGCCGCGGCCTGGGGATTGTCGCAGCGGCTGAGTGAGTATCAATGACAATCTGGTCCGGCACGGGACTCGCAGAATGACGATCTCGATAACCAGGGAGCAGGCGACAGCAGCAGTCGCTGCCGCGGTGGCCGAGCGCGACACGATCCAGGCGAACCTGCTCGACCTAGATGGCAGCTTCGGCAAGCGGCTCCTGACCGGGGCGAAGCTGGCGGGCGAGAGCCAGCAGCGCTGGGCGACAGCGGACGCTGACATGACTGCTCTGTGGGAAACATTCAATGCGTACTCGGCCGTCGTGGATCGGATCGCTGACCTGGGCGGTGGCGCGGCGCGTGCGACAGCCGCGAGGCTCGCCGATCTCGCCGCCTTGCTTTACGGGCCATCGGTGCGACTGGCGACGACGACCACGCCGGTTGGCCGGCGCGAGCTCACAGCCACTGCGAACAACTACGTGACGATCGCGGTCGCCGTGGCTGCGATGAAACAGGTCTACGCCAGCGTCGCGGCCGTCTGCGACGCCGCTGAGGCCATCTGGAATCAGGTCGCCGACGGGCTGTCGCGGGCAAGTACCAGCCTCGAACACGCGCAGCAGCAGGCAGCAGGCCTGGCCGATGCCGATCTGGCTAGCACCCTGGCCGTGGCGCAGGCGAATCTGGCCCAGCTGCGCGAGACCGTGAACACCGACCCGCTGGCGCTCGGGCCGGCGGGCGCCGCAGGGAATGCGGGCGCGGCCGCCCTGGCCCGGCTGCAGCAGCAGGTCGATGCGGTTGCCAGCAGAGCGAGCGAACTCGGGCGGCTGCGCGCCGACGCTGACCAGCGCATCGCAGCGGTGAGCGCGGTTGTACGGGCCGCCACGGACGCGTGGCAGGACGCATCGGCCGCGCGGCAGCGCGCAGCAGCCAAGATCGAGGCCCGCACACCGCAGCCGCTTGCAGACCCTGGCGAGCTTCAGCGCCGCCTCGCAGACCTGCCTGAGCTGCGCGGCGCCGGCCGCTGGACCAGGCTAGATGGCGAGCTACGGGCACTGGACAAGGACGCGGCGGCGGCGGTTCGTCAGTACCGCGACGCCGAGCAAGCCGCGGCGGCCGAGCTTGACCGCAGGGACGAGATGCGTGGTCTGCTTGACGCCTACAAGGCCAAGGCAGCCCAGCTCGGCGCCGCGGAAGACCTGCAGCTAGCGGGCCTGTACGAGCAGGCCCGCGACGCATTGTGGACGGCACCATGCGATCTTGCCGCCGCTGACGCGGCGGTGCGTAGTTATCAGCAGGCAGTTTTGGCGCTGAGCGCAGCGGGAGGCCGCCGATGACAGCAGTAGGGACCTCTTCGGGCTTGGCAGCGCAAGCCTGCACTCGGCCTGGCTGCAACGGGACTATCGAGGACGGCTACTGCGACGTGTGCGGGCTGGCCCCGCTCGTACCGGCTCAGCCGTCGGCACCAGCCGCGTCCGGCGGCGTCTCGACGAGTACCGGCCTCACCACAACGGGTACGGGCGCCAGCGGACCGAGCAGCCGCAGGACGAGGTCTGGTGCCAGCCGCTCGTCGAGGGGGCGGCTCGGCGCGGGCCTAGTCGAGATCGACCCGGTTCCAGCTCGTGACCCGGCTACCGCGATCATGGCCCACCCGCAGGTCCCGGAGAGCAAGAGGTTCTGCGGTAACTGCGGCCAGGCAGTCGGGCGCAGCCGCGGTGGCCGGCCGGGGCTGACCGAGGGGTTCTGTCCGCACTGCGGAACGCAGTTCTCCTTCTCCGCCAAACTCGCTTCCGGCGATCTGGTCGCCGGACAGTACGAAGTTCTTGGCTGCCTGGCCCACGGCGGACTTGGCTGGATCTACCTGGCCAGGGATCACCACCTGAGCGACCGTTGGGTGGTGCTCAAAGGCTTGCTCAACAGTGGCGACAGCAGCGCCCAGGAGGCTGCCGTCGCCGAGCGCCGGTTCCTGGCCGAAGTCGAGCACCCGACGATCGTAGGCATCTACAACTTCGTGCAGCACCCAGATAAGGTGACCGGCGCGCTGACTGGCTACATCGTCATGGAATACGTCGGCGGGCGGTCGCTGCGCCAGATCCTGCTTGACCACCGCGCCACCACCGGACAGTCTCTTCCTGTATCGGTCGCACTCGCCTACGCAATCGAGGTCTTGCCTGCGCTCGGTTACCTGCACAATCGCGGGCTGGTGTACTGCGACTTCAAGCCCGAGAACGTGATCCAGACCGAGGAGCAGCTCAAGCTCATCGACATGGGCGCCGTCCGCCGGATCGACGATGAGGGCAGCCCGATCTACGGGACAGCCGGCTACCAGGCGCCGGAGATCGCCGCTCTCGGCCCGTCGCCGTCGTCCGACCTGTACACGGTCGGCCGTGCACTGGCTGTGCTGACATTCGAGTTCGCTGGTTATCAGACCCAGTACGAGCACAGCCTGCCGGACCCGGCGACGGTACCGGCCCTCGCGCAGCATGAGTCATTCCTGCGCGCTGTGCGTCGCGCCACGAACGCCGACCCCGATCAGCGATTCGCCTCGGCCAGCGAGATGGCGGAGCAGCTTACCGGCGTGCTGCGCGAAGTCCTGGCTGTTGCCGATGGCCAGCAGCGCCCGGCGTTCTCGACCTTGTTTAGCGCCGAAGTGCAGGCCATCGGGGTGCCGGGACATGATCCCGCGGACCGCACGGCCAGTTACGCCGCCCCGCCGGTTGCTGACGTGGTGGCTGGCCTGCCGGTGCCAGTCGTCGATAGCAGTGATCCTGCTGCCGGGTTCCTGGCGACACTCAGCCCGCTCGAGCCGGCGCAACGGATCACCGCGCTGACCGCAGCGGTCGCCGGCGAGCAGGGTACGCCAGCGGAGGTGGCCGAGTCGCTGGAAACACGCCTCGCTCTAGCTAGGGCCCTGATCGTCGGCGAGCGGCTCGCGGACGCAGCGGCGGTGCTGGCGGATGCCGCCAGCCGAGACCCGGCCGACTGGCGCGTCACCTGGTACCAAGGGCTGCACAGCCTCGCCCACGGCGACCATCGTGCGGCCCGCGCGGCGTTTGACGAGGTAGTAGAGACGCTGCCCGGCGAGCTGGCGCCCAAGCTCGCGCTCGGCCTGGCGGCGGAGGCGGCGGCAGATTTCCCGGCGGCCGCGCGTTACTTCCAGGTCGTGTGGACAGTCGATCGCTCTTACGTCAGCGCTGGCTTCGGGCTGGCCAGGATCAGGCGCAGGGACGGCGACAAGACGGGCGCCGTGGATGCGCTCAGCGGTGTGCCGCAGTCGTCGAGCCAGTACACAGCGGCGCAGGTAGCAGCACTGCGGATGCGCCTGTTGCCCGCTACCGGTCAGCAGTGGGTTTCCGCAGACGATCTGCACGAGGCAAGCCGGCAGATGTCCGGGCTCCACCTCGACCCCGCCGTGCAGCAGCGGCTCACGACTGAGGTGCTGCTAGCCGGCCTCGCGAGGATCGTCGCTGGTCAGCCGCTCGACGGCGCCCCGTTGCTCGGCGTCGAGCCGAACGAGCGCGCGGTTCGCTCCGGCCTGGAGCGCAGCTATCGCACCCAGGCCAGGCAGGCGCCCGACGCAGCGCGGCGGGTAGCGCTCGTCGACATGGCCAACGAGATCCGGCCTCGGACGTGGTCATGACCGAGGAGCCGGCCGACGGTCAGTCCAGGCCGTGCCCATCGTGCGGCAAGCCGGTCTGGCCAGAGGATAACTTCTGTGAGTCCTGCCGAGCTGTGCTGACCGCGCCAGGCGTAACTGCTGTCGGCACAACCCCAGTGGCACCGGTTTGCCCGCATTGCCAGTCAGGCTCCATCAGCCCGGATGGTTACTGCGAATCGTGCGGCCGCAAGATGCCTTCTGGCCGCGATCACGCCGAGATCGACCTCGGCCAGCTGGCCGGCGTCACCGACCGTGGCGTGCACCATTACCGGAACGAAGATGCGCTCGCTCTCTCCGCTACGAACGCGGCCGCGGGTCCGGTGTCGATCGCCGTTGTGTGTGACGGCGTGTCCGGCTCCGATCGCGGCGACGAGGCGTCGCAGGTCGCCGTGGAAGCCGCGCTGACCGTCCTCGAGCCGGCTGTCCGGGCCGGGCTTGACGAGGC
Organism: Streptosporangiaceae bacterium; assembly: GCA_035472835.1. Classification (GTDB taxonomy): domain Bacteria; phylum Actinomycetota; class Actinomycetes; order Streptosporangiales; family Streptosporangiaceae; genus JAJYUU01. Next base: position 43,831 of record DATIOU010000203.1, on the reverse strand, counting down.
TACGGCGTCGACTCAGGCCGTCCAGGCCGCGCAGGCTGCGGTAGCCGGCATTGGCGGCCCGCCGGAAAGCTCGATGGCGCAGGACGCGCCGTCCGCGACATTTGTCTCCGCGATCATCACCACGGAGGCCGTCACGGTCTGCTGGCTTGGTGACAGCCGGGCGTACTGGCTGGCCGATGGCAATCCGCCGACCGGGCAGCAGCTGACCACCGATGACTCACTCGCCACCGAGCTCGTATCTGCGGGCGTGCTGTCAGCCGAGGAAGCACCGGAGTCACCACAGGCCCATGTCGTCACCGGCTGGCTGGGCGCTGATGTCAGTGACCGGTCAGCGCGGGTGCTGCGATTCGTCCCGCCGAGCGCGGGGGCAGTTCTGCTGTGCTCAGACGGCCTGTGGAACTACTTGCCCGACAGCGCGGATATAGCCGCGCGGGCCATGCCGACCGCGCAGGCTGACCCGCTCGGCACGGCCCGAAAGCTCGTGGACTTCGCGCTGCAGGCTGGCGGCAGTGACAACATCACGGTGGTGGTAGCGCCGTTCCCGCCCGCCGCATCCTTGGCCGCCAACTCCGCGGACCCAGCCTCAGAACCTCCGACCCAACCCGGCGCAAGGAGCGACGATGAGTGAGCAGGACTTCACCGTGGCTGTGTTTCAGAACGAGTACCTGCCCGAAGGCGGCCAGGACGTCAACGCCATCGTCACCGTCACTTCGCCCGATAGCGGCATGACGGCCGGGCCGGGCAGCGCCGATGCGGCGGAGGTCATCATCGTCGACTGCTCCGGCTCGATGGGCACACCGCGGGCCAAGATCGCGCAGGCCCGAGCGGCGACGGCCGCAGCCATCGACGTCATCCGCGACGGCGTCGCGTTCGCGGTGATCGCAGGCACGCATGTAGCCGTTGGGGCGTATCCCCATGGCGGCACCCTGGTGGCTGCGTCCCCGCAGACGCGAGATGAGGCGAAGCGTGCTGTGGCGGGGTTGCAACCTGGCGGCGGGACGGCGATCGGCCAGTGGCTAGCCATGGCCCGTGAACTGTTCCTGCGGTCTCCCGCCGCCATCCGGCACGCGATCCTGCTCACGGACGGTAAGGACGAGCACGAGACGCCTGCTGACTTGACTGCGGAGATCGCGGCATGCGAGGGGCTGTTCAGCTGTGACTGTCGCGGCGTCGGCACCGACTGGGTGGTAAGCGAACTGCGCCGGGTCTCGACCGGCTTGCTGGGCACCGTCGACATCGTGCCTGACCCAGCCGGCCTGACCGCGGACTTCGGCGCCATGATGGAGAAGGCCATGGGCAAGCAGGTCGCCGACGTCAGGCTCCGGGTCTGGACTCCGCAGCAGGCGACGCTGAAGTTCGTGAAGCAGGTGGCGCCGGCCGTCGATGACCTGACCGCTCGCCGCACGCAGACCGGCCCGCAGGCCGGCGACTACCCGACGGGCGCGTGGGGGGCTGCGGAGAGCCGCGACTATCACATCTGTGTCAGGGTCCCCGCGGTCGGCGTCGGGCAGGAAATGCTGGCTGCCAGGGTCAGCCTCGTGGTCGGCGACATGATTGCCGGACAGGGACTCATCCGCGCTATCTGGACCGACGATGAGGGGCTGTCGACCCGGATCAACTCGGAAGTGGCGCATTACACCGGCCAGGCGGAACTCGCTCAGGCCATCCAGGACGGCCTCGAGGCCCGCAAGCGCGGCGACGAAGACACAGCGACGTCCAAGCTCGGCCGTGCCGTCGCGCTAGCCCAGGAATCAGGCAACGAGGGCACCGCCAAGCTGCTCGCGAAGGTCGTCGACGTGGTCGATGCCGCGACCGGGACCGTCCGGCTGAAGAAGTCCGTGGACGACGCCGACGAGATGGCACTGGACACGAGGTCGACAGTTACCGTGCGTACGAAGAAATAGAGGACCTTGGATGGCAACCTGTCCGGACGGCCACGAGTCCACGGCGACCGATTTCTGCGACATCTGTGGCATGCGCATCGAGGGTGCGGCCTCGAATGCCGCCGCCAGTGCGCCGGCCGCCCCCGCGCACCCCGGACAGGCGGCAGCTGCGGCGTCAGGCCCCGCGCGCGAGACATGCCCGAACTGCGGAGTCGAGCGAACCGGCCAGTTCTGCGAGCGCTGCGGACTGGACTTCAGCTCCGGCACGGTCCCGCCTTCCGGGCCGCCCGTGGCCACGTCGCTCAGCCCGGATCAGGCTGCGGAGGAGCCGCAGTCCTCGTCGGCAGCGTCCGGCCCGTCCTGGTCCGCTATTGCCACCGCTGACCGCGATTACTTCGACCAGGTGGTAGCCAACGGTGGTCCGGACGCGGCCACGATCGAGTTTCCCGACTATTGCCCGGAGCGACGGTTCCGGCTCAGCGGGCCCCAGATGCGGATAGGCCGCAGGAGCGCATCCCGCGGGATCGAGCCAGAGATCGATCTGACCGGGCCGCCAGCGGATACCGGGGTGTCGCATTTGCATGCGGTCCTCACTGCCGAGCCGGACGGCACCTGGGCGCTGGTTGATCCGGGTTCGGCCAACGGTACGCAGCTCAACGGTGCCGATATTGCCGCCGGCGTCAAAGTTCCCCTGCATGATGGCGATCGGATAAGCCTTGGCGGCTGGACCGTCCTCACGATCCACGCCAGCTGACCAGTTACTTTCGCCTGGTAGCGTCACGACGTGCCGATACTAGTTCTGTGGGACATTGATCAGACGCTTCTTTCCGCTGACGGGGCCGGTGCCCAGCTATATCGGCGCGCGCTGCGAGACATGTACGGCCTGGACTTGCCGCGCGCGACAAGTTCATTCGCTGGTCGCACGGACAGCGCGATAGCGCTTGAAGTGCTGGCGCTCGCCGGAGTGCCAGACCCGACCGGGCAGTTGCGGCCGTTCCAGGCCTTCATCGCCGCTGGCGCCCCGGCCCTTGCCGATGACCTGCGCGAGCGCGGGCGTGCCCTGCCAGGCGCGGCAGAGGCACTAGCTGCCCTCGCACTGGCGCAGCAGGATGGGCACGTTGTCCAGTCTCTGCTAACCGGCAACCTGCCCGAACTCGCGGCGGTGAAGCTTGGCACCCTCGGCCTGGATACGCACCTGGACCTGGCGATCGGCGCCTACGGGGACGTCAGCGCCGTCCGCGCCGATCTGGTCGCTGTCGCCAGGGCGAACGCCGCCGCCCTGCACGGTCGCGACTTCGGCGGCCGGCTGACAGTCCTCGTGGGCGACACGCCGACCGACGTCGAGGCGGCACTGCAGACCGGCGCGAGTGCGGTCGCTGTAGCGACGGGCTCGTTCACCGTGGCGGAACTGGCCGCCGCCGGCGCCCACGCCGTACTGCCCGACCTTGCCGACACCGTCCGCGTCGTTGAGATGATTCTTACCGCGCCCCAGCTCTGACGACGACTCGATGGCGCCCGCCCTAGATCGCGGCTAGCGCTCCGGCTATGTCGTCGTATTCCACTTCGGGCCCGCTCGGCCATAGTTCCCAGTGCATAGCTCCGACGTCGAGCGGATCACGGTCGAGCCCGTATTCAGCCAAGTCGGCGTCGGCGGACTTGAGCCGCAGCTCTTCGATGCCGATGCCGCAGGCGTGCACGATCACGTACACGTCGGCGAAGTCGAGGCTGAACCCAGATTGCCAGCTCGCGAGCTTCGTTGTGCGCGCCGTCTCGGCGCCCCAGGTAACAGTCGGCCAGTCGCGGTACCTGTCCGCTTGGTGACTGGCGTACCGCAGCAGAGTGCCGACCAGCCCGTCTGGCCGCGCGGCTGGCGTCCTGATCTGATGCAGGGCGAGGTTGACCTGCGTGTATGTTGCCTCGAAGGCGATCTCGCGTACCGGGTCCGAGCAACTCGGATCCACTTCGTTGTCGAACCGAGCCCGCGGATATGTGCAGGCTAGGACCATGGCGGAGTCGGTGGCTTGACCTAGCCGGATAGCCCGCAATAACCCGTGGTGCCGACCGTAGAGGGGCTCTATCCAGCGCCGAGCCGGCCAGTCCGCGTCAATGCCCCAGGGAACGAAATCGATGGCGCTCATCTCCATGCGTGACACCCTCTCACGCTCCGTAGTGACAATGCCCGCAGCGCGTGTTCGTGTCGACGTGTTCGATCAGATCCGGGCGGTCACCAACAGCGAGCGCCGGACGTGGCTCACGTCGGCAGCCGCCAGCGGAGCCCATTCCGTTGTGGTCACGTGCCAGCCGGCGTTGGTCAGCAGCGTCAAGTGCTCCGCGGCAGGCAAGATGGTTCGCCAGGGCTCGGCGTCGCCAGTTCGCCGCCGGCTGTTGGCTAGCGTTACGACCTCTGCCGAGTCGTAGCCGTCGGCGTGCGTGGCCAGGCTGACGGCCAGCACGCTCCCTGTGGCCGCGCGCTCGGCTAGCGACGCCAGCAAGCGCTCGCAGACGAGCGGGTCGAGGTAGATGAGCAGGCCCTCGGCGATGAACAAGCTCGGTCTGCTCACGTCGTGGCCAGCGCTCTCCAGCACGGCGCCAACGTCACCGACGCGGAAATCCACTGCGCCGAACTGCACGTCAGCAGCGCCGAGGTCGCGTAGCAGTCGCGCCTTGTCCGCCTGAGTCGACGGATGGTCAAGTTCGATGAACTGGACACCTGCGGTGCGGAACCGCAATGCGCGGTCGTCGTAGCCAGGGCCGCAGATGACCACTTGCGGTATGCCGCTCGCGATTGCGCCCATGACCTGCGTGTCGACGAATCGCGTGCGCACCGCGATGCTTTGCTCAAGCCACTTCGGCGGGCTGATCCGCATGCCGGCGCACAGTGCGCTCTGCGCAGCGGGATCGCCGTCGGGGCTGTGCGGCCGCTCCAACTTGGCGCGCGTTAGCGCGACTGCCTGGCTTGTCACCGACGGCATGTTCATGCGCGTAACCGTACTAATTGCGCGTTACCGCGCGTGCGCCTGACCGCGTAGCGGAGCTGGCAGCGCCAATCTCAGGCAGTGCTACTTCTTCGGCACAACGTTGAATCCAAGATTGCCGAGCACCTTCACCGCGCCGGTCTTCCCGCCCTCAAAGTCGCCGGAAGCCAAGCGCTGGCCCGTGGCGAACTCGTACGCCGTGCCCAGAATGGCCTTCGGCGGGTAACGGTGCTTCTCCCAGACCAGCTCATATGTGGTCGTCGGCGCGTAACCGTGTGCAGCGAAGAACTCTTCCGAGCCCAGTCGGTCGTACTCCTTCATCGCGCGCACTACTTCGTCGCGCGTTACGTTGTCCCACACCACCATCGGTAGCGTCCTCCTTGGCCAGCTGCTTCACTCTGTCATCGACCTTGCCCAGCAACCCGATGGGGGTAACCACCATGATCACGTAAATAATGTGGCGGGGGTAATGCGTTTATATTCGTGATCATGACGTAGCCCCGGGTTTGTCACTGCGACCGGGCATCCTTGACGTTGTGGGTGCCGATCTTCCATCCCGACTGCGAGCCGTCGCCGAAGCTCAGTGCGGCGTCCTCTCGTCGTCGCAGATCGTGCAGGCGGGCCTGACCAGGGGCATTGTGATTTCGCGGTTAAGACGAGGCAGCTGGCGGCGATTGCACCCCGGGGTGTACGCAACGTTCTCCGGTGAGCCGAGCCGTGCTGCGACGTTATGGGCAGCCATCTTGTACGCAGGACCTGGCGCAATGTTGAGCCATCAGACCGCGGCCGAGCTTTGGAAGCTCATCGATGCGCCGAGTTCGCTCATACACGTGACGGTGCCAAGCAGCCGGCGAGTAAGGCGACGCCCTGGGATCGCCATTCACATCTCTGGCCGTTCTAGCACGGCAGTCCACCCGGCCCGGAATCCACCGCGCACTCGGCTCGAGGAGACTGCCATCGACCTCTGGGCGGCGGCACGCAGCCTCGACGATGCGGTTGGCTGGGTCACTTGTGCTCTTGGACGGCGCCTCACGACGCAAGGCAAGTTACGTGAGGCAGCACAAGCGCGCAGTCGAGTGCCGCGACGCAGGCAGCTCACCGAGCTGCTCAGCCCGGACGCAGCTGGCATCCACTCGGTGCTGGAGTATCGGTACGTCCGCCACGTCGAGCGTCCGCATGGGCTAGCGGGCGCGAAGAGACAAGTGCGTGTCCAGCGAGACGGCCGGAACGAGTACCGCGACCAGCTGTATGCCAAGTACCGCACCGCCATCGAGTTAGACGGCAGACTCGCGCATCCGGGCGAAGCTCGATGGAACGACATCCGCCGCGACAATGCCGCCGCCGCGGTCGGGATCATGACGCTGCGGTACGGCTGGGTGGAGGTCACGACGACGCCGTGTCTCGTTGCCGCCGAGATCGCGAAGGTGCTCGTCACCAAGGGCTACACCGGCGCCCGCCCGTGTTCAGCCGGCTGCCCCGTCGGACGCCAGGAATCCGGTGCACAGCCTCCGAGCTTGCGCTGCGACGAGCAAGCGACAGCTACCTGCCGGGTGCCAGTGAGAGCTGGACGACGAGCTAGGCCACGTGCTCAGCGGGCGACCAGTCGCGCGGCAGATCGTGGCCCGCAAGGTCTAGTCCACCCCGAATAGGTCCGCGGACGTCCCGGTTAACACTAGTGCCCCGGGAGGCCAACGCTCGGGGCTGTCAGTCAGGAAGTGGCCTGGACGCGCAGTCGCTCATGCCAGGCCGTTGCCGACGTGTCGGTCAGCGAGGCGATCTGGTCGATGACAACGCGCAGCCGCGCGGCGTCATCGGCAGCCGACTGGAACTCCGGCCGGAAGGCCAGATCGAGCGTGTCCGGGGCGCCGGCGAGGATCGACTCGGCGAGCTCGGCGATGAGCTCGCGCTCGCGGGCCTGGGCGGCGGCGGCACCGGACCGGCTCATCACGTAGTGCGCGGTGACGCCTTTGAGCAGCGCGCACTCCAGCCGCTGCTGCTGCGGCACGACGAGATCCGCCTCGTACCTGCTGAGCGGCGGATGCCCAGGCGGCCGCGTTGCGCGCTCGGCGGCACCGCAGAGCCGGCCGATCAGCTCGCTCGTGAGATGTTTCACGGCGGCGGACGAGGCGAGGCTGCCATCGAAGTTCGGTGGCCAGCAGTCAAGCGCGAGCAGGCCATCGAACGCCGAGGTCAGCTCGTCGAGGCTGGTCGAACCCGGCTTACAGTACGACGTCAGCGTCAGGCTCGCGACAATCAGCTGCTCCGCAGGGTCCCGCAGCTTATCGAGGGTAACGAGGCCGGCGTGCAGGCCGTCCTCAAGGTCGTGCACGGAGTAGGCGACGTCGTCGGACCAGTCCATCACCTGCGCCTCGAGCGACGGCCGGCCTGCAGGCGCGCCGTGGCGGATCCACGAGAAGATCTCCGCTTCGGCCGCGTAGGCGCCGTACTTGCCGGGTGGCCGGCCAGCCGCGCTCTCATCCAGTGTCTCAGCCGACGAGGCCGACGACGAGGCCGGCGACGAGGCCGGCGAGGCTGAAGGACCGACCCAGGGGTACTTCAGCGTGGCGTCGAGCGTCGCGCGCGTCAGGTTCAGACCCGCCCCAGGCACCTTCGCCTCGAGGCGCGTGATTAGCCGCAGGCTTTGCGCGTTCCCTTCAAAGCCACCGCAATCGGCTGCCAGCTGCGCGAGCGCTGACTCGCCGTTGTGGCCAAACGGCGGGTGGCCGAGATCGTGCGCAAGGCAGGCAGCGTCGACCAGATCCGGGTCGCAGCCGATCGCGGCGCCCATCTCGCGGCCGATCTGCGCGCACTCAAGTGAGTGGGTCAGCCGGGTGCGCGGGAAATCCCCCGAGCCGACGGCGACGACTTGCGTCTTAGCCGCCAGCCGGCGCAACGCCGAACTGTGCAGCACCCGGGCGCGATCCCGGACGAACGGGCCGCGCCCGGTTTGGCCACCGCCACCGCTGCGCTTGGGCGGTTCCTCCGCCCAGCGAGCGGTGGCGTGGCGGTCATAGCCGGTCATAGGCGCTCATGACCATGCTCACCTGCTGTCGCTGCCCCCGGTGGTCGCCATGACGGCGGCGCGGCCAGCTTCCAGCCGGGCCACCGGCACCCGGAACGGCGAGCACGACACATAGTCCAGCCCAGCGGAATGGAAGAAGTGCACGGAGTCGGGGTCACCACCGTGCTCCCCGCAGACACCAATCTTGAGGCCGGGGCGGCTTGCCCGGCCCTCCTCGACAGCGATCTTCACCAGGCGCCCGATGCCGTCGACGTCGATCGTCTCGAACGGGGAGACACCGAACACGCCCAAGTCGATGTACCGGCCGAAGAACGAGCCCTCGACGTCGTCGCGAGAGAAGCCCCAGCCCATCTGCGTCAGGTCGTTGGTGCCGAACGAGAAGAACTCGGCCGCCTGCGCAATCTGCCCGGCCGTCAGGGCCGCCCGGGGCACCTCGATCATGGTGCCGATCAGCGTATGCACCGACGTGCCGGTCTCGGCGGCGACCTCGGCGAGGACCTTCTCGGTCTCCTCGCGCGCGGCCTCCAGCTCCTGGATGGCCCCGACCAGCGGGATCATGATCTCGGGCTCGGGGTTCCCGCCCGCCTTGACCCGGTCGGCGGCCGCGTGCGCGATCGCCCGCACCTGCATCTGGTACAGGCCAGGAATCACGAGGCCGAGGCGGACGCCGCGCAGGCCGAGCATCGGGTTCTGCTCATGCAGCCGACGGACAGCCTCGAGCAGCTTGTGATCTTGCTCGGTCGCCTTGTCACCAGCAAGGGCGACCTTGACCGACAGCTCGGTGAGGTCGGGCAGGAACTCGTGCAGCGGCGGGTCAAGCAGCCGGATCGTGGCCGGCAGCCCATCCATCGCGTCGAAGATCTCCACGAAGTCGCCGCGCTGCAGCGGCTCGAGCGCGTCGAGCGCCGACTGCCGGGCGGCGTCGTCTTCGGCGAGGATCAGCCGCTCCACGAGCTGACGCCGCTCGCCGAGGAACATGTGCTCTGTCCGGCACAGGCCAATTCCCTGCGCGCCGAACCGCACGGCCCGAGCCGAGTCCTCGCCGTTGTCGGCGTTCGTGCGCACGCCCAGCCGGCGCTTGGCATCCGCGTGCGTAATCAGCCGGTGCACGGCCGCGACCAGCTCATCAGACCGCAGGTCGAGCGACCCCTCGAAGTACTCCACAACGGGCGACGGGACGACCGGCACCTCGCCTAGGTAGACCTGGCCCGACGTGCCGTCGATCGAGATCACGTCGCCCTGCGCGACGGTGATGCCGCCAGCAGAGGCGAACTTCCTGGCGTTGACGTCGACCTCGAGCTCGTCCGCGCCGCAGACGCAGGTCTTGCCCATGCCGCGCGCGACGACGGCCGCGTGGCTGGTCTTGCCGCCGCGGCTGGTCAGAATGCCCTGCGCAGCGATCATGCCGTGCAGGTCGTCCGGGTTGGTCTCGCGCCGGACCAGGATCACGTGCTCACCACGGTCGGCCCACTCGACTGCAGTGGCCGAGTCGAACACTGCCTTGCCGACGGCGGCACCCGGCGACGCGCTGACCGCCGTCGTGATCGCCACAATGTCGGCGCCCGCGTCGAACCGGGGGAACATCAGCTGGGCGAGCTGGCCGCCGGTCACCCTCGTCAGCGCCTCGTCCATGTCAATGAGACCCTGGTCGACGAGCTGCGTGGCGATCCGGAACGCCGCCGCTGCAGTGCGCTTGCCCACCCGGGTCTGCAGCATCCACAGCTTGCCGCGCTCGATCGTGAACTCGATGTCACACAGGTCCTTGTAGTGGTTCTCGAGCGTCGCCATGATGTCCATCAGCTCGGCGTAGGACTTGGGGTCGATCTGCTCGAGGTTCTGCAGCGGAACCGTGTTGCGGATGCCAGCCACGACGTCCTCGCCCTGCGCGTTCTGCAGGTAGTCGCCGTAGACGCCCTGCTGGCCGCTGCCGGGGTCGCGGGTGAAGGCAACGCCCGTGCCGGAGTCCATGCCGAGGTTGCCGAAGACCATGGCCACGATGTTGACCGCTGTGCCGAGGTCGGCCGGGATCCGCTCCTGGCGCCGGTAGAGGATCGCGCGGTCGGCGTTCCAGGAGTTGAAGACCGCCTGAACTGCCAGGTCCATCTGCTCGCGCGGGTCCTGCGGGAAGTCGCGGCCGGTCTTGTCCTTGACAATGGCCTTGAAGCTCTCGACCAGCCCCTGCAGATCCTCAGCATCCAGGTCAAGGTCGTTCCTGGTGCCCTTGGCCTGCTTGGCCGTGTCGATGACGTGCTCGAACTCGTGGCCCTCGATGCCCAGCACGGTCTTGCCGAACATCTGGATCAGCCGCCGGTAGGAGTCCCACGCGAACCGCTCGCTGCCCGCCTGCTTGGCGAGGCCGTGTACCGACTCGTCGGAGAGGCCAATGTTCAGAACCGTCTCCATCATGCCCGGCATCGAGAACTTGGCCCCGGACCTGACGCTGACCAGAAGCGGATCCGCGTGGTCGCCGAGCTTGCGGCCCATCTTCTGCTCGAGCTCGGTGAGGTGCTGAGTGACCTCGGCTGCGAGACTGTCCGGCACTCTGCCCTGCTCGAGGTAGTAGCGGCAGGCGTCGGTGGTGATGATGAAGCCGGGGGGTACTGGCAGGCCCAGGTTGGTCATCTCAGCCAGGTTGGCGCCCTTGCCGCCCAGCAGGTCCTTCAGGTCCTTGTTGCCCTCGGTGAAGTCGTAGACGAGCTTCGGCACTGCGATGCACTCCTCGAGATTGCCACTCGCCTGGCGCAGCGGCCCTGGCGTCGCGCGGCTGACTATTCTGTGGCCTAGCGGCCTTGAATTCCGGTGGCCTTGGCGGCCCTCAATTCTGAGCCTATCCACCTGCGGCTAGTGCCGGTGCGTCGGTCGGCTGACAGGAGATGAACATCTTGGCCGTCGGCCACAATGGCAGCCATGACGGAACGAGTGATCATCGGCCTGCTCAATCCTGGCGAGATGGGCGCGGCCGTCGGCCGCTGCCTCACCAGCGCCGGATTCCCCGTGCTCTGGGCCTCAGCCGGACGCAGCCAGGAGACGGCTCGCCGCGCCGCGGCGGCAGGCCTGACCGATGCAGGCACGCCCCGCGAACTGGCGGCCAGGTCACAGGTCATCCTGTCGATCTGCCCGCCGCACGCGGCCGTGGACGTGGCCTGGGCCGTCCACGGCTTCACCGGCCTCTACCTGGACGCCAACGCGATCGCTCCGGCCACGGCCCGCGCGGCCGCGGAGCTGATCAGAAGCAACGGCGGCACCTACGTCGACGGCGGGATTATCGGGCCGCCGCCGATCACTCCCGGCACCACCCGGTTGTACCTGTCCGGCGCGCACGCCGACACGATCGCCGCTCTTTTTGAGGGAACGGGGCTCGACGCGCGGATCACCGTCGGGCCGGCCACGGCCGCGTCGGCGGTCAAGATGGCCTACGCCGCCTGGACCAAGGGAACGGCTGCGCTGCTGCTGGCGGCCAGAGCCCTGGCCGAGGCCGAGGGTGTCGAGGACGCGCTGCTGGCGGAGTGGGCGCTTTCCCAGCCGCACCTCCGAGCCCAGTCAGAGCGCGCGGCCGAGTCGGGAGCCAGGAAAGGCTGGCGCTGGATCGCCGAGATGGAGGAAATAGCGCACTGCATGGCAGAGGCCGGCCTGCCCGACGGGTTCCACCAGGCGGCGGCCGAGATCTACCGCCGCTGCCCGCGCCTGCCGGGCGGCTCGGCGGGCGACGACGTGGTGAGCAAGGTCCTCGGCGCGATCACGGGATAGCGCACCGAGCCCTCGCCCCAGTACGCTCCGGGCAAGCGGCCAACTCGGACGGGGAGCGCTCGTAACGTCGGTGACGCAGCTAGCCGGCCCCAACGCGTCGCCGCGGGCCCACAAAGCGCGCCCGCCGAGAATCTTGATCGCCGCACTTGCCGTTCTGCTCGCGGTCGGCGCGTTCCTGCTCTGGGGCCCGATCGGCCTGGGCAACGGCCCGCTCGGCGTTGCGTCGATGGACGGCCGGTTCGGCTTGTCGACATCGCAGCCGACCGGATTCGTGGCCACGCTCGTCAACACCGGCGGATCCGCGGCGGTGATCGACGACGTCACGGTTACCTCAGCTGCCGGCTACGCGCCCGTGCGGGTCCTGACCGTGCGCGTCGCTCGCAATAGCAATTACGGCTGTGTCGACACGCTGATGAGCAGCGTTGCCAGGTGTGCGCGACCTCCATTTGAGGCAGCGGCGCGATTCACGGTGGTGCCTCGGGCCAACACGGCGCCCGGGGACCGCGGGGGTCCCGCGCTGGTCATCGAGATCGCCAGCCCGCCCACGGCTAGCTGCGCAGTACTCACGGCGGTCGTGCTGCACTATCACGTCGGCATCAGGCACTATGCCGCGACTGTGCCGCAGGGCTTCGTGTGGTCATGCGGCAGAGGCGCGCATCTGCCCCAGAACTGAGGTGGGCCAGCGCGTCAGCAACCGGACAGCCGGTCCGACAGGTAGGGGACCAGTCCGCTGATAGCGACGCGCTCCTGCTGCATCGAGTCTCGCTCCCGGACCGTGACTGCGTGATCGTTCAGCGAGTCGAAGTCCACGGTGACGCAGAACGGCGTGCCGATCTCGTCGTGACGACGGTAACGGCGGCCGATAGCGCCCGCGTCGTCGAACTCGCAGTTCCAGTTCTGCCGCAGCGCGGCGGCGATGTCCCTGGCCTTCGGCGACAAGTCGGCGTTACGTGACAACGGAAGGACCGCGACCTTGACCGGAGCGAGCCGGTAGTCAAGGCGCAGCACGGTCCGCTTCTCCATGTTCCCCTTGGCGTCCGGGGCTTCGTCCTCGGTGTAGGCGTCCAGGAGGAACGCCAGCATCGACCGGTCCACGCCTACCGCGGGCTCAATGACATACGGGATGAAGCGCTCGCTGGTCTCCGGGTCGAGATACGTCATGTCCTCGCCGGACGCTTTGGCGTGGACACCGAGGTCGTAGTCGGTGCGATTGGCTAGCCCCTCGAGCTCGCCCCACTCGGTCCCGGGGAAGTCGAACCTGTACTCCAGGTCCACCGTGCGCTTGGAGTAGAAGGAGCGCTTCTCCGCCGGGTGCTCATACCGGCGGAGGTTCTCGGTGCTGATGCCGAGGTCGCGGAACCAGGCCTCCCTGGTGTCTATCCAGTACTCGTGCCACTCCTCGTCGGTGCCTGGCTTGACGAAGAACTCCATCTCCATCTGCTCGAACTCGCGGGTCCGGAAGATGAAGTTGCCGGGCGTGATCTCGTTGCGGAACGACTTGCCGATCTGGCCGATGCCGAACGGCAGCTTCTTCCGCGACGTCTGGAGCACGTTTTTGTAGTTGATGAAGATGCCCTGAGCCGTCTCGGGGCGCAGGTAAGCCAGGCCCGACTCGTCCTCTGTCGCGCCTAGGTAGGTCCGCAGCATGCCGTTGAAGTTGCGCGGCTCGGTGAACGCGCCCTTCGTCCCGCAGTGCGGGCACGCGAGGTCGGCGAGGCCGTTCTCGGGCGCACGGCCGTGCTTCTCCTCGTAGGCGTCGATCAGCTGATCGGCGCGAAACCGGTAGTGGCAGGACTGGCACTCGGTCAGCGGGTCGGTGAACTGGGTCACATGGCCGCTTGCCTCCCAGACCTCCGGGGCCAGGATGACGCTGGAGTCCAGGCCCACAATGTCATCGCGCACCTGCACGATCGAGCGCCACCACTGCCGCTTGATGTTGTTCTTGATCTCCACGCCCAGCGGCCCGTAGTCCCAGGCGGCGCGCAGGCCGCCGTAGATCTCGCTGGACGGGTACACGATGCCCCGTCGCTTGGACAAGCTCACGATGGTTTCCATGCGATCGCTGCGTCGTGCCATCTGTATCTCCATCCGGCTGGCGGTCGGCGGCCTGCGGTTGACGTGCGCGAAGCCCGGCGAAAGGGGGCGGCGGTGCTGCCAGCTTAGCGGTAGCTCGGCAGGTCCGTCGCGTGACTTTCCGTGACCGCCAAGGGGGACAACCTCGCGCCAGCCGGCGGTACCCTAGGGGCCGGGCCGCGTTACCTGGCGGCCCGGTGAACCGGCGCGGAGGGACAAATCGCGTGAGCAACAGGCCAGCAAGGCAGCGCATGCGCCCGCTGCCGAAGGGCAACAGCCTGTATACGCCGGACGCATCCAAGGCGAGGCAGGCGGCCGAGCGCCGCAGCGCCAAGCCCTTGCTCTTCCTCCACCAGCTGCCCACCTGGATCGCGCCGCTGGTGCTGGTGGCGCTCCTCGTGGCTGGGCTCGCCGTCAAGGGGCCGGGCGGGGCCGTCGCCCTCTGCGGAGTCGCCGCGGTGCTGGGCTGGCTAGCGACGATCTCCTGGCCTGGCCTGTCCGCGAACGGCAAGCTCGGCCGGATCCTGGGCATCGCCGTCGTGCTCGCCCTGGCCGGCCTGCAGGCCGCACGCTAGCCCAGGAGCGGATCGCCCGTGACAGGGCCAGGTCCGGCCGGGTTCGGCACGGCACCGCCATAGCGCCGATCCCGACTCGCGTAGACCTCGCACGCGTGCCACAGGTGGCGCCGGTCGAAGTCCGGGAACAGGGTGTCGAGGAACACCATCTCCGCGTACGCCGACTGCCATAGCAGGAAGTTCGACGTCCGCTGCTCGCCCGAGGATCGCACAAATAGGTCCACGTCGGGTATCTCTGGCTCGTCCAGGTAGCGGCCGATGGTGCGCTCATCGATCTTGTCGGCCTTCAGCTTGCCAGCGGCGACGTCCAGCGCGATCGCCTTGGCCGCGTCTGCGATCTCGGCCCGGCCGCCGTAGTTCACGCAAAACTGGAGCGTCAGCACCGAGTTGCCGACGGTCATCCGCTCGGCGTCCTCGAGCTCGGAGATCACGCTGCGCCACAGCCGCTGGCGTCGGCCTGCCCACCGGATCCGCACGCCCATCTCGTTGAGCTGATCGCGGCGACGGCGGATAACGTCGCGGTTGAAGCCCATCAGGAACCGGACCTCATCGGGCGAGCGACGCCAGTTCTCGGTCGAGAATGCGTACGCGGACAAATACGGGATGCCGAGCTCGATGGCGCCCATGATGACGTCGAATAGGGCGTACTCTCCGGCCTTGTGCCCTTCGGTCCGCGGCAGGCCGCGCTTCTTGGCCCATCGTCCGTTGCCGTCCATTACGAGTGCGACGTGCCTCGGCACAAGCTCGCCGGGGATCTTGGGCGGCTGGGCGCCATCCGGGTGCGGATAGGGCGGCGCGGGCTGGCGATTCATGGGCTGGCGGTCCTCGGTGTTAGCAGGATCCTCAAGCGTGCTCTACGTGCTTCAGCGACCTGATCGAATGCTCCAGGTGCCACTGCAGGTAGGCGGCGGTCAGGCCGCTGCACTCTACCTGGTGCCTGCGCTCGCTGGCGTCGGCGACCGCCCAGTCACCACGCAGCAGCGCGTCCATCAGCGCTACTGTCGCTACCGAAGGCGTAGCCGAGCCGGACGCTCGGCAGTTCTGGCAGGTCAGACCCCCTGAGGCCAGGCCGAACGCGCGGAGCCCGCCAGACGCTTGCGCCTCTCGCGCTGACGTTCCGCAGACCGCGCACTCGGTCAGCGCGGGGGCGTAGCCGGCGACCGCCAGCGACCGCAGCAAGAACGCGTCGAGCACGAGCCGCGGGTCATGCTCGCCTTCGCTGAGCGCCCGGAGGCCACCCACCAGGAGCAGGAACTGCCGCATCGACGGCTCCTTCTCCACTGGCGTGAGCTTCTCGGCGGTCTCGAGCATGGCCGTTCCGCTGGTGTAGCGGGGGTAGTCGGCCACCAGGTGCTCCCCGTACGGGCGCACCGTCTCGGCCTGGGTGATGACGTCCAGCGAGCGCCCGGTATAGAGCATCAGGTCCACGTGCGTGAACGGTTCCAGCCTGGCCCCGAACCGCGATTTCGTGCGTCGCACGCCCTTGGCCACTGCGCGGATCCGGCCCGACTTACGCCCGAGCACCGTAACGATGCGGTCGGCTTCGCCCAGCTTGTGGGTGCGCAGCACGATGCCGTCATCACGGTAGCTGGCCACCAGCCTATTGTCGCCTATGCAAGCCGGTCAGGCGGCCGACGCGACCGGGTCGGGCTAGCCGGCGGAGGCGGCTTCCTCGGTGAGCCAGATTACGTCGTGCGCCTGTGCCGACGGCATGCCGAGGTGGGCCGCGATGAGCTGGGCCGCCTCCCGCTCGTCGGTCGAAAGAGGCCCGTCGGCCAGGCCGATCCGGACCAGATCGGCCAGGAACCACTCTGGGGCAGGCGTGACGAGCTGCCGCGCCAGCGTGCGGAGCGACGCGGCGACGTCCCTGGCCTGATCATCCGCTGTCGCCAGATCGGCGGCTAGCGCCGCGTCGTCGTAACCGGGCAGGCCGGCGTCGCGAACCATGGCGACGGCTCGGCTCCGTGCCGCGGCGCTCGCCGGATCGCCCGCACGCAGCATGGTCGTCACGGCCGCGAGCGACCCGGCGGGCAACGCCGCCTCCATGGCGGCCAGCGTAGGCAGCCCGAGCACCTCGATCCGATAACGCGTCCCGCAGATCCGGCACTGCACGTGCTCGTCGATGCGGTCCAGCGGAATGAGAGGAATACGCAGGACGTGAAACCAGCGCCGGCCGGTGCACTGCCGGTATGGCCGGTCACCGCCGCAACGGTGGCAGTGCAAGGTGCCGTGTCCAGTCGTCTTGAAGCAGAAGCGAACGCCGATCAGACTCAATATCAGCTCCCCCCGGCTCGGCCATCTGCCCGACGCTAGTACATCGTCCCAGGTGAGCCGATCATCACACGTCCAGGACACGCAGGCAGCGCAATCTGGGAAAAGCTGGACCGGCAGGCGCGCGCCAGGCCCGGCCAGGCCCGGCCAGCTAATTCAGTTGCGACCCGCGTGAGTGCAGGTATTAGCTGCCGCCGTGCGTATTGAGCGGTTCGATCCGAGCACTGACGAGACCCGTTTGCGCGCTTGCCATGAGATGCAGGTGAGCGCTCAACCTGTGGATGACCCGAACTCGCCGCCCGACTCCTACGACTCGTTCCGGGGGTGGTGGATCTACGGGGCGGCTGGCGTACCGCAGCAGACCTGGCTGGCGACGTCGGATTCAGGCACGCCGGTTGGCTGCTACGTACTCGAGCTACCTGACCGTGAGAACAAGGGCATCGCATTCGCTATGCCTCTTGTCGCGCTTCCCGCCCGCCGCCAGGCCATCGGCACGAAGCTTGTCGCGCACGTCGCTGAGCAGGCCGAGCACGCGGGGCGCGCGCTGGTGATGTCGGCTGCTCGGGTGGGTGCGCCGGGCGCCGCATTCGCCGCCGCGATTGGCGCTCGCCCGACCATGCGCGACGCACGCCGGGTACTCGATGTCGGGCCCGCGTTGCACGAGTTGCTGCCACCGCTGCGCGCTGAGGCGGCCGCGCATGCAGTCCGCTACTCGCTCCGGCGTTGGTCCGGCCCGGTTCCCGATGACCTGGCGGAGCACGTGTGCTCGCTCTTCACGGCGATGGCAGATGCGCCGCGGGAAGAAAACGTCGAGCCGGAGGAGTGGGATCCGGAGCGACTGCGGCTCGCCGAAGCGCGCGGGATCGCGCAGGGCACCCGGTGGTATGAAGTAGCAGCGATTCACGACGAGTCCGGCGAGATGGCGGCCCTGACCCAGGTCAACGTGGATCCAGCGATCGACGACTGGGCTTTCCAGGACATCACCGTGGTCATCAGGCCCCATCGAGGGCACCGCCTAGGGCTCTACGTCAAGGTGGCGATGCTCGAGTGGCTCGCCGAGACCGAGCCGCAGGTGCGTCGCGTCATGACATATAACGCTGTCGGGAACGAGCGCATGATCGCCGTGAACGCGGCGCTCGGCCACCGGGTCACTGACTACTTCGATGGCTTCGAACTCGACGTCGCGGCCGCTCGCACGCTGGCAAGCAGCTGATCCAGCCACGACGGCGGCGATGGCAGATGGGATCTCTGGTGCTGATTGAACGATTCGACCCGCAGGCCGATGCCAGCAAGCTGCGCGCCTGCTTCGACATGACCAGGGCCGGCTGGCCCATCGATCATCCGGGCCAGCCTGGCTGGGCCTACGACTCGTTCGCCGGCAAGTGGGCGCGCGGATTCGACCCAGCGCCGCTGCAGGCCTGGCTGGTCACCAATGAGGCTGGTATCGCGGTGGGCTGTTACTTGCTCCGGCTGCCGGACAAGGAAAATCCGACGATGGCGACGTGCATCGTGGCCGTCGATCCCGCTCGGCGACGAGCCGGCATCGGTACGGAAATCATCGCGCACTGCAGCGAGCAGGCCCGTCGTGCGGGCAGGTCACGACTCATCAGCTACACCAGAGATGACTCGCCAGGCGCTGCATTCGCGGCGGCGCTGGGCGCGCGACCGGGGATCGCCGAAGTGGACAGGGTGCTGGAGATCGACGCGGCGCTGGCCGCCCGGGTACCGGACCTGCGCGGGGCCGCCCGGCCACACGCGGCCGGTTACTCGCTGGCGTCGTGGATCGGCCCGACTCCAGACGAGTACGTCGACGATGTTGTCCTGGTCAACGCCGCGATCGCGGATGCGCCACGAGACGAGGGCGTGGAGCCCACCGGGTGGGATGCCGAACGGCTTCGGCACTCCGAGCAGACGATGCTGAAGCACGGCCTCACCGGCTACGTCGTCGCCGCCCGGCACGACGCCACCGGCCGGCTGGCGGCGCTCACCGCCGTGATCACCGAAGCCGAGACGCCGGACTGGGGTTTCCAGCAGCTCACGGCCGTCCTGCCGCAGCACCGGGGGCACCGGCTCGGCCTGCTGCTCAAGATCGCTATGCTCGATTTCCTCGCCGAGCACGACCCGCGGATCCGGCACATCCAGACTGGCAACGCTGGCGCCAACGAGCACATGATCGCGATTAACGAGCAGCTCGGCTACACCGTGCTCAGCGTCTACCGGGCCTGGGAGCTCGACCTGGTTCAGTCGTAGAAGCCAAGGCGGCGCAGCTGGCGCGGGTCGCGCTGCCAGTCCTTCGCCACCTTAATGCGCAGATCGAGGTAGACGCGGCTGCCGAGGAGAGCCTCGATCTGCTGCCGAGCGGCGCTGCCAACTTCCTTCAGCCTGGCGCCTTTAGCCCCGAGCACGATCGCCTTCTGGCTCGGGCGCTCGACATACATGACCGCGTGCACATCGATGAGGTCGCCGCGGCCCGCGCGCGGACTCATCTCGTCGACGACCACCGCGATGGAGTGGGGCAGCTCGTCCCGAACGCCTTCGAGGATCGACTCGCGAATCAGCTCGGCCACGAGCCGCTGCTCCGGCTCGTCGGTGAGATCGCCGTCAGGGTATAGCGGCCGGCCAGGCGGCAGGTGCGACACGAGGACGTCAGCCAGCACGTCGAGCTGGAAACCGCCAACGGCCGAGACAGGCACGATGTCGGCAAAGTCGCCGAGCTCGCCCACGGCTGCAAGCTGAGCGGCGACGTGCTCACGCGTAGCCTCATCTGTTTTCGTGACGATCGCCACGACGGGAGTTTGGGTAACCGCCGCGAGCTCTGCGGCCAGGTACTTGTCGCCGGGCCCGATCCGCTCGTTCGCCGGAATGCAGAAGCCGATCACGTCCACCTCGGTCAGGGTGGATCGGGCCAGGCTGTCGAGCCGCTCGCCGAACAAGGTCCGCGGCCGGTGGAGCCCCGGCGTGTCGATAATCACGAGCTGCGCATCGGGCCGGTGGACGATGCCGCGAATCGCGCGGCGGGTGGTCTGCGGCTTGCTGCTCGTGATGGCGACCTTCGCGCCGACCAGGGCATTCATGAGCGTGGACTTGCCAACGTTTGGCCGTCCGGCAAAGCAGGCGAAACCGGACCTGAACTCGCTCGCAGCCCCGGCCGGCAGTGCCGCTGTCTCCTGGGCGGCTGGACGCCGGACCTGGGCATTGGGCGGACGTGACGGGGTTCCCACGTGGCGATTCTGCCTTACCCGCCGCTGTTGCCCTAACCGCTCAGGGTCGGTCCGAGCCCAAGCCGTGCTCGATCACATACCGGACAAGGTCGACCCGGTTGTGCAACTGGAGCTTGGTCAGCGTGTTCTGCACGTGGTTCTGCACCGTCCGATGGGACAGGACAAGGCGGTCGGCGATCTGCCGGTAGGAAAGGCCGGTGCCTACCATCTGCAAGATCTCGGCTTCCCGCTCGGTGAGTCGCGGCGTGTCCGGAGCCGGGCTGGCAGCGAGCCGGCGGAATTCGCCGAGCACCAGCCCGGCGAGCCCTGGGGAGAACACCGGCTCGCCGGCCGCCGTCCGCCGGACCGCGTCGAGGAACTCGGCCCGGCTCGCTGACTTAAGGATGTACCCGGCCGCGCCTGCCTTGACGGCATCGAGTACATCACGGTGCTCGCCGCTCGCCGACAAGATGAGCACCCGGGCCGGCGGAAACGCAGCGAGGAGTCCACGGGTGACATCGACGCCAGGAACGTCAGGTAGCTGAAGGTCAAGGGCGACGACGTCCGGCCGCACCGCAGCGGCGATCTGCATGGCCTGTGTCCCCTCGCCGACCGCCGCGACGACTTCGAAGCCAGCATCGGCAAGGTCGCGGCTGACCGCGTCGCGCCACATCGGGTGATCGTCGACGACCATCACCCGAATCGCCGGTTGCTCCTGGGGCGTCACGGCTTGAGCCTAAGCCCGCGGACTCGACCGTGGCACCCGGAGCCGGACCTCGGTGCCGACGCCGGGAGTGCTGTCGATATCGGCGGAACCGCCGAGGTCACGGATCCGCCCTCGGATGGCGTGAGTGACGCCGAGCCGACCCTCGGCCGCGGCCTCGGCGAGCCGGCTTGGCGACACGCCTGGCCCATCGTCCCTGATAGTCACGCTCACCTCGGCGCCCTCATCGTCGACGAGCACCCACGCCTTTGCCGAGTCACCGCAATGCCGCCGCACGTTGTCGATCGCCGCCCGTACCGCGGCCGCTGTCTCTTCTGCTGACCGCTGGGCCAGCAGAACGGGTTCGGCTGGCGTCACCACGGACACTTCTGAGGACGCTTCCCCGGCCAGAATGGCACTCAGGTCTAGCTCGCCGGCCAGCGACAAGACCTGCCCACCGCCGGTTACCAGGGCGCGCAGCGCCGCTTCCTGTTCGCCAGCCAGCCGCCCGATTTCGGCCGCCGCGCCGCCAGCTTCGGCCCCGCGCCGTTGCACCATGGCCAGGACCTGCAGGACCGAGTCGTGGATGGTGCGGGCGAGTCGCTCACGTTCCCGGCTGGCCGCCTCGATTTCGGTAGCGCGCTGCAGCGCCTGCTCGGCGCGGGCGGTGAGCGTGGAAATGTAGCCCACCAAGACGGCCGCCATCAGCAAGATGATGGGGCCGTCAAGAGCCGTGCCCTGGAAGCCGCCGCGCAGCAGCACGGCGCAGCCGCCGATGACGACCGCGGCGGCTGCGCCAGCCGTCGCGCCGCCGACGACGGCCCACGCCAGCGCCGGACCGGCCAGCCAGGTGGCGGTGACGGGCATGACCCCGATGCTGGTGCTGTTCGCGTACTGCACCAGTGCTGTAGACAGCACCGCCGCGGACGTGATGATCAGGTCGGCAGCAAGGAGTGAGCGGGTTCGCCGCTCGGGTACCGCGTACGCGACGGTGCTCACTATGGTCCACATGGTCATGCCGGCGAGCACCGCCCACGCCCATCCCCAGTGGGCGTACTTGTCGTGCCGGATCACGAGCAGGATGGCTGCATAACCCAGCGAGGCGAACCTGAAGGCCGCGATCGATCGCCACAGCGGCGCCTGAAGGCTCACGACAGCCACCGCAGCGACGTCCTCCGCTCGGTTACGGACCTGCTACCAGCTCCTAGGCTCGGGTACTCAGAAGTAACTAGGTAGCGGCACGTCATCATTAGGGTAGCCCGACGGATGCCGCGCGCATGGCGATCGCAGCAGCATGCTTGGCATGGACCTCGACGCAAAGTCCGAGCGCTTCGTGCCGATCGCTCGCTGTCCGGCGTGCGGTACTCCCGTCGACAGCCCGAGCTGTCCCGCGTGCGGAATCTGGCTAGCGGGCGACCACGCCTCCGAGCTGCGCTTGATCGACAGTGAACTGCGGCGCATCGACGAGGCAAGGACCTGGCTGTACAACCGCAGGACGGTGCTGCTGGCGGACCTCGTCCACGGCACCGCCGACCGCGCCAGCGGATCGCCGTCGCACGCGCCCGGTCGTGCCGGGCCTGCGCAGCGCACGCTCCCGCCCCCCAAGCCGCCCAGGAACGCGGCGACGGGAAGCGAACCGGCCGAGCCCGAGATGTCTCGCCGGACGGCGGGCCGCCTGCTGCTCGCGGCCGGCGCGACGCTGGTCGTGATCGCAACGACTGCGTTCACGGTGGCGAACTGGAGCAGCGTCCGCCCCGCTGGCCGTTGCGCGATCTTGCTCGCGTTGACCGCGGTCGTGCTGGTCATGCCCCTGTGGCTCAGGCGGCGTCACCTCAGCGCGACAGCCGAGGCAGTGGCTGCTGTCGGGCTCGCGCTGACGCTTGCCGATGTATACCTGCTCGAGCGGCTGTTCCCGGTACGCGGACTGGTTGCGCTCGCGGCAACGCTTGCCGCCCTGGCGGCCCTATGGGCTGCCTATGGCCTCGCTACTCGACTGAGGATCCCGCGGCTGGCGGCGATCGTGGCGGGCCAATTGCCGTGCGCGATCGCCGCTATGGCGATGGCGCGCGCGGTTGGCGGAACTCCGATCGCCGGACCTACTGCCCTTGCGCTGGTCCTAACCTCGGCTGCTGACCTTGGTATCAGCCGCTGGACGAAGCGCGACGCGCACTCCGACGTGGCAGTGACGAGCTCGATTGCCGCGACCGTGACATGGGTCGCGGCAATCGCGCTCGGCGCGACGACGTCGCTCGCGGTGCAACCGAGCCTGCCAGCCAGGTTCTGGACGTCAGCGGTTCTCGTCACCGCTGGCGTCGTCGGAGTTGGTCTGCTGGCCAGGAGCGCAGTGCCTTGGGTGCCGGCTCGGGCAATTGCGGTTGCATCGGGCGGGCTCCTGGCCATCGGGCTGGCTCTGCCCGAGGCCGCCGACCTCCATTCGCGCTGGCACGTGGTGCCGGTCACGCTGGCCGGCGCGGTCGTAGCCGTCGGCGCTCGCCTGCTCGCTCGAGTTGGCAGCTCACGCGAATCTGCCGCGGAGCGCGCCGGATCGCTCGGACCGGCAGCCATCCTGTGGCTCGCAGCCGCCGGATCGGCCGCAATCGCGGGTGCCACGGGTCTCATCGAACTTCCGGCCGCCCTTTCCGGCATGTTCCCGCTGCATACGCTCGCTGACCCGTGGTCAGGCCCGACCTTCCCGCCGCCGCTGACTGCCACCAGCCACCTGGCCGGGACGCTGGCGCCGGCGATCGTCCTCGGAGTCGTCAGCCTGGCGTGCTGGGTGCTCCCCCGACCGGGCCAGCCGTGGCTGCGCCCGGCGGCGGTGGCGATTGCCGCGCTAGCCGCCGGTTCGATCCCGGCTGCTGGATTTGCCGGCTGGGCAGGGCTGGCCGTGCTGACGGCAGCAGGCGCGACGATGCTCGGCGCGAGCGGGCTGATCAGATCCCCGCGAGAGGGTGCGGTTGCCATGGCCGCCTCGTGCAGCGGAATGGGGCTCGCGCTAAGCGCCATCCTGTGGTCGCTGACCTGGCCCGCCGCGACGATCGTCGAATTCGCCGCGCTTACGGTTATCTGCAGTCTCGTCGCGGCCTCTGCCGCGGTCGCGGGCCGGATCGCGGCTGGATGTGCTGTTGCCACCGCGACTGGCCTGGCATGCGCGGTCCCGCTCGCGACCGGCTCGCCGGTGGAGGACACAGCGTTCGCGGTGCTCGGCGTTGCCGTCGCCGCCGTCGGGATAGCGACGCTCCTGCGCCGCGCGCGCCCGAGCCACGCAATTGTCCTCGACGTCGCCGCCGGCCTGGTTGCGCTGCTCGCCGCCGTGCTGACGGCTCAGCATGCCGTCGCATTTGCAGTCCTCGCCGCCGTCGCTGCCCTAGCCGCCAGCTCGGCCGCCTGGCTGCGGACCGGACGTCAGCGGGTCGCCATCAGCTGCGGCGCACTGCTCGCCGCGTGCGCCGCGATCACCGCCGACGGACGCCCGCTCGCGCTGGCCTTGTTCCGGCCATACGCGCAGCTCGGGCGGCCATGGCATGGCCTGACCGAGGCGCCGATTCCCGGCCTCGCGCTGGCGGTCATCGTCGCGCTTGGCTGCGCCGTCGCGGTCGCGACCGCTGCCGGAGCCTGGCGCGGCGGGCAAACGAGCCTGAATACGGTCGCAGTCGCGCTGCCGATAGTCGTGGCGCCGACCGGACTAGCGAGCAGCCTCCGGTTCGGGCTCATGGTGGGACTGCTGCTTGTCTTGGCGGTCGCGCTCACCGCATGGACAGCGGTTAGCCGGAGTCTCGCGCCAGCCGGAGCAGCTCTTGCTGCCGCCGTGCTCGCGCTCGCCTGGGCGCTCGCGGCGCCAGCGCCGACGCTGATAGTGCTCGGCTGCCTGGCTGTTGCCTACGTGCTGTGCGGTTGGCTGGCGCGACGGCCAGAGGTGCGGGCTGTGTCAGCATGCCTGGGCGTACTGTCGGCAGCCGCGCTCGCCGAAGCCGCGGCTTTCGCGGCCGGTGGCGCTGCATGGCAAGCCGGGCTCGCGGTCCTGGGCGTCGCGGCCATCGCCCATATCGCGGCGGGGTACCTGAGCTCGGTGCGACGCCAGGGCGAAAAGCTCGAGGGCTCCGCCGTGCTCGGTCGCGCGAAGCAGATGCCTCGCGCTTCGACCGCGATCGAAGTAGGGGCCTGGCTCGCGGTCATCGCCGGGACAGCCCAGTGCCTGAGCCGACCCGGACCTGCGAGCGCGGCTCTCGCGGCGGCCGGCCTGATCTGCGCGGGCGTGGCCGTCCGCGCCGACCGGCGGGGGGCCTGCTGGATCGGCGTCGCCCTGTGTGAGGCGGCCTGGTGTGTCCGGCTTCGCGCCGCTGGAGTCGGTACACCCGAGGCATACACGGTGCCTGCGGCGGCTGCGGGGATCGCGTACGGCTGGCAGCTGGCGCGCCGCAGACGCCGGCTGAGCTCCTGGCTCACGTACGGACCTGGGCTGGCGCTCTTGCTCCTGCCGAGCCTGATCGCCCTGTGGCAAGACCATGGCTGGGTCCGGCCGCTGTCGCTTGGCCTCGGGGCGGCCGCGATCACGTTGACCGGAGCGCGGCTGCGCCTACAGGCGCCGTTGCTGATCGGCGCCGTCGTAGCGGCGCTAGATGCGGGTCACGAGCTAGCACCGCCGATCCGCCGACTTGCCGAGACGGTGCCGACCTGGCTACCGATTGCGATCACGGGCACGATCCTGCTCTGGGCCGGCGCTACCTACGAAGCTCGCCTCCGTAACCTCAGCACGTTGCGCAAGACCGTCGGCGCGATGCGCTGACTCGGTTTTGTTGCCCAGTGTCAAGATTGCCCAGTTCTGCTCACGTGCGAATCTGGGCAGTCAGGTGACCATCGTCAGCCCGGCTTGCCAGGGCTGCTAAGCCGGCTGGGGCTAGCGGCTAGACGCGGACCGCCGACGAGAGTCGCCAGGCCCAGGCCGACGAGGACCAAGCCGACGACGTCGGTCGCGGTGAGCCGCTCGCCCAGCACGACGAGCCCGAGGATGGCAGCCACGACTGGCTCGGCGAGGCCCAGCGTGACCGCGACGGGCGCGGACACCGTGCGCAAGCCGCGCCCGTAGGACAAATACGCCAGCGCCGTGGTGACGATCCCCAGGTATGCCGTCACGGCCAGCCCGCGGCCTGTCAGTAGCCAGCCCGGCGACCCGGCGGCCAGGACCGGGGCCAGGAGCACAGCCGCCCCGCCGAAGAGCAAGCCCATCACCGCAGACTCCGGATTGTCCGCGCTGATCAGCCGTGCCGCCGTGACCGCGTAAATCGCGTAGCAGAGCCCGGCCGCGACGGCGAGGCCAACGCCGGCGACGCTGACGCCCGCCGTCTGCCCGCTGGTCACCAGCACTGCGCATCCGGCGACCGCGGCCACCGTGGCAGCCATCCACCGCCCATCCAGAAGCGGGCCGCCCGTGAGCCTGCTGAGCGCGCCGGTCAGGACGGGCGCACTGCCGATCGCCACGACCGTGCCGATCGCCACGCCGGTCGATCTGACGGCGGCGAAGAAGCACAACTGGTATCCGGCCACCGCCACGGCGGCCGCGATGATCGCCATGCGCCGCGTCGTTCCGGCCCGCAGCAGGCGACGCACTGCGAGACGGCGCGCTCGCGTGGAGGTCGCGACCGCCAGCAGCAGCAGGCCGCCAAGCGCGATCCTTGCCGCGCCGATCGACGCGCTGGTCGCGGTCGCCGGGGCAAAGTGCGCCGCCGTGCCGGTGCTCCCCCAGGCGGCGGCGCCGAGCAACACCACGACGGCCCCGCCAGTCCGAGCGGCCGGCCGGCTGTCCGGGATTGGCGACTGCTCATCGGCCACCGGGCAAGTGTCCCATCCGCAGGCGCAGGCCGAAATGCCGTAGATGTCGCGGCGATATGGTCCGGCGACGAGGCGCCTCGGTCGAGGTTGTAGGTGCTAGGTGGGCTTTTCTGGAGGATATGCGTAATTCGTGCTAACCGAACACCTACGACCGTCCGATTTGGCCACTCAACACCTACACCGTCGGGCGGAGCAGGAGTGGCCAGTCGCCGCGTGGCGGGGTGTTCGCGCAGCCGGGCCTGGTCGCAGGTGGCTCAGGGCGCTCGCAGGCGGCTCAGGGCGCTCGCAGGCTAAGCTGGCGATGACTGGCGCGTCAGTCGCGGATGGCGTAGCGCTCGATCCCGGCGCCGCGCCGGAGAACCGGGCGGCGGCTAGGGCCGCAGGGTCGCAAGCACCGTCCCGTCCGGAGCCGAGTGGAACACCGTCGCCCGGGGTCCGAGCTCCCGCACCGCGGCGATGTCGCCGGGATCGGGCTCGCCTCCATCGCTCACCAGGGCTGCCGCCTCGAGGCTGGTCGCGCCGCTCGATACGGCCATAGCCACCGCCAGTTGCAGTGCCGACAGGCGCAGGGATGGCAGCGCAATCGCCGCTGCGGCGTAGGTCCGGCCGGTCTCGTCGCGCACCGCGGCGCCTTCGGCCGCTGCGACGCGAGCGCGGGCCGAGCGGGCCAGCGTGATGATCTTGATGTCTTCCGGGTCAGGATCGTCTGGCCCAAGCTCGCTCACACGGCTGATACTAAACCGGCGGCTGCTTGCTGGGAGCGACCCCGTTCCCTTCCGAAGTGGCGCCGGTGACCACGGCAGCGGTGTCGGCGGCGCGAGCCCGCTGACCGTCGTGGCTGATCCGCTGGACTGTCACGGTGCCGATCCGGTTGCGCCGCCCGGCCAGGCTCTCCGCGGTGAGCCGCAGGCCGGATACCGTCGCGACCGAGCCGGCGATCGGCACCTTGCCGAGCCGATGCGCGAGCAGGCCGCCAACCGTCTCGACGTCCTCGGCGTCGATGCTGACCCCGAACAGCTCCTCGAGCTCCTCCACAGACAGCCGCGCGCTGACGCGCGCCTCGTCGTCGCCGAGCCACTCGACTGGCGGGCGCTCCCGGTCGTACTCGTCGGCGATCTCGCCGACGATCTCCTCCAGGATGTCCTCGATCGTGACCAGGCCTGCCGTGCCGCCGTACTCATCGATGACGATCGCGACATGGACGTGCCTGGCCTGCATCTCCCGCAGCAGATCGTCGACCGGTTTGCTCTCTGGCGCGAAGGTGGCCGGGCGCATGATCGATTCCACGGTCTCGACCGATTCCCCCTCGGGGTGCTCGTGGATGCGGGTCATGACGTCCTTGAGGTACGCGACACCCACGATGTCGTCGAGGTTCTCGCCGATGACCGGGATCCGGGAGAAGCCGCTGCGCAGCGCCAGGGAGAGCCCTTGCCGGAGCGTCTTGTGCCGTTCCACGAACACCATGTCCGTGCGCGGCACCATGACCTCGCGGACAATCGTGTCGCCGAGCTCGAAGACCGAGTGGATCATCGCGCGCTCGCCAGGCTCGATGATCTGCCGCTGCTCAAGGAGGTCAACCAGCCCGCGCAGGTCCTCTTCCGTGCCAGACCGGTCGCGGTCGCGGCGCTCCTGCCCAGGAGTGAGCGCCGCCCCGGCCGCGGCCAGTAGCCGGGGCAGCGGCCCCAGCAGGCGGATGACGGGGGTCAGCACCCGTGCGGACGCGACAGCCACCTTGACCGGGTACCGCCGTCCGATACTGCGCGGGATTAGCCCGGCCAGCGCATAGCTGGCGACGGTCATCGCCACTGCCGTGATCAGGAACGCCTTCCACGTGACGCCCAGCCACGTGACCAGGACTGCGGTCACGAGGACGGCCGCGCTGATCTCCGCAGCAGTTCGGATAAAGAGCACCACCGACAGGTAACGGGGTGCATCGGTCAGCACCGCCTGCAGCGGCTCGCCGCTTTCGCCTGCCGATCGGCCGAGTTCCTTGGCGCCCGCTCTCGATACGCGCACGAGCGCTGTCTCAGCGCTGGTACACCAGCCCGCCACCAGCATGAGCGCGAATGCGGCGACAAACAGCCATCCCACCAGCCGTCACCCGGCCCCTTCAGGGCTGCCGTGCCCGGCACCAGCCCGCCACGAGGCGAGCAGACGGTCCTGCAGGCCGAACATCTTCGCGTGCTCTTCCGGCTCGCCGTGGTCGTAGCCGAGCAGATGCAAGATCCCGTGGGTGCACAGCAGGTCGATCTCATCCTGAACCGCGTGACCAGCCTGCTTGGCCTGCGCCGCAGCCACCTGGGGGCAGATCACGACGTCGCCGAGCAGTACGTCGGCCGCGTCCGGGTCTGGCGTGGCGTGATCGGAGTGGGTGCCGCCCGGCTGCGGCAGCCTCAGCTCGTCCATGGGGAAGGCCAGCACGTCCGTGGGACCTTCCTCGCTCATCCAGCGCACGTGCAACTCAATCATCGCGGGCTCGTCGACGAGCAGGACCGAAAGCTCGGCCAGCGGGTGCACGCGCATGTCATCGAGCACGTGCCGGGCGAGGCCGGCTAGGTGTGACTCGTCGACGTTGACGCCCGACTCGTTGGCGATCTCGATGCTCATGTGGCCCCTGTCACCAGGCGGTTACCGGCCCCGGTACCCATCGCGCCGCTGCCGGCCGGCGGGCAGCCGGCCGGGCTCGACCGCTGCCTGCGTGGCGTCATACCTCTCGTAGGCGTCAACGATGTCGGCCACCAGCTTGTGCCGGACTACGTCATGGCTGGTCAGGCGCGAGAAGTAGACGTCATCCACGCCGTTCAGGATGTCCTGCACCAGCCGCAGGCCGCTGATCTGCCCGGCGGGCAGGTCCACCTGGGTGATATCGCCGGTCACCACGATCCTCGAGCCGAAGCCGAGCCTGGTCAGGAACATCTTCATCTGCTCGGCCGAGGTGTTCTGCGCCTCGTCCAGGATGATGAAGGAGTCGTTGAGGGTGCGGCCCCGCATGTAGGCGAGCGGCGCGATCTCGATCGTCCCGGCCGCGGTGAGTCGCGGAATCGAGTCCGGGTCGATCATGTCGTGCAGGGCGTCGTAGAGGGGCCGCAGGTACGGGTCGATCTTCTCGTACAGGGTGCCAGGCAGGAAGCCCAGGCGCTCGCCCGCTTCCACGGCCGGCCGGGTCAGGATGATCCGGTTGACTTCCTTGGCCTGCAGCGCCTTGACCGCCTTGGCCATGGCGAGATACGTCTTGCCGGTCCCGGCCGGGCCGATCGCGAAAACGATCGTGTGCGAGTCGATCGCGTCGACGTAACGCTTCTGGTTGAGCGTCTTAGGCCTGATGGTCCGCCCGCGGCTGGACAGGATGTCGAGGTTCAGCACTTCGGCCGGACGAGCACCAGGCTTGCGGCGCAGCATCGAAAGGCTGTGCTCGACAGCGTCCGCGGTCAGCTCGGCGCCCCCGCCGGCGAGCTGGATGAGCTCATCGAAGAGCCGCGACGCCACGGCGGTCTCGGCGGCAGGCCCGGTAATGGTGATCTCGTTCCCGCGAACGTGAAAGTCGGCGCTGACCGCGTTCTCTATAACACGGAGCAGTTCGTCGCCTGAGCCCAACAGGCTGACCATCGACTGCTCGTCCGGGATTACGATCCGGACCTGCGCGCTGCCGTCCTTCGAGCCGTTGGCCCGGGCCTCGCTCCCTCGAGTGGTCATGCTCTCGGCCCCGTTGCCGTTGGGCGGCCCGCCCCTGCGCGAATCAGTCGAATTGTCGGTCAATGGTCCTTCCCTGCCGCGGCCCGCACCCCTGGCCGGCCCGTTCGCAATAATATCCGCCTGCTCTGCCTGCTCGGCCTCCGGCTGCGGGCAGCTGGTCCCGGCTCACCCGGGTGGCCACGTCATCCACCGGCCGCCGAGGATGTGGGCGTGCACGTGCGGGACGGTCTGGCCGGCCTGCGCGCCGGTGTTGAAGACGACCCGGTAGCCGCTGTCGGCGATGCCCTCGGCAACCGCTACCTCGTGGGCGTGCGCGACGAGATCGGCCAGCAGCCCGTCGCCAGCGGCCGCCAGCTCGGCCAGATTGGCGTAGTGCTCCCGCGGGATCAC
The DNA here is from genome assembly GCA_035472835.1 of Streptosporangiaceae bacterium. GTDB lineage: Bacteria > Actinomycetota > Actinomycetes > Streptosporangiales > Streptosporangiaceae > JAJYUU01. The sequence goes on along the minus strand of DATIOU010000203.1, from coordinate 13,470 downwards.
CAGGACGTGGACGGGCGCCTGCGGATTAATGTCGCGAAAGGCGATCGTGCGCTGGTTGCTCGACACTATGGTCGCCGGTATCTCGGCGGCCGCAATACCACAGAACAGACACTCGGGCACGCAGGAGATCTTAACGTGTACCGGGCCGGCAACGCCGCTGACATATATGGTTGCCCTACTGCGAACCCACGGTGCACCCGCCCTCTGCCGCAGCGGCTCGCCAGCTTCTGGCTTTCCGTCGCTCTCGGGGATGAGTCATGCGCGGGAGCTGATGCGAGGCATGGATGGGCGTGGGGGGAAGTGGACGTATCTAGCCAAGTCGGGCTGCCAGCCCGACATCGCCAAGGCCCGTAATGACAGCGAGTGAACCTCCGGACGTGGCTGCGCGTCCAATACACGTGACCGAGACCCTGGTGGCAGATGTAGCCCTAGGGTCCGTTCCGGCCGACTCAGTAGCCGACGAAGCAGTGACAGAGCTCTATGCCACTCACTACCGCTCCCTGGTGCGGCTCGCAGCGCTGCTGGTCCGGGACACTGGAATCGCGGAGGAAGTTGTGCAGGACTCGTTTGTCGCGATGCACGGCGCGTGGCGCCGCCTTCGGGACAGCGAGAAAGCCCTCTCTTACCTGCGACAGTCGGTAGTGAATCGGTCACGCTCTGTCCTGCGACACCGCACCGTCGTCGAGCGGAACGCGCCCAAGACTGCCCCGGACGAGCCAAGCGCCGAGCATGGTGCCATCGCCCTGTTGGAGCGATCGGCGGTGATAGCCGCTCTGCGCACGTTGCCGCCGCGGCAGCGCGAGGCCCTGGTGCTACGGTTCTACGCTGACATGTCTGAAGCGCAGATCGCCGACGCGATGTGTATCAGCAAGGGAGCGGTAAAGAGCCACACCGCCCGGGCAATGCAAGCGCTCCGCACCGTGCTGGAGCGTGACGCATGAGCACCGTGAACGAGCGCGACGTACTGCGTCGGGCCTTGCACCTGGCGGATGGCATCCAGCCGCGGGCCGACGGCCTGCAGCTGATTCAGGCTCGGCTGAGCCCCCCGCGTCCGGTGGCAGTTGCCTGGGCCGAAGCGGCCTGGACGGACGCGCGCATGCGCGGTCCGGCGGAACTGCGGCGGTTCCTGGAGTGGCTGCTTAGCGTCGCTCGCCTGGCGTGGGACCGCTTTGGCCCGCAGAGCGTGGCGTCAGGCGGCCGGACGTCGCGCACCCTCAGCTGGCTTCGCCCTGCCGCCGCGCTCGGCGTGACGGTTTTCATCGTCGCGGCGGGCGCGTACGTGGCCTTCTCCGCCCAGCAAGCGATCTTCCCGGCAGGTTCAAACTCGACGCACCCGACAGGAGGCGGCGGGGGCGGCAACACGCACGGCGGCGCAAGCGGCACCAACACGCGGAGCCAGTCGTCGGTCGGTTCGGTCGGCTCAGCGGGGAGCAAGACTAAACCGGGCTCCTGCGTGACGCCCAAGCCGTCCCGTGGCGCGCCGTCGGCCTCGACGTCGAGCGGCCAGACCCCGGGCACTAGCCCGGCCGCGTCGCCGAGCGGCTCATCGAGCGCCTCGCCCACGCCTACGGTGAGTGACAGCCCATCCCCCGGTGCGAGCACTACCCCGACGGCGGGCGTAGCCAACGCGGCGATGGCGCCGACGGGAGCCGGCCCGACTGAGGCCGTGGCGAGCCTGGCCAAGTCTGCGGTGCTCACCCGGATCTCGGTAGTCCGCCCGTCACCGACGCCGTGCGCCACGAAGAAACCCGCACGCAACCAGCTCGGAGCGACGCTGCATCCCAGCGCGCATCCAGCGGTCATCGGTTTCGGCAAGCTCAACGGCAGCTGACGCCGGCGGATGCTCAGCGCCAGCGACCGGTGCGGCTCAGCAGGATCCCCGCTGCGACGACGCCAGCTGACGATGCCCGCAATACCGTGGGTCCGAGCCGGGCGCCGACGGCCCCGGCGCTCGCCAGGGCATCGCTTTCCGCCTGCGTGATGCCACCCTCCGGGCCGACCACAACGACGATCTCCCCATCGTCGGGCAGCCCGACGGCAGCGACCGACTCGGTCCCGTCTGGGTCGAGCACGATAGCCAAGGCAGCCCCGTGGACGCGCCGGACCGCTCCGGCGAGGTCCACTGGCGCCTCCACGGCCGGGAACCAAGCCCGCCTCGACTGCTTGGCAGCCTGCTCGGCCGCTGAGGTCCATCGTGCCCGGGACTTCACGGCGCGTTCGCCGCGCCAGACCGCGACGCATCGGTCCGCGGCCCACGGGACGATCACATCAGTTCCGACCTCTGTGAGCAGCTCGACGGCGAGTTCGCCGCGATCACCCTTCGGTATAGCTTGCAGCACGGCGACCGTCGGTGCCGGACACGGCTCGGTGCGCCGGTCGAGCACGGACAGCTCGAGCTCGCCTGGCCTGGCCGCCGTCACGACGCACTCCGCCACCAGGCCAGAACCATCGGTGATGTCAGCTCGCTCGCCGGGTACGAGGCGGCGAACCGTGCTAGCGTGCCGGCCCTCCTGGCCGCGCAGCACGAGGTGCTCCGCAGCGAGGTCGGCCGTGGCCGCGACGAAGACCGGCGGCCTCAGGATCGGACCGCCTGAGGCTCAGCGGCCGTTGAAGGCATCGCGCAGGCGCGAGAAGAGGCGCTGCTGGCCCGGCGCGAACTTGCCCGGCGGGGCCTCCTCGCCGCGCAGCTTGGCCAGCTGGCGCAGCAGGTCTTCCTGCTCCGGCTCCAGCTTGCTCGGCGTCTCGACAGTGACGTGAAAGATCAGGTCGCCGCGGCCCGAGCTGTTGAGGCGCTCGGTCCCCTGCTCGACCATCGGGATCGCCTGCCCGGACTGCGTACCGGGCCGAATGTCCAGGTCTGCCGGGCCGTCCAGGGTGTCAACAGTCAAGGTCGCGCCCAGCGCGGCGGCGACCATCGGTATCGTCACCGTGCAGTGCAGATCGTCACCGCGGCGCTCGAATATCGGATGCGGCAGCTGGACGATCTCCAGGAACAGATCGCCAGCCGGGCCACCGCCGGGGCCGGTCTCGCCTTCGCCCGCGAGCTGGATGTGCGTTCCGTCCTCGACGCCCGCCGGGATACGCACCTTGATCGTGCGCCGGGTCCGGACCCGGCCATCCGCATCGCACTCGGGGCACGGCTTGCGGATGACGGTGCCGAAGCCGCCACACCCGGGGCACGGCCGCGAGGTCATCATCTGGCCGATGAACGACCTGGTGACCTGGCTGACCTCACCGCGCCCGTTACACACGTCGCACGTGGCCGGGTGCGTGCCGGGCGCCGTGCCCTCCCCAGAGCACGTGGGGCACACGACGGCGGTGTCCACGACCAGCTCTCGCGTGGTGCCAAACGCGCACTCGGCAAGATCCAAGTCGACGCGGATCGTGGCGTTGCGCCCGCGCCGGGCTCTGCTTCGGGGTCCGCGCGGCGCGGCGCTGCCGCCGAAGAAGGCATCCATCAGGTCGCTGAAGGGGAACCCGGCGGCGCCGAAGCCGCCTGGGCCCGCCCCGGCCCGGGCAAAGGGATCCGCCCCCAGGTCGTACATCTGGCGCTTCTCGGGGTCCGAGAGGACCTCATATGCCTGCGTGACTTCCTTGAAGCGCTCCTGGAGGTGCGGATCCGGGTTCACGTCTGGGTGCAGCTCGCGGGCTAGCCTGCGATATGCCTTCTTGATCTCTTCGGGGCCAGCATCGCGGCGGACCCCGAGGATCCCGTAATAGTCATTTGCCACAGGCATTCCTAGGACTCCGCCAGGATCTGGCCGACATATCGTGCCACTGCGCGTACTGCTCCCATCGCTGTCGGGTAATCCATCCTGGTCGGACCGAGTACTCCGAGCCTGGCCAGTGACTGGTCGCCGGTGCCATACCCGGTGGCGACCAGGGACGTGTTCCGCAGCCCCTGCACCTCATTCTCCGACCCGATGAGGACTGTCACCGTTGCATGGTCGCCAGACTCGCCGAGGAGGCGCATGAGAACTACTTGTTCTTCCAACGCTTCGAGGACCTCGCGCAATCCCCTGGAGAAGTCTGCCGGGGTGAGATTCGCCGCACCGCCCACGATGACGCGCTCTTCGTGCCGCTCGACCAGGGTCTCCACGATCACCGAGAACACTGCGGCAGCGTTGGGCCGCTCGACTGGGGTCACTCGCTCTGGCAGCTCCGCCACGACGGATGCCACGTCGGAGAGCTTGCGGCCGTCGAGGCACGCATTGAGCACAGCCCGCAGCTGGGTGATGGACTCCTCGCCGATCGGACCGGGCAGGTCCACCGTGCGCTGCTCGACACGGCCGGTGTCGGTGATCAGCACTAGCAGCAGCCGCTTGTCGGTGAGCGGGACGAGCTCAACGTGACGGACCGCGGACTTGGTCAGGGATGGATACTGGACGACCGCGACCTGCCTGGTTAGCTGCGCCAGCAGCCGAACCGTCCGCATCACGACGTCGTCCAGGTCGTACGCCCCGATCAAGAACGTCTCGATGGCGCGGCGCTCCGCCGACGACAGCGGCTTGATCCCCGACAGCTTGTCGACGAACAGCCGGTAGCCCTGGTCAGTCGGGATCCGGCCGGCGCTGGTGTGCGGCTGGACGATGAAGCCTTGCTCCTCAAGGACAGCCATGTCATTGCGGATGGTGGCCGGCGAGACATCGAGATTATGTCGATCCACCAGGGACTTGGAGCCGACCGGCTCGTTCGTGGAGACAAAATCCTCCACGATGGCTCGCAAGACCGCCAGCTTCCTGTCGTCGAGCACGCGCTCACCTCCCTGGCACTCCTGGGTCCTGAGTGCCAAGTCTATGGCCGAAATCGCGGCCCGGCACAGGCCAGCGAATCTGCCAGCCGGCTACGAATGTGCCTCAGTTTTGCGATAAATAGTGGCCAATGGCCAGTTTCGGCGTAGGGGTGTGCTGGCGTCAGGCCGTGATTCCCCTGATGACCCCGTCCGCGAGGAGCCTGCCCGCCAGGGTCAGCCGAACGACTCCGGCCTGGAGCGCATCGCAGCTGGCAAGACCGTCAGCCACCGCCTCGGCCGCGGCCTGCCGTCCGGCCGGGCTGAGCTCGCCGACAGGACAGCCCGATGCCAGGCGCGTCTGCAGCATGATCCGCTCGGTGGCGCGCTCCGCGTCCGTCAGTACCTCCCTCGCCTGCCCGGGGCTAACGCCTGCGCCAAGCCGCTGCGCATACGCGGCCGGATGGCGCACGTTCCACCAGCGGACGCCGGCGACGTGGCTGTGGGCGCCCGGGCCGACTCCCCACCAGTCCCCGCCGGTCCAGTAGAGCTGATTGTGCCGGCATTGGGCCGACGGTGCGGCCGCCCAGTTGGAGACCTCGTACCAGTGCAGACCGGCAGCGGCGAGCCGGTCGTCGGCCATTAGGTACCGATCGGCAAGTACGTCGTCGTCCGGCATGGGCAGCTCGCCGCGCCGAATCATGGCCGCCAGCCTCGTACCCTGTTCCACGATCAACGAGTACGCCGAGATGTGGTCCGGGCCAGCCCCGATGGCGCTTTCCAGCGACGCTGCCCAGTCGGCGTCGCTCTCGCCGGGCGTGCCGTAGATCAGGTCCAGGCTCACGTGGTCGAAGCCGGCCGCCTGCGCCCACGCCACGCACTGCTCCGGCCGTCCGGGGCTATGAACCCGGTCTAGCACGGCCAGCACGTGCGGCACCGCGCTCTGCATGCCCAGCGAGATCCGGGTAAACCCGCCAGCTCGCAGGGTCGCCAGCATGCGCTCGTCGACGGTCTCCGGGTTGGCCTCCGTCGTCACCTCCGCGCTCGGCGCCAGGCCGAACTCTGCCTCGATCGCCTGCAGGATCGCGATCAGGGCACCCGGCGGCAGTAGCGTCGGCGTCCCGCCGCCAACGAACACGGTCTGCACCGGGCCCGCACGGCCAGCCAGAACTCGGCCTGCCTGCCGTATCTCCGCGATGGCCAGCGCCGCGTAGGACTCGCGTGACGCGCCAGCGCCAAGCTCAGCAGCGGTGTAGGTGTTGAAGTCGCAGTAGCCGCACCTCGTCTGGCAGAACGGCACGTGCACGTAAACACCGAACGGCGCCTCGCCGAGCCACTCCGCAGCCGCCACCGGCAGACCGCCGTCAACGGGCATCGGCTCGCCGTCAGGCGGCTGCCCAGCCATGATCAGTACGCCCCGCTCGTCACACTGCGCTAAGGACGTCGGCGCCTATACCGTCCCATTTCATCCCGCGGCCTTCGACCGTGAGCAGCCGGCGCATGATGTCCCGGTCGCCGTAGCAGGCGCGCATCGACTCCGCGACGGTCACCGCCTCGCTCGGAGTTGCCACCACCGTCAGCCCTGCGCCTGCCTGAACCCGGCCAGCCGCCAGCACCCGCAGGTAGGCGCCTGGTCGGCCCGCCGCGGCAAACCGCTTCACCCAGCCTGGCTCACCCATCCAGGACCTGAACGTCACGCACGGGATGCGCGGCGCTGTCACCTGCACCAGGACCTCGCCGATCCGCCAGGTCTCGCCGATCAGGGCCGCGCTGATGTCGATGCCCGCGGTCGTGACGTTCTCGCCGAAGGCCCCGTTGAGCAGTTCGCGGCCGAGCCGCTCGGTCCACCAGTCCAGGTCTTCCCGAGCGTAGGCGTACAGGGCCTGGTCCGGCCCGCCGTGGTGCCGCCTGTCGGCTTGCTCGTCGCCGTAGAGACCGAGCGCGCCAACGTCAACGGGGCCGGGGACGGGGCGCTTGTCGATGGCGCTCCGGTCCGGCTTACGCCCAACCACGAGGTCAGCGATCTGGCCGCAGTTGAACGATATGACCCGGGCGCCTGGCATGCTCATGACGCTAGCTGACCGCGGCACACCCGTCGAACGAGTAAAGGCGCCTGCGACCACATGCACCTCAGGACGCCTGGCCGGCAATCACCCATATATCGGGCCAACCGCTCGCCGTTTTGGCGCCGTGGGTCGATACTGGGCGCAGCACCCACGTGGCGGTGGCAGGGGGAATCAATGAGCTCAGGTTCTGCAGAGCAGCCTCAGGACCAGATCGGGCACGACCAGTCCGGGCAGGCCCAGTTCGGGCAGGCCCAGTTCGGACAGGCCCAGTCCGGGCAGCAGCCAGGCTGGCCGCCCCCGCCGACTTATGGTCCGGCCGGTCCGTACGTGCACGTCGGGGCCGGCTGGCCACAGGCGCCGGGCCGACGGACCAACGGGCTGGCTATCGCCGCGTTGTGCTGCTCGATCGGCCAGCTCATCCTCGGGCCGCTTGCTGGCATCGCCGCGATCGTCCTCGGTGCAATCTCGCTGAAGCAGATCCGAGTGTCAGGCGAAGATGGCCACGGCATGGCGCTGACGGGCTTGGTGCTCGGCATCGTCGGGATCATCCTCTTCGTGATCCTGCTCGTCGTCCTCATCGCGCTCGTCAATACCTTTGCGACGAACGTGAACAACTTCAACGGCGTCACCCCTCAGCCATCCAACTAACGGAAATCACCTCCCGATGAACGCAGAGACACCCGATAGCCAAGAATCCGAGCAGGTCGGCGACTTCAGCTCGCGTACGCCTCAATCCTGGTCACAGTCGGCACCAACTGCCTGGGCAGATGAGCCCACAGCGTCGGGGCCGTCCTACACCGAGCCGGCGACCGCGCCGGCGCAGGTGTCGGCCCAGGACACCCAGCAGCTGCCAGAGCCCGGCGCTGGACCGGAGCCAGGATCAGCCCAGGCAGCGGCCCAGCCGCTCCAGCCGCCGGGGTTCAGCCCGGCCGCAGCTGACCCGTGGGCTCCGCCGGGGCAGGCGCCTCCATTCGGTCAGCCCGGCCCGTTCAGCCAGCCTGGCCCGTTCAGCCAGCCTGGCCCGTATAGCGAGCCCGGCCCGTATAGCCAGCCCGGCCCGTATAGCCAGCCCGGCCCGGTCAGCCAGCCCGGCCCGGTCAGCCAGCCCGGAGCAAACCCACCTGCGCAGTTCTCAGCCGGCCAGATCCCACCGGGCCAGTTCTCGCCCGGGCAATACCCGTCGGCCCCGTTCCCCGCTGGTCCGTATGGATACCAGCCGCAGTATTACGCGCCGATGGCGGTCCGGAACAACCCGTTCGCCATCACCTCCCTGGTGTGCGGCCTCGTCCAGTTCGTGCTCGGCCTGGCAATCGTCGGGAACATCGTGGCGGCCATCCCGGCCATCGTCTTCGGCGCGATCGCGCTGAAGCAGATCCGGCTTCGCGGCGAGCGCGGACGCGGAATGGCCATCGCGGGCCTGATACTCGGCATCCTGGGCGTGGTGTACTTCGCGCTCGTCATCGTCGTGATCGTCATCGGCGCGAACGCGACCCCGCCGGGCGGCCCAGGCGGCTAGGAGCGCTTCTTGTCAGGCCCCTGCTCGGTTGACAGCGCGGCGACGAAGGCTTCCTGCGGCACCTCGACCCGGCCGATGACCTTCATCCGGCGCTTGCCTTCCTTCTGCTTTTCGAGCAGCTTGCGCTTGCGGGTGATGTCACCGCCGTAGCACTTAGCGAGGACGTCCTTTCGGATGGCGCGGATGTTCTCGCGCGCGATGATCCGGGAGCCGATGGCGGCCTGAATGGGCACCTCGAACTGCTGGCGCGGGATCAGCTCCTTGAGCTTGGCGGTCATGCTCAAACCGTATTCGCGTGCCTTGTCGGTGTGCACGATCTGGCTGAAGGCGTCGACGGGCACGCCCTGGAGCAGGATGTCGACCTTCACCAGGTCGGCTTCCTGCTCGCCAGCGGGCTCATAGTCGAGCGAGGCGTAGCCGCGGGTGCGGGACTTCAGCTGGTCGAAGAAGTCGAAGATGATCTCGCCAAGCGGCATTGTGTACCGGATCTCGATCCGCTCGGCGGACAGGTAGTCCATGCCGAGCAGGACACCCCGGCGACTCTGGCACAGCTCCATGATCGCGCCGACGTAGTCGGACGGCGCGAGGATCGTAGCCCGCACTATCGGCTCGAAGATCTGACTCACCTTCCCGGCCGGGAATTCGCTCGGGTTGGTGACGATCATCTCGTCTCCGGACTCCAGGACGACGCGGTAGACGACGTTCGGCGCGGTCGAGATCAGCACCAGGTCGAACTCGCGCTCCAGCCGCTCCCTGATGATCTCCATGTGCAGCAGGCCCAGGAAGCCGCAGCGGAAGCCGAAGCCAAGCGCCGTGGACGTCTCCGGCTCGTAGACCAGGGACGCGTCGTTCAGTCGCAGCTTGTCCAGCGCGTCCCGCAGCTCGGGGTAGTCGTCGCCGTCCACCGGATAAAGGCCGGAGAACACCACGGGCCTGGGGTTCGCGTAGCCCGCTAGCGGCTCGGCCGCGGGGCGGGCGAGCGTCGTGAGCGTGTCACCGACCCGGGCCTGGCGGACATCCTTGACCCCCGTGATCAGATATCCGACCTCGCCGGCGGCGAGGCCGTCGGATGGCACCGGCTCCGGCGAAATCACCCCGATCTCCAGCGTCTCGTGGACGGATCTGGTCGACAGCATGAGGGTGCGCTCGCGGCGGGACAGCCGGCCGTCGACGACTCGCACGTACGTGACCACACCGCGGTAGGTGTCGTAGACCGAGTCGAAGATCAGCGCCCTGGCCGGCGCGTCCGGATCCCCGGACGGCGGCGGGACCTGGGCCACGACCGCGTTCGTCAGCTCGACGACGCCCTCGCCGGTCTTGGCCGAGACCTTGAGGACGTCGGCCGGGTCGCAGCCGATGATGTTCGCTAGCTCGGCGGCGTACTTCTCCGGCTGAGCCGCGGGCAAGTCGATCTTGTTGAGCACCGGAATGAGGTGCAGGTCGGCGTCCAGAGCCAGGTACAGGTTAGCCAGCGTCTGTGCTTCTATCCCCTGGACCGCGTCGACCAGGAGGATCGCACCCTCGCAAGCGGCCAGCGACCGCGACACCTCGTAGGTGAAGTCCACGTGGCCAGGGGTGTCGATCAGGTTCAGCACATACTGGATGCCGTCTTCACCGCGCCATGGCAGCCGGACGGCCTGGCTCTTGATCGTGATGCCGCGCTCGCGCTCGATGTCCATCCGGTCGAGGTACTGTGCCCGCATCTGCCTGGCGTCGACCACGCCCGTGAGCTGGAGCATCCGGTCGGCCAGCGTCGACTTGCCGTGGTCAATGTGGGCGATAATGCAGAAATTCCGGATGACCGCCTGCGGAGTCCGGGCAGGCTCGGGCGCGGACAGCTGTTGCATCTGCTGTTCGGGCGTTGTTGACACAGGGCATCCGAGACGTAGTTGGAATCGCTTAGGTAGGCGCGTCTATCGTTGCACGCCGGGCCTGGTGCCCCGGCCACCAGCCACCGGGGCGCTCATCAGCGGGTATGAGTTTGAGCAGCCGGGCTGATCTCGGCTATCCTTACGGACTGGCTGCCTGCATGCCCGCGTTTGGCGCTGCATCTGTGGAACGGGGCGCGAAGCCGTGGACCGCTGAGATTGCGGCTCGTGCCGGCGCCAGACCACCTAGACCAACAGTAGCGAGGCATTCGCGTGGCAAACATCAAGTCCCAGATCAAGCGCAACAAGCAGAACGAGAAGGCCCGGCTCCGCAACAAGGCGGTCAAGTCCGAGCTGAAGACGTCCGTGCGCAAGTTCCGCGAGGCTGCCGACGCCGGCGATGCCGGGGCGGCGCTGACCGCGATGCAGGCCGCGTCCATCAAGCTGGACAAGGCCGCGAGCAAGGGCGTCATCCACAAGAACCAGGCTGCTAACCGCAAGTCGGCCATCGCCAAGCGCGTCGAGCAGCTTAAGAGCGCCTAGGCACCAGCAGTTTTAGGCGGCGAGCTCGCCAGCTCGGCTTGAGCTCGCGCCTTGGTACGTGACCTGGGCATAGCGCACGGCCGGGCCAGCGGCTGGCCGTGATCTTGGGAGATTTCGATGTCCAGGCTCACTGCCTCGAACGTCACTGTTTCTTTCGGCAGCCTCGTCGTGCTGGACGGCGTCAGCCTCAGCATCGGCGCCGGAGACCGCACCGGGATCATCGCACCGAACGGTGTCGGCAAGTCCACGCTGCTCAGAGTCCTGGCTGGTGACCTGCAGCCCGACTCCGGCGTAGTGACCAGGGCCCCAGCCAGCACGGCGGTGCTCAGGCTGGCCCAGGAGCCCGACATGAAGCTTGGCGAGTCCCTCGCCGAGCACCTGGCCCGGCGAACTCATGCAGCCGCCGCGCAGGCCGACCTGGATGCCTCGCTCGCGGCCCTGGAGCGCGGCGACGCCGACGCCGACGATGCATACGACTCCGCCCTGCACCGCTGGCTCGCCCTCGGCGGCGCCGACCTGCCAGAGCGGATCGCCCAGGTCAGCGCCCAGCTCGGGCTCAGGGAATCTCTGCTGGACCGGAACGTCGCCGAACTCTCCGGCGGCGAGCAGGCACGGCTCGGGCTCGCCGCGGTGCTCCTGGCCCAGCCCGACATTCTGCTCCTCGACGAGCCGACCAACGATCTCGACGACGCGGGACTGGCCTTGCTGGAGACGCGCTGAAGACCAGCAACGCCGGCCTGGCCCTCGTGAGTCATGACCGGACGCTGCTCGCCGCGGTCACGAGCCAGATCCTGGAACTCGATGAGTTCACCCGCGGCGGCACGCTGTTCTCCGGCGGCTTTGATGCCTACCTCGCTGAGCGCGACGTGGCCTGGCGGCGCGCGGTCGACGCCTACGCCGCCTACGAGTCCGAACGCAGCCAGCTCACCAAGTCGGCTCGCCAGCAACGCCAGTGGGCCAGATCGGGAGCCCAGCGCGCGGCCAACCCGCGCTATCAAGCCGACCCCGACAAACACATCAAGGCCTTCAAGATCGCCAGCGCCCAGCATGCGGGAAGCGGCGCCGCCAAGATCGACAAGGCGATCGCGCGACTGGACCAGGACGCGCCCGAGGAGGTGCGCGAACCTTGGCGGCTCCAGCTCGATATAGGTCAGGCGAAACGGGCCGACGACGTCGCTGTCGCCCTGACCGGCGCCGTCGTCAGTCGCGGCGACGTCACGCTCGGACCGGCCACGCTCACCATCGGGCCAGCCGACCGGATCAGGATCACCGGGCCCAACGGGTCAGGCAAGACGACGCTAGTCGACACCCTCCTAGGCCGATGTCCATTGTTGAAAGGCCGGAGGCACGTCGGGCCGAACGTTGTGATTGGCGAACTGGACCAGACGCGCCGCGAGTTCGCGACCGACGAGCCCGTTGTCGACGTCGTGAGGTCGGCGGCCGGCCTCAGCCCCGAGGAAGGGCGCACGCTGCTGGCCAAGTTCCGGCTGCCCGGCGACGCAGCGCTGCGGTCCGCCAGTGCGCTCTCCCCCGGTGAGCGGACGCGTGCCGGCCTGGCCCTGCTCCAGGCTCGCGGGGTCAACTTCCTTGTCCTCGATGAACCGACGAATCACCTCGACATCGAGGCCATCGAGCAACTCGAGCAGGCACTCGCCGCCTATTCGTGCACGCTGATCCTCGTAACCCACGACTGCCGCCTCGCGAGCGCGGTCGAGCTCACCCAGACCATCGACGTCCGCTCGCTCCGCGCCAGCCCGTGATCGGTCCGTGTCGGTCCTCGCGCGACGACCGGGCTCCCGGCCATCGACCCGACACCCGGCCCGGCACCCGGCCGGCACCCGGCCCGCACGAAACGGGCCGACAACCGGGACGACATCCTCGAGCTCGGTTGCCCGGCCGAATGGTCGGCGTGAAGAGGGCGCCAGGCTCGGTGGCCAAGCACGTCGTGATCTATGCCCGTCTACCGCGAGCCCGGGACGGCAGTGCAGCGGTCGGGCCGTTTCGTGTGGTTTGAGGGCGGTACTGATAGCGTGGCCGACCACGATCAGGATGTTCCAGACATACCGACCTCGGCTACGCCCGTCTTTCATGATCGATTCTCATATTTCACGGCGCAGGTGCAGTTCTGCGCCCGAGTTGTCCGGTTCAGGCGCACCTCAGCCGTGAAAAGTGGTGCAGCTGGGGATTGAGACGTCTTAGGCGCCGCTGCGGTCGAGCCGCGGATGGTACAAAGTACGTAAAACACCGGCGAGGACGGGGCCATCCCGTGCACATCCGAGTTGGCTCAATTAGTGCGCACCGGGGATCGCGGTAGAGGAGGTCGATGGGCGTCGCGGTGAGTCGTCCGGCGGGGTCGGCCGCAACTGACCCGAGTTTGATCACGTTAGCGCGCACCGGCCGCGCAGTTCTTGACGGCCTCGAGGACAGTGTCGACGTCGGCGGGTAGTAGGTCGGCGGCGGCGCCGGTGTGGTCGCCGAGCCCGGCCAGACCTACACCTTCAACTACTGGGTCGAGCGGTAGTTGGTCGGCTACCTCAGCGGATGAGCAGCACTGGAGACGAGGCCGCTGCAGCGTGTTGGTGGGAGGCGAGGTTAGATGTCGGGGCTTCAGCTTGCCCTGACTATGTCGACCGAGATCTCCACCGCCGAGGACGTTCCTCGATTCTCAAGCCAGTGTGTGGTGTTCTTATCCTCGGGCCAGCCCACTCCCGGCCCATACTCCGTAGCCACTCCATCTCGATGGTCAGT
>DATIOU010000202.1:0-22083 GCA_035472835.1 Streptosporangiaceae bacterium | reverse complement strand
AGGCTGCGCGGCTTCTTCCTGGCCGTGACCACCCTGGCGTTCGCGATGGCGACATCGGCCTACCTGCTCAACATCCAGCACTTCTCCTGGGCCCCCGATCCGAATTCAGTCGTAATCCGGCCACGGTTGTTCGGTGGCATCAGCGTGGCGTCGCAGCGGACCTATTACTACGTCTGCCTAGGGGTACTAGCGCTAGCCGTGCTCGCTGTGCGCGGCATCCGCAGGAGCCGCACAGGCAGAGTGCTGCTGGCATTGCGCGAGAACGAACGTGCAGCCCAGGCCTTCGGGGTCAACGTCCTGCGGGCAAAGCTGACGGCGTTCGCCGTCTCCGGATTTCTCGCCGCGCTCGGCGGATGTCTCCTGGTCGAACTGCTTGGGGGCTTCGGCCCTGATACCTACGCGCCCCAGCAGAGCTTCGTGATATTCACCGCCGCCGTAGTGGGCGGCCTGGGCACTCTCCTGGGGGCCGCGCTGGGATCGCTTTACCTGGAAGGCGCGCAGTGGTGGCTGCCCGGCGCCCAGTGGCAGACCCTCGCATCTGCTGTCGGCGTGCTGCTGGTCCTGATGATCATTCCGGGTGGCCTAGGCCAGGTGGTTTTCCGGGTGCGTGACGCGGGGCTGCGGTGGATTGCCGATCGCCGGGGATTGATCGTGCCCTCCCTGCTCGCAGACGCTCGTCAGCGTGATGCGGCTCCTGCGGATCTCGCGCCATCCGCGGATCTCGCGCCATCCGCGGGAGGCCCGTCGTGATTCCCATCGCGCCACTGGCCACGCCGGAATCGGCCACGCGAGCAGAGCGCGTCAGGTTCGCTGTGGGGCATCCCGGACGATGGCTTACCGACCTGTCGGGCGGCGGTCCGGTCTATGCCCTCGCCATCCTGTTCGGGCTCAACATGGTCGAGGAGATGGACCGGGACTCGTTCGGCTTGCTAATCCCGAACATCCAGCGATCGTTCCACATGAGTAACGCGGCCGTCCTCTCTCTTGTCGCGGTAGCCGCGCTGTTGGGGCTGTCGCTCACGGTGCCGATCGCGCAGTGGTCTGACACCGGCAACCGCGTGCGCCTGATGCTCATAGGCGCGTCGGTGTTCGCGCTGTTCTCGTTCGGCACCGGAGTGGCTGTCTTCGCCTGGCTGCTCGTCATCATGCGAGCAGGCTCGGGCCTGGGCCAGGCCACTGCCTTGCCTACGCACAACTCGCTGATCTCGGACTGGTTCCCGATTGCGGCCCGCCCGCGTGTCTTCTCGCTCTACCGCGTCGCCAACGCGCTTGGCGCCCTGGTGGGTCCGCTGCTGGCCGGCGTGCTCGCAGCCTGGCTCGGCTGGCGGGTGCCCTTCATCGTGCTGGCGGTCCCGACGGTCGTCCTGGTCATCCTGGGCTTGCGGCTGGTCGAGCCAGTACGCGGCGTGCAGGAGCGGGAAGCCATGGGAATGGTGGGGGACGCCTTGCACACCGAGGAGCCATCGCCATCGTTCGCCGAGGCGTGGCGCATGGTGTGGAAGATCGCCAGCCTGCGCCGCGTTTTCTATGCCCTGCCGTTCCTGGCCGCCTCAATAATCGGATTCGCCTCCCTGGCCGCGCTGCTCTACCAGCATGCGTTCGGCCTCGGAACCGTGCACCGCGCCTACATCGCGGCTATCACGGAACCGGCCCAGTTGGTCGGGCTGCTCATCGGAGCCCGATTCGGATCGAAGCTGATCACTCGCAACCCAGCGCTGATCATGCGGTTCCTGGCCGGCGCCGCGTTCGCGTGCGGCGGGCTCGCAGCTCTCTTCGCGCTATCGCCGTGGCTTTGGCTCACGATCGTGGCAAACATGGCCATCGCAGCTAGCTTGGCGATTGTCGGGCCGGGCGTGTTCGCCGCACTGTCGCTCGGCATCCCGCCCCGAACTCGCTCGATGGGCTTCTCCATGGGCGCGATCTGGGTGATCCCAGGCCTGCTGGTGCTCCCGATCGTCGGTGCGGTGTCTGATCACATCGGTATCCGGCCCGGAATGCTGATCATGACGCCGGTCTTTGTGCTCGGCGGGCTCGTCCTCGCCGGATCGGGCCGGGTGCTCAATCAAGACATTCTCCAGGTCTGGACCATGGCCGCGGCCCGCTCTGAGGTCTTGCATGAACGCCGTCTCGGCCGCGTGAAGCTCGTCTTGTGCCGCGGTTTGCAGGTGTTCTACGGCAACGTGCAGGTGCTATTCGACGTCGAGTTCGAGGTCGACGAGGGTGAGATCGTCGCTCTGCTCGGCACCAACGGCGCAGGAAAGTCGACCCTGCTGAAAGCCATCTGCGGTGTTGTCGAGGCGGACAGGGGCGCGGTGATCTTCGACGGGCGCGACGTCACTCACGCGCCGCCTAACGAGATCGCCGCCCTCGGGGTCGGGCTAGTACCCGGCGGCCACCGGGTGTTCCCGTCGCTGACCGTGGCGGAAAACCTGCGAGTGGCCGGCTGGCTGCAGCGCAATCGCACCGAGGAGCTTGGCGTTCGCACGGCCGCAGTGCTGGACCAGTTCCCAATCCTGCGGACCCGGCTGGCCGAGCCTGCCAGCAACTTGTCAGGTGGCGAGCAGCAGATGCTCGCGCTCGGCATGGCCTTCCTCGGCCGACCGCGGCTGCTGCTGATCGACGAGCTCTCCCTGGGCCTGGCGCCGGCGGTCGTCGCGCAACTCCTCCCCATGATTTCAAGGATTCGCGACCATGGCACGACGGTGATCATCGTCGAGCAGTCAGTCAATCTGGCCCTGACCATCGCCGAGACTGCGTACTTCATGGAGAAGGGCGAAATCCGCTTCCATGGCCCGACCGCCGAGCTGCTGGCGCGGCCAGACATCCTGCGGTCTGTCTTCCTCGAAGGCGCCGGCGCAGGCGTCCGCACCGCGGCGCGACCGGAGACGCCGACGCTAGATGCAGCTCACGCAGTGCCGAGCGATGCAAGTTCGCCCGCGGACGGATCGGCGCCGGCCGGACCGCCTGCGATCGATGACCGCGGCGCTGCGGCCAAGGCCCTGACGGCCGCCGTCGAGCTAGTCGACGTCCGTGTCCGCTTCGGCGGTATCGAGGCGGTGGGCGGCGTGTCGCTGGTCGCCACCGCGGGCGAGGTCGTCGGAATCATCGGGCCTAACGGCGCCGGCAAGACCACCTTGCTGGATGTCATATCTGGCTTCATCCGAGCCGACGGCGGCCAGGTGCTGCTCCAGGGCCGCGACCTAACCCGGCTCGGCCCCGATCAGCGAGCCCGGCTCGGACTAGGCCGTTCGTTTCAGGACGCGCAGCTGTTCCCGGCCCTCACCGTCGAAGAGACCATCGCAGTTGCGCTGGAGCGGTGGGTTGCGGTGAAGGACGCGGTCAGCCCAGCCCTGCACCTTCCGCGCGCGTTCGATTCGGAACAGGCCGTGCGTAAGCGGGTAACCGAGCTGATCGAGATGCTCAGCCTGGAAACTGCCCGCAGCAAGTTTGTGCACGAGCTGTCCACTGGCATGCGCCGAGTGGTCGACCTCGCCTGCGTCATCGCGCACAGCCCGAGTGTCGTGCTGCTCGATGAACCCTCAAGCGGCATTGCTCAGCGCGAGTCAGAAGCGCTGGCTCCCCTGCTACTGCGGCTGCGCGATGAGCTGGGCGCAACCTTGATCCTTGTCGAGCACGACATGCCGCTGATAACTGCCGTGGCCGACCGGCTTGTGGCTCTAGACGGCGGACGGATCATCTCCGCCGGGCCGCCGGCGAAAGTACTGCACGACCCGATGGTGATCAGTTCCTACCTGGGCGACAACGCGGCTGCCATTGGCCGCTCGGGAGCCCTCCAAACCTGACCTTGGCAGCCACTCAGACCAGGAGGATCCGCCGATGCAACCCTCAGCACCGCCGCCGCGCAGCATGTTCGTGCGACGTTACGGACCGATGATCGCGATCCTGGCTGCGCTCGCCGTAGTGGCTGCCGTGGTACTGGCAACACGGGGTAATGGCTCGAAGGCCAGCTCGAACGCAGCCTCGGCCGGTAACGGATCGCACGCCGCCAAGGCGCTTTCCTGGACCCAGGCAGCGGCAGAAGGGAAGACGGCGTCGATCGACTGGGGGAATCGCTGCGACACGAGCACCGGCAAGCTCAAGATCCCGTATTACTTCGCCGGCCAGTGCTATGCGCCGTTCAACGGCACCAACGGAGGGGCCACGTATCAGGGAGTGACAGCCCATTCGATCAAGGTGGTCCTTTACCTGCCTGAACCTAAGGACCCCGTGCTTAGTTACATCGAAGGCGCGATCTCCGATACCGATACCAACCAGCAGACCATCGAGACTGTGCAGCGTTACGCAAAGTTCCTCCAGACGTACTACGAGACGTACGGTCGCAAAATCGACCTGGTACCGTTCGTTGCGACCGGCCCCGTTATTGATGACGTGGCGGCGCGGGCCGACGCTACAACCATTGTCCAGAGCATCAAGCCCTTCGCCGTCATTGGCGGACCAGTGCTGACGGCGGCTTTCGGTCAGGAGATCGTGGCCAACAAGATCTTCTGCATCGACTGCATGCCGAGTCAGCCAAGCAGCTACTACGCGCAGCACTCCCCGTACGTCATCGGTCTGGGCATGAATGCCGATGAAGCGCAGATTCAGCTGGCCGATTACATCGGTGCGCAGCTCAAGGGCCGGCCCGCAGCCTTTGCCGGCGACCCGGCCATGCACCAGCAGGCGCGCAAATTCGGGCTCGTGTACATCTCGACCGGAAAGGATTCGGAGATCCAGACCGATCACTTCGTGCAGAGCCTTGCGAAATTCGGCGTCAGGCTAGCGGCCCGGCTTGCGTACACCTCGCCGACCACTATCGACTCCGTCGGCCTGATCGCGAAGCTCAAGGCAGCCGGGGTGACGTCGGTCATCTTCAGCGGCGATCCAGTCGCTCCTGGGTCCCTGACTAGGACGGCGACCAGTCAGAACTACCACCCGGAGTGGATCGTCTCCGGATCCGTGCTGACAGATACGGCAATCTTCGCGCGAACTTATGACCAGTCACAGTGGGCGCACGCCTTCGGCATCAGCTTCCTCGGCGCGCGCACAGATCCATCGGTGAGCGGATCGATTTACCTCTACCACTGGTTCTATGGCAAGAACCCGCCGGCAGCCACTGGCGCGGCCACCACTACCCCGCTTGTGACCTTGCTGTTCGTCGGGGTTCAGGGCACTGGCCCGAACCTCACGCCAGCCAACTTCCTGGCCGCCCTGTTCGCGGCGCCGAAACCGCCGGAGGCACTGACCGAGCCCATGATCACGTACGGCAACCACGGGATCTGGCCGCAGACCGACTACCTAGGGATTGACGACGCTACCGAGATCTGGTGGAACCCGAACGCGGTCGGACCGGACGAGCTCAACCACCCTGGCAAGGGCCTGTACGAATACGTCCAGGGCGGCAAGCGATACCTGCCGGGCCAGTGGCCTGCCGTTCCCCCGGACGTGTTCACGACGAACGGCGCGGTGACCATCTACGAGACGCTCCCGCCCGCAGAACGAGTTCCTGGCTACCCGTCGCCCGCTGGCAAACACTGAGCCGGGAGGCCCGTCGGCCCGGAACTACTTGATTGTGATGCAGCGCGTCTTCAGCTGACGGATCCCCCGTGGCTGGACGGGTCGCGGCGGATATTTGGGACAATACAATTTCGGTCATGGACGGGAAGCTCTTTCGGCTCGATGGATCGTCGGCCGACGCAGAGCCGAAGCTAGTCGAGAAGGCCCTCGCCGACGGCGACCTTCTGTGGCTCGATCTCAGGTCAGCGGGCGACGACGGGATCGCCATGCTCCGGGATAGCTTCCAGCTGCACCCGCTTGCCATTGAGGACGTGACCGAGTTCGGCCAGCGACCAAAGGTCGAGGACTTCGGCGACGTCGTGTACCTGGTCAGCTACGGCGTCGCCGACGACGGCGCCGAGTTCTCCGAAGTCCACTTCTTCATCGCCGAGAACTATCTGGTCACGGTCAGGAGCTGCGGCTGCCCCTCGATCGACCAGTTCAGCGAGAAGCTCAGGAAGCCGGGCGGCCAGCTTGCTGGCGGGAACCGGCCGATACGCCTCATTCTCCTCCATCATCTCCTCGACACCCTGATCGACAGCTTCTTCCCGACTCTGTCGAACTTCGACGACCACATCGACGCGCTCCAGGAGAGGATCTTTGCCAAGCCGAGCAACGAGCAGCTCGCCGAGCTGTTCGACATGCAGCGCTGGCTGGTAGAGGGGCGCAAGCTGATCTCGCCCCAGCGCGACATGGTGGCCTCGCTGGTGTCTGGCATGGTCGAGCTGCCCGGCACTACGCCGGCCGCCGATCCGTACCTGCGCGACCTCTACGACCACCTGATCAGGATCAGCGACCTGATCGACAGCTACCGCGACCTGCTGAGCAACGCCATGTCGGCCTACCTGTCCATGGTGTCCAACAACCTCAACGAGGTGATGAAGCAGCTCGCGATCATCGCCACGGTGTTCCTGCCGCTGTCGTTCCTGACGGGATTCTTCGGCCAGAACTTTGGCTGGCTGGTCGGCAAACTCGGCGGGATGCCGACATTCCTGGTCGTCGGCATCGGCAGCGAACTTGTCGCGGTGGTAGGGCTGTACTGGCTGTTCCGCCGTCGGGGCTGGATCGCCGCGACGCCGCGCCGGTTGCGGCCGCCCCGACGATAGCGACTCTCGCCCTAGCCCAGGTTGCCCGAGTACGGTTGCTGGCCGAGCACTGGTGCAGACTTGTGCGGTGGGCCTTAGCCGCGGACGATCGGTAGGCAACGGATCGCAGGATGAGGCGGTCATCCGGACTCCAGACCAGCGACTGCGGGTGTTCGTGAGTTCGACGCTGGGCGAACTCGCCGAGGAACGGCGGGCGGCTGCGCGTGCCATCGCAGCGCTGCGGCTCACGCCGGTGATGTTCGAGCAAGGGGCGCGGCCGTACCCTCCGCGGGAGGTGTACCAGCAGTACCTGGCACAGAGCGATGTGTTCATCGGGCTGTACTGGCAGCAGTACGGGCGGCCAGCCCCGGGCGCGCAGGTCTCTGGCCTGGAGGAAGAGTTCGAGCTGTCGGCTGACCTGCCACGGCTGCTTTACGTCAAGACGCCTGCGCCCGACCGCGAGTCCCACCTGGCCGAGTTGCTAGCCCGCATCCAGGATCAGGCCTCGGCCTCATACCGCCACTTCCGGACGCCTGCCGAGCTGGGCAAGCTGGTACGCGATGACCTGGCGGTGGTGCTGAGCGAGCGGTTCGCCGCCGGACACGCGACCGCGGCGGCGGGGCGGTCCCCGGGCAGGTCGCGTGGTCTCGGCCAGCTGCCGCTAGGCGCCACCTCGCTGATCGGCCGGGAGGAAGATATCAGCGGGGTCGCTGGCCTGCTCGGGCAGCCTGGGGTGCGGCTGGTGACGTTGACCGGGCCGGGTGGCATCGGCAAAACCCGGCTGGCGGTGGCCGTGGGCGAGCGGCTGCGGGACCGCTTCGACGCAGGCGTGGTGTTCGTGCCGCTGGCGGCGATCACCGATCCCGGGCTGGTCCTGGGCAGCATCACGAGGTCGGCTGGAGCCAACTTGGTCGGGACCGGTTCGCCGGTCGAGGTCCTAGCCGAGCGGTTCGCCGACGGCGCCTGGCTGCTGCTTCTGGACAACTTCGAGCAGGTGGTCCAAGCCGGCCGTGATCTGGGCGAGTTGCTGGACCGCTGCCCGGAGCTTGCGGTCCTGGCCACGAGCCGGACTGCGCTGGGTCTGGCCGCGGAGCGGGAGTACCGTGTGGCGGCCTTGGAATTGCCCGCAAGGACGCCGCCGGGCGCGGTCGGCGTGCCGGTTGCGGTGGTGGCCGCCTCGCCTGCGGTTGCGTTGTTCGTGGATCGGGCCCGCGCGGTGAACCCCGGCTTCGAACTGGACGAGGGCAACGCTCTGGCGGTGGCCGAGATCTGCCGACGCCTGGAGGGACTGCCGCTGGCGATCGAGCTGGCCGCCGCGCGCACCAGGCTGCTCGATCCTGGCACGCTGCTGGGCAGGCTGGCAGCCTCGCTGGACGCGCTGGGGGCGGGCCCGGTGGACCTGCCGGGGCGGCAACAGACCTTGCGGGCGACAGTGGAGTGGAGTGTGGGCCTGCTGCAGGACGCGGAGCGGTCGCTGCTGGAGACGCTGGCGGCGTTCACCGACGGGTGGACCCTCCAGGGCGCCGCCTGGGTCGCGGAGCTGGCCGAGGACCGTGCGCTCGAGCTGTCTGAGGGACTAGCCCGGCACAGCTTGATCTACCTGGACGTCGGCGCGCCCGGCCCGCGCTCGCGGATGCTGGAGACCATCCGGGTTTTCGTGGCCGAGCGGCTGGCCGCCAGGCCCGACGCCGCCGCGATCGAAGGTCGGCACGCGGGCTACTACCGGTCGCTGGCGGAGCAGGCCGACGGGCCGCTCCGCCGCGCCGGGCAAGGCGAGTGGCTGGAGCGGCTCGAAGCCGAGGCGGGCAACTTGGCCGCCGCCGTTCGCTGGTACCTGGCTCACGACCAGGCGCAGCTGCCACAGGTGTTCCGGGTTCTGTGGTCGTTCTGGTTCCTGCGGGATCACGTCAGCGAGGCCCGCGCCTGGGTCGATGAACTGCTGCCCGCCGCCCCGGCGCTGAGCCCTCCGGCCCGCACTGCGCTGGAGTGGACAGCGACAGTGACAGCAAACGAGGTGGGCGACGATGCCGCGGCGCTCGCCGCCCGCCAGCGCCTCGGGCCGCTGCTTTCCACGATTGAAGATCCCTTCATGCGCGCCGCATGCGAGCTGGCCATGGCGTGGACCGCACCCATTACCAGCGACTTCGACGGCGCCCGGCAGGCGGCGCTGGCGGGCTTGGAGGAGCTCCGCGACCAGGACGAGCCGTTCCTCACCACGCTGGCGGATGCCTTCCTCGGCGCCGTGGAAACGGCTGTAGGTCGTTACGACGACGCATCACGTCACCTGGACGAGATGCGCGACATCGCTGAGCGTTTCGGCTACGCCTGGCTGGCCGCCTGGTCCCTGGCCCAGCTGGGCACTGTGGCCGTCATGCAAGGCCGACTCGATTACGCCCGCGACCTGCTGGATGAGGCACTAACCCAGAGCCTGGACATCCGCGTCAGCCGCGATGTAGCCCTGTGCCTCGTCGCGTTCGCCCGATTGGCCCTGGCCGAGGGCGACGCCCTGCGGGCAGCGCTGGCAGTCGGGGCGGCCGACGGACTGCGACGACGGGCAGGGCTGCGGGCTTGGCCGGTACTGCGACGAGGAGAAGCCGACCTGACGGCTCAGGTCCGCCAGGTGCTGGGAACCGAGCGGTTTGACCAGGTGTTCGCCTCAGGGTCCGAGCTCAGCCAGCGCGAGGCGGCGGCCGCAGTCCGTCATCGGCCCGGCTCCGGCACCTAGTCGTCTTGAGCCGCGGCAAAATCCCGGTCGATGCGGTCCCTGGCGCCGCGCAGGCTCGCGAGCCGGGTCGTGTCCGGAGGACGGCCCATGCGCCCAGGGTAAAGCTAGTCGCGCGGGGCGAACTGATACGTCTGCGGCAGGTCGAACCAGCGGAACAGGCCTGGATCGCCGAACACCACCAGCCGCGCGATGCCTGTGGAGGTTGCGGTGAGCACAACGATCCCGTAGGCGCTATAGCTGCCATCCGGCTGGCGGTGATAGGCAGCGGCCGCAGGCTGGCCGTTGGCTGACGCGCCGAGCATTCGCCAGTCGCCCGGTGCTCCGAGGCCGCGGACTGCCTCGGCGATGGCGCGGCCGCCAGTGAACCAGGCCGCCGATGGAGGCAGCTCGAGCGTGGCGTCACGCCGCAGCAGCTGCTTGAGCGCCGCCGCGTCGGCAGTCTCGAACGCGCTGATGTAAGCGTCCAGCAGCGCCTGGGCGTGCGGGTCCTGCGGTTCGGAGACGGTGCCCTCATCCGGTGTGACCTCTTCGAGCCGGGCCCGCGCTCGCTGCAGCGCGCTCTTTACTGCCGTCGTCGTCATGTCCAGGATCCCGGCGACCTCTGCGGCCGAGAATGCCAGCACGTCCCGTAGCAGCAGCACGGCTCGCTGCCGCGGCGGCAGGTACTGGAAGCTCGCGATTAGTGCCAGCCGCAGGCTCTCGCGAGACACTGCGATCGCGGCGGGATCGCCGCGTCCCGGCCGCACGAGCGCGTCAGGAATCGGCTGCAGCCACAGGACGTCCGACTCTGGCGCCGCCGTCGCCGATCTGGTCCCGGCGTCCTCGTCCGGGCTGCCCAGGCCAGAAGGCAACGGGCGGCGCGACTGACGCTCAAGGGCAGTAAGGCAGGCGTTGCTGGCGATCTGATACAGCCAGGTGCGCAGCGACGAGCGGCCCTCGAAGCTGTCGAACGAACGCCAGGCCCGCAGGTACGTCTCCTGCACCAGATCCTCGGCGTCGTCGACGGAGCCGATCATCCGGTAGCAGTGGGCCAGCAGCTCACGCCGGAACGGCTCGGCGCTGCGCGTGAACTCGCTCTGGTCCACGGTCGTGCCTGACTGCCGCGCCATGATCGATCTCTCCCCAGGACGGCCGTCGCGATAACTGCCTGCACATGATCAGACTCCGGCTCAAGCCAAGAAGAATCGGAAGGGAACGGGGAAATTCGGCGGTTCGCCGCCTGCCGGCGCTCGCGGTCGCCGGATGCGGCAGCCCGCCGTGGCCGAGATCAGCGATTCCTCTGTCGCCGCTTGCGGGTCTTCCTTGTCGTGACGCCAACATCACGCGACGGAGGCAGCAATGCGAAAGATCATCGAGTCGACTCTCGTGTCGGCTGACGGCGTGGTCGAGAGCCCGCCGCTGTGGGCCATGGAGTATCGCGACGAGGAAGTGACCAGGGATGCGCTCGAGCGGCTCGCCGGCAGCGACGTGCTGCTGATGGGCCGCGGCAGCTACGAGCTGTTCGCGGCCATCTGGCCTACCCAGACCGACGACTTCGCCCAGCGGGTCAACGAGATCCGTAAGTACGTGTTCTCCTCGACGCTCGACCGGGCCGACTGGAGCAACTCAACGATCGTCCCGGGTGACGTAGTCACCGAAGTGACGAAGATCAAGGAGCAAGACGGCCGGGACGTAGCGATTTTCGGTCACGGTCGGCTGGCACAGACGCTGCTGGAGAACGGGCTCACTGACGAACTCCGGCTCTCGTATCACCCGGTCCTGGCGGGCACCGGGCTGGCGCAGTTTCGTCACGGCAGCAAGACACCGCTAACGCTGGTCTCGGTCAAGTCATTCAGGACTGGCGTTGTGACCTTTTCGTACCAGACCAACGGAGCCTGACATGACTGAATTGACGGGGAAAGTCGCACTCGTGACAGGAGGCAGCCGCGGCATCGGAGCGGCAATCGCCCGGCGGCTGGCGTACGCGGGCGCTGCAGTTGCATTTACGTACGTCGCGGCGGCCGACAAGGCGCTGGCCGTTGCTAAGCAGATCGACGCGGATGGCGGGCGAGTGCTTGTCCTTCAGGCGGACAGCTCCGATCCCGCGGAGATCGTCAGCGCAGTTGAGCGGACTGTGCAGGAATTCGGTCGCATCGATGTCCTCGTCAACAACGCCGGAGTCTTCATCGCTGCTCCGATCGAGGAAGCGACCCTCGAGCAGGCCGACAGGATCTGGGCCGTCGACGTGCGGGCCGTCCTGGTGGCCGCTCAGGCCGCCGCCCGGCACATGACGGATGGGGGGCGCATCATCACGATCGGCAGCGCGCTGACGGATCGAGTGCCCGCGCCCGGCATGGCCTTGTACGCGATGGCCAAGTCGGCCCTCGTCGGCCTCACCAGGGGACTGGCCAGGGACCTCGGTCCGAGGGGGATAACAGTCGCCCTCGTTCATGGCGGGCTGATCGACACCGACATGAACCCCGCCGACGGGCCCGGCGCGAGCGTGCTGCGCAGCGTCCCCGCGCTCGGCCGGTACGGCACGCCCGAGGACATCGCGGCTATGGTCGCCCACCTGGCCGGCGAGGGCGGCCGGTACATCACCGGAGCAGCGATCTCAGTCGACGGCGGGTTCGCTGCCTAACCGGTTGGGACTTATCGGCGGCCGTGGTCGTCGACGAGTTCCTTGAGGCGGGCCAGGTCGCCGCGCAACTGGCGACCATAGATCAGGGCGAGCAGCGGCTCGACCACCCGCCATCCAGCTTGTAGGCGGATCTCGGTTTCCAGCGTCACGCGCGCGCCGCCGTCGGCAGGGTCGACGCGGCGAGTGCCCGATGCCACCATCCGCGTACCGGCTGCGCGCCAGGCCAGCATGACGCCCGGTATCACCGCCGTGACCTCGCCGGGCGTGCGGGTGGTGATACCGAGGAACCCGATGACCTCATCGGTGGTCATGCCCGCAACCGGCGGCCCAGGCGGCTCTGGCCGCATGTCCAGCACGCCCCGGCGCCAACGCGGGTCGAGCTGGTAGTCGCCCAGCACCGCGAATACGTCCGCGGGTAGCGATGTCATCTCGATCGTGGCCAGGAAGCGCATGGTCGGCATGTTACGGTCGCGTGCTGGAAGAATAGGCAGACATGGATCACGTGAACGGCACCGACCGGGCGCGGCTGGTCGGCATCCACGCGGCGCCAGCGATGCAGACCGAGTTCCTGGACTGACGGGCGCTAGTCAGGACCTGAAGCTCGGATCTGCCTCCCGCGAGTCGACCGCCCGGCCCTTGGGCTTTTCCCACTCCTCCTGCCGGCCAAGCGGGGTCAGGTCCAGCAGCGGGTAAGTAAGGCCGCCGACGAGCTCGGTGCCTCGCGCATAGGTCGAATAGGTGTGATATATGGTGCCGTCGGCGCGCAGGAAGCAGCTAACGCCCGGTACCTCGGTGGACTCCAGATCGAGCCAGTCACGGTCGGTGCGTGCCCACTCCTGCTGCGATCGGTAGTTGTACTCAGCCGCCACGATCGCCGGATCTAGCGTGACGTGGAAGTCGTAGTTGAAGTCGCTGCCGTGGGAGGAATACCAGGGAAACGTCCAGCCGTGCGCCTCCTTGTATGCAGCGATCTTGACGTAAGGAGCACGGGAGATCCGCACGTAGCTCGTGTCCCTGGCCTTCAGGTGGTCGAGCAGCGCAGGTGCGCACTCGTCCATGCTGGCCGTGCACGACGGGCAGGCCGCATCCCAGGCCGGGTCGAACATAACGTGCTGGACGATCAGCTGACTGCTGCCTTCGAACAGGTCATGCAGGTCGGCTGAGCCCTGGGGTCCCTCGAATTTGTACTGCTTGTCGATGCGGACCATGGGCAGCCGCCGGCGATCTGCGTTCTGTGTGTCCCGCTGCCGGGTTAGTTCCTTCTCTCGTGCCAGCAGTTGCTGGCGAGAAACCAGCCACTCCTCGCGAGTGACGACGTCGGGGAGACTCATCGCATCCTCCATCTGTGGCCCCGCGGCCGGGGCGCACGTAATCCCGACGATCGGCCGTCGCCGCTATGGACACTTGGCCGGGCCGTCACTGGGGGAGAAGCTGGTCGCTGAGGATCGACCTCAGCCACGTCTCGTACCTTTCGCCGGTCCAGCCTCGATCGATAACGAGCAAGCCGTAGACCTCCGGAGACGCGAGTGCATGGATAACGTCGGCGGCGTGGCGCTCGCTGAGCCCTTGCCGCAAGGCATCTGATTGAGCGAGCGAGCCGGCGAGACGGCGCTGGCCCTCGTGTCGTTGTCGCGCGATCTCGGCGAGCAGGGCGGCGGCGCCTTCGTCGGACCTGGCTGCGTCGGCAAGGATGCGATGAACGGGACCGACGCGGGCCATCACGTCGTGCAGCAGCGCGGCAAACCCCGGTAGCTGGTTCTTCGGGTCCTCGTCGGAGAGCAGCGCGCGAACGTGCGGGCGGTCTGCCATTGCGACCGCCTGCTCGTCGCCTCCGATGGAAACGTCGAGCACGGCCTTGAGGATCCCGAGCTTCGAGGAGAACAGCCGGTACACCGTCGGCTGCGGGGTATCCGAGAGGTCGCTGATCGCCTCGATGGTGGTGGCAGCGTAGCCGCGTGCCACGAAGAGGCTTCTGGCCGCCTCGACCACGGCCGCCCTTGTGCGGCGGGTTCGCGCCTGGCGGGCGACTCCTTCGTAGGGGCGGAGGGCCTTGACACGTCGTTCCATGTTCGTGATAGTACTACTATCGAAATGAGAGTCCAACTATCGAATCGGCTAAGCCACAACTGAAGGAGCGACCATGACCGACTCGACCACCGAAGGCATCACAACCGCCGCCACCTCCATCACGTCCCTCACCCTCGAAGTGCCCGATCCAGCCGCCGCTGAGGCTTTCTATCGCGCCGCGTTCGGCTTGGGCAGGCAGCTGCGCTTCCGCGCACCGGAGGCCCCGACGACCGGATTCCGCGCGTTCACCCTGTCGCTCGTCGTCGCCCAGCCGGCTACCGTCGACGGGTTTATCGGCGCCGCCCTCGACGCTGGCGCGACCGTGCTCAAGCCAGCCGCGAAGGGGTTCTGGGGCTACGGCGGCGTCGTGCGTGCCCCTGACGGGGCGATCTGGAAGATCGCGACGTCGTCGAAGAAGGACACGGGGCCTGCCACCCGACAGATAGATGACATCGTGTTCTTGCTCGGAGCCGACGACGTCGCCGCGAGCAAGCGGTTCTACGTCGGGCAGGGCCTGATTGTGGCCAAGAGCTTCGGCCGCAAGTACGTCGAGTTCGCCACCCAGCCATCGCAGGTCAAGCTGGCACTCTACGGCCGCCGCGCGCTGGCCAAGGACGCCGGAGTCGCCCCGGAGGGCACCGGATCACACCGGATCGTGATCGACAGCGACGCTGGGTCCTTCACCGATCCGGACGGCTTCGCCTGGGAGACCGCGTCGCGTGAGTCGGCGGCGGCCGGCGCCGTGACGGAAGCGGCGAACTGAAGCCGCATGGGCGGCCTAGCACGCCGGCGCGCTTCACGAGGCGCGAAGCGCGTCGGCGGGTGCTAGGCGGGCGGCCCGGCTGGCCGGATACGCACCGGCGAGCAGACCGACAGAGAGAGCGACCGCCAAGCCGGCCGCAACCGCGCTCAGGGGCACCACCGGAGTTTGGGTCGCGGTCATCGCATACACGACTGTTGCCAGGGCGCCGAGACCCACTCCGGCTAGTCCGCCAAGCAGCGACAACACCAGCGACTCGGCGAGGAACTGCACGCCGACTTGCCGCCTGGTCGCACCGAGCGCTCGTCGCAGGCCGACCTCCGTCCGCCGTTCCAGCACGGAGATGACCATGATGTTCGCAATGCCGAGCCCGCCGACAAGAACGACCACCGCGCCGAGGCCGAGGAAGAGCCCGGTGAATGCGTTCTTCGCCGCGGCCCTGGCCGCCAGGACGTCCGACGGCCGGCTGACCTGCACAGCTTCCGGCTGCGCCGGGTTGGCGGTGAACGGAAGGACCTGATTGACGGCCGTCACCTGGTCAGGCGCTGCTCGCAGGTAGAGCTCAGTCGGGTGGCCGCCCAGGCCCAGCAGCTGATTCGCCACCGGGAATCCCACGAGCGCCGCCTCATCGATCTCAGGCGCAAGCGGGACCGGACGCAGAATCCCCACCACTGAGAAATACTGGCCATCGAGATACACCAGCGTGCCGACCGGAACCCGGCTGATACCCAGCGTCTGCGCGGCGACCGCGCCGAGCACGACCGCCTGCGCGTGGCTGGTTGCGCGGTTCAGGAACGTTCCGCGGGCCACGCTCCCGCCCAGGGTCGCGAGCAGGTTCGGCTGCACGGCCAGCACGGAGATGCCGCCTGTGTTGATCGTCGGCACCGCCGCCGTGCGGCGGACCGTGGCATTCGGTAGGTACCCGGTCGCGGTCACGGACTCAACCGGCGGGATCCGTCCGATCATGCCCTCGGCCGTCAGTGGCAGGGGAGCTGGCCCGCCGGTGAAATCCTGGCCCGCGCTGACGGTGAGCAGGTTTCCTTCCGCACCGAGCTGAGCCAGCAGGTTCGACTTGGACGACGCTGAGATCCCCAGGACCGCGACGGCAGCGGCAATGCCGACGGCGACTCCGAGGGCCGACAGCGCGGCGCGCAGTGCTCGCGACCGAAGCCCGACCGTCGCGGTGCGGACTGCGTCGGCGAGGCGGAACCGCGACTTACGCCCGGCTACCTGCTCCGTGGCGTTCCTGACGCCCGCGCCCGCGATCATGGTGACCCCTGAAGGCCGGCTCGCTGGCCAGTGCGCACATCCGAGATGACCCGGCCGTCCCGCATGAGCACCTGACGGTCCATCGCTGCGGCAATCCCGCCGTCATGCGTGACTACCACGATCGCGGTGCCGTCGTCGGCGAGTTGGGCCAGTAGCGTGACGATCTCGGCGCCGGTGGCCGAGTCGAGGTTGCCAGTCGGCTCATCGGCCAGCAGCACCGATGGCCTGGCCGCGAGCGCGCGTGCTATCGCAACTCGCTGCTTCTCGCCGCCGGACAACTGACCGGGCGTATGTGCGAGCCGGTGCCCCAGGCCCACCCGCTGCAGCGCATCGATCGCGGCGCTCGCTCTGTCCCGGTGGCTGCCGCCCCAGTAAAGCAGCCCAAGCGCGACGTTGCTGACCGCGTCGAGGTGGTCGAGCAGGTAGAAGTTCTGAAACACAAAACCAAGCCGATATGCGCGGACCGCGGATAGCTCGGCATCGGTCAGCCCCGATACCTCGTGGCCGCCGATCCATACCGCACCCGTCGTGGGCCGCTCCAGCGTGCCCAGAACGTGCAGCAGCGTCGTCTTGCCGGAACCCGACGGCCCGAGTACGGCGATCCGATCACCCGCGGAGATGCTGAGGTTGACCGAGACGAGTGCGTGCACCGGCGGTGACCCTGGATAGGTTTTGGTCACGCCGGCCAGCAGCATGACGGCGGTCATGGCGCAGGCACCTGAACGAGCTCGCCCTGGCTAATTCCGGACCCGGTGACCTGGACCAGAGTGCTGGTAATCAAGCCAGTCTGTACCGCTACGAGGTGGCTCGTGGAACCATGCACGACTGACACTGCGTAGCCGCCGCCCGCGAGCGCGACGAGGGCGCTCACCGGCACCGCAAGCGCGTTGTTCTGCGCGGCGCTCACGATGTTGACGGTCACCGGCGCCTGATCGAGATTCCCGGCCGCGCGCGGATGCACGAGCCTGATCGTGATCTGCACGGTCGGCTGATTGCCGCCTGGTCCTTGCGTCCGGCTCGGACCAGGTCCGTTGCCTTGCTGATCGGAGCTCGCGGTCGCTTCGGCGGAAATGGCCGTCACGACGCCAGGTGCTGTCGTGACGCCATCGGGCATTGTCGCGCTGACCCGGTCGCCGCGCTTCACCAGATACTCCTGCCCGACCGGAAGCTGGGCGAGGACGACCGGGGTCGCCGACGTCGCGGTCAGTACCGCAGTACCGGCCTGGGGAGCAGCGCCAGGACTGACGGAACCGGATCTGATCCTGATCGGGCCAGGTGCGTACGCGATCTGGCCCAGACTGACGGCGCCGGTCACCAGCTGGCCGGTGGCCGCCTGCCAGCGCTCCACGGCGGCGGTGGTCGCGCCGGTGAAGACGTCGCTCACCGTCAGGTCGGAGCTGCTGGCGTAGCCGAGGGCGATCAGATTCTCGTCAAGCTGGACGACGTCGGTCCCGTCGGTGACGCCCTCGGACAACCCCCGCCACTCGGGCCTGGCCCCGTAGAACAGGAAGACCGGATTGCCGTCTACCTCGTAGAGCTTCTGACCGCGACGCACGATGCGGCCGGGCGCGGGCAGCCAGGTGTAGGCGGTGCCGGCAAGTGCGTTGTTGATCACGTACGAGTTCGCGAAGTCGAGCGCTCCTGGTATCTGGGTCGTGGTGGCGAGATTGGTGCGTACGACACGCGCTGTTGCCAGCCGAACTGTTCCGCCGGAGCTCGCCGGACTGTGCCGCAGTGACTCGCCAACCGCGACGCCAGCCGTCGCCACCGCGGCTGCGCCCAGCACCGCCGACGCCAGCTTTAGCCGCCGGCTGGCGACGCGCTGGCCAGCTATGCGGCGGGCAATGAGACGCCCGCCAGCGAGCTGTCCGCGGGCCGCGTCGGATTCAGCCGGGGGGACATCGGGCGAGCTGACCTGAGCCTCAGCCATCGTGACCCAGGCTTCCCAGCGTCGACGCCCTGATCTCGGCGGCGAACTGCGTGTGGCACGCTCGCAATGCCTCCTGGAAACCGGGGCTTGCCTTGCCGCCCGCTGGCACCTCCGCGGCCGTCAGCCCGAAGCCGTGACCCGGCGTGTACGTCGACCTCGCCGTTGGGTCGCTCATGTTGGGCAAGCCGTTGACTCGTGCGCATTCGGCTGACCGCACCCCGGCCTGGACCAGTTGCGGCGGCGCTAGGGGCTCCCTGCCGGGTTGCAAGCTGGCTCGCACGATCAGTGTCTGGCAGGCGGTCATTGCCGCCGTCATGACCGAGCTCGTCGCATAGTCGAGTGACCGGGAGTCGGTGTACACCAGGCCGCTGGGCGTGAGGACCGGATCGTGGTAGGTCGGAATGCCGTGCTGGCGGATGCAGGCCGCCGCCGCGTGCAGCGCCGAGGCGCGACTGTGACCCGAGCCGCTGCCGCCCCCGCTCACTGCGCCCGCCGAGGTGCCGAGGCTCGGCACCGTTGCCCCGCCTCCGCTTGACCCGCCGCAGGCGGCGAGCATCGCGCAGGACGCCAATGCCGTGGCCGCGGCGAGCCAGAGGCTATTTCTTGCCATCTGTGGCTCCTTAGATCTGCGTTGAACCCAGGAGCCGTTCTACGGTGCTGCCGGTGACACCGGCGCTACAGAAATCCGCGTGCTCAGGACCGCGACCAGGCCGCACGAGAAGCCGGAGCGCGCAAATGCGGCGCGATACTGCATCCCGCAACAGCGGTAATCGCCAGCACATCCGGGGACCTGCCCATGGCCAAGTCCGACGGGCGCGTCCCGGCGAGAGACCTTCTGTTATCCCGATGTCACCAGGTCTACGGCACCATGAGCATGTGCGTGTGCTGGTAGTCGAAGATCAGAAACTGCTCGCGAACCGGATCGCGGAGGGCCTCCGTGATCAGGGCATGGCCGTAGACGTGGCCTACGACGGCGCCGAGGCGATCGAGGTCACGACGTTCACCCGCTACGACGTGGTCGTGCTGGATCGCGACCTGCCTAGGGTGCACGGCGACGCGGTGTGCGCGAGCCTCGTCGCGGGTTGGGCCGAGGCGCGAATCCTGATGCTGACCGCTGCCGGCGCGGTCGACGATCGGGTTGCCGGCCTGGATCTTGGCGCCGACGATTACCTGCCTAAGCCCTTCGCGTTCGCCGAACTGGTCGCCCGGGTCCGCGCGCTAGCGCGGCGAACGCCCTCGACCCCGCCGGTTCTCGCCCGGCACGGCCTGGTCATGGACAGGGTGCGCCGACGGGTCAGTCGCGACGGCCGCACGATCGCCCTTACGCGCAAGGAGTTTGGCGTGCTGCAGACGCTGCTGGAGGCAGACGGGGGCGTGGTGAGCGCCGAGGACCTGCTGGAAGCCGTGTGGGACGCGAATGCTGACCCGTTCAGCAACACTGTCTCGGTGACAGTCACCCGGCTCCGGCGGAAGCTTGGCAGCCCGCAGGTCATCGAGACGGTAATCGGCGCCGGTTACCGGATTAGCGATCCCTCGTGAGCCTGAGCTGGCTCGGTCAGATCGCCCGGCGTCGGCCGCTCAGGCTGCGCCTGACACTCATCTACACCGGGATGTTCATTGTCGGCGGCGTGCTGCTAGTCGCGATCACTGCCGGCCTGCAGGCACAACGGACGTCGTCGCCACCGAAGCTGCCGGACACTCAGCAGATCGTTCAGTTCAGAGATTCGTGCCGCAAGGTCCTGAGCGCGCATGTCACAGTTAGCCAGAACACGATTATCAAATGCAAGGCCGCCTTTAACGAAGGCGCGCGCGCAGGTGCTGTGTCCCAGAGCCAAGCTGACCAGCGCAGCCTCTTGTTGTACTCGGGGCTTGCGCTTGCCATCATGGCGCTGCTGTCGGCGATCCTCGGATGGATCATCGCTGGCCGGGCCCTTAGGCCAGTTCAGTCGGTTACCGATGCCGCGCGCCGGGCATCCGAAGCGAACCTGACCGAGCGAATCAGCCTGACCGGGCCCAGGGATGAGCTGAAGGAACTCGCCGACACATTTGACGCGATGCTCGAGCGGCTGGACGCAGCCTTCAGCAGCCAACGCCGGTTCGTCGCCAACGCTTCGCACGAGCTCCGGACCCCGCTCACCTTGATGCAGACATCGATTGACGTAACGCTGGCCAAGCGTGACCGCACACCCGACCAGCTCGAGCAGATGGCCGCCGACGTCCGGCAGGCCGCTGCCCGGGCCGAAGGGCTGATCGAGGCGCTGCTTACGCTCGCCCGTAGCGACGCCGGCATCATGCAGAACGAATCTCTCGACCTCGCCGTCATCGCCGAAGACGCATTGGATGCGGCGGCGCCGGTGATCAAGTCCAAGCAGCTCCGGGTGGATAGCGACCTGGCCCCGGCGCGCTCAGCAGGCGATCCCGTCCTCGTCGAGCGGATGGTCGCGAACTTGGTCGACAACGCGGCCCGGCACAACATTGCCGGCGGATGGATCCGGGTCGCCACCGGCGTCCGCGGTGACCGAATCTATGTTGACGTCAGCAACAGCGGAGCGCAGGTGCCCGACAGCCTGCTCGCCGACCTGTTTGAGCCGTTCCGCCGATTGACCGAGAGGACGGAAGACGCCAACGGCGTCGGCCTCGGGCTGTCCATCGCCCGGTCGGTAGCCGGCGCGCATCGCGGCACGATCACCGCGAGCAGCCGACTTGATGGCGGCCTCGACGTGTCGGTGCTGCTGCCGCGCAGCCCGGCAAATCAGACTCTGGATGACAACCTCTGAGATGCACGTCCGGCATCAGCCTTGAACGGCCCGGTATGGGGCCAGGAACCCGGTGAGCGCGGACAGCATGGCTTCGGGCGCCTGCTCGGCCAGCCAGTGGCCGGAGCCAGGAATGACCAGGGTCTGGACGTCGTCCGCTGTCAGCTTCATGGTGTGCCCGACGCCCTCGCCACTGCTTTCGGCTCCGCCGATGGCGAGCACCGGCATGGACAGCCGCTGCGTCTTGCGCCGTTCGTTCTGGGCCTGGGTGGTGCTGAACGCTCGGTAGAGCTGGAATGTCCCGTGCAGCGCTCCGGGGTTCGACTTGAGCATGTCGATGTAATACCTGACGGCATCGTCCGGCAGCTTCTTGTTCCCGGCCGAGGCGTCAAACTCAGCGCCGAAGAATATCTCCTCGCGGCCCGCGACGAGCTGCTCGTTTACCCTGGCGAGCTGGTTGAAGGCGATGTGCCAGAGCTTGTCGTTCGCGCGCGGTGGCAGGATCAGCGGCGACGGCGGCGAGATACCCGGCAGCGGGGCCTCGCCAACGACCAGGCGCTCGACCCGGTCGGGGTGATCAGCGGCGAGCGCGTAGCTGATCAGCATTCCGGTGTCGACGCCGGCCAGGGCGAACCTAGAGTGGCCGAGCGCCTCCATCAACGCCACCAGATCGTTGGCGAGCGTCGCGGCGTCATACCCGCTCTCCGGCTTATCCGACAGCCCTATGCCGCGCTGGTCGACGGCGATCACCTTGAAGGCCTTGGCCAGCTCGGGCATCAGCAGACGCCAGTAGTACCAGGTCTCGGGCCAGCCGTGCACCAGCAGAAGCGGCGGCCCCTGGCCGCCGATGACCGCGTGCAGGCGCAGGTCGCCTGTATCGACGTACCGGCTCGTGAACGTGTCGGCGAACCCGGCTGGGAGGTTTGGCGCCCCGGCGACCGAGCCCGGGCCGCTGGGAGTCTGCAGGTCGGCGGACGATGCGCTCATCGGGTCTCCCATAGGGCGAATTGACCAGACATCGCCCGCTGGCCGGAACGTGGCCACGGCGATGTAGCGGCTATGATTCCCGCTCTGTACCTCGCCACCCGCAGCGGACTGCCCGACTAGCGCCGCCAAGCCTCACGGGCTGGTAAGCGGCCCATCACAGATGAGGGTGTAGCGGTCGGCGCGTTCGCCAGCGACAGGGCAGCCGCCGATCTGGCAGTCGGATGCGGGCGGGTGCTGGTGCTGTCGCCTTTCGGCGGCAGATCACGGCATCCGCTGGAGTGGGGCATGCATCTTGCAGCGCAGGTCGACGAACTGCGCGCCCGCGGCAGCA
>DATIOU010000201.1:0-8976 GCA_035472835.1 Streptosporangiaceae bacterium | reverse complement strand
GGCTCGTCGTCATTCCAGCCCTAGCTCCGCCGTTCAGCGTCGTGGCGAGCTCGTCGCGTAGTTCCCGCTGGTCCAGCATGGCCGCTCGCAGCCAACGGCCGACATAGGTCCGAGGCAGGGCCGGAGAGCCAGGGTATGCGGAACCGGCCGCGTCCGGAGAAGCCGCCTGTTCTGCGAGAGCGGCCGCCAGCAGGCCGCTGCGTTTCAGGGTCGCGAGGTGATCCGCGGCTCTGCGGCGTGATTCGGGCGGCAGCCCGGCCAGCGCGCGGTCACGCTGGGCGATGATCCGCGCGGCGAACCCTGCCAATGCTGCCTCGTTCTCGCCTGCATCTGGTTCCCACCAGACCACTGTGAGCTGCGGCGATGAGAACACCAGGCGCAGCACTCGCTCGCGGCTATCGGCGTGCCAGACGAATTCCAGGTTGGCGAACCG
The DNA here is from genome assembly GCA_035472835.1 of Streptosporangiaceae bacterium. GTDB lineage: Bacteria > Actinomycetota > Actinomycetes > Streptosporangiales > Streptosporangiaceae > JAJYUU01. The sequence goes on along the minus strand of DATIOU010000201.1, from coordinate 8,543 downwards.
GATGCCCTCGCTGCCCAATACAAGAAACATCCGGTGAGCGGAGTAGCTGCAGCTGGACAAGCCGCGGAGCTGGCGGATGTCGAGTCTGACGTGTGCCGGCGGGAGTGGCTGCTTTGAGCCGGCTACGGCCCAGTGCTGGACCTTGCCTACTTTGAATTCGATGAGATGGTCGTCCGCGGCCACGACATGACGCTTGCGCAGATACTTTTCGGTTATCGCGATGAGCAGCCGAGGACCGCGCGCTGGCCGTTCGCCGCTGCGGTTGCCCGACATGGGCTGATCGTAATGTCCCCTGCTCACGATGAGGCGTAGCGGGCCGAGCAAGACGGCCGCTCTATAGTCGGACCATGCCGAAGATCGCCACAGCCGACCGGGTGGACCGCGAGCGGCTCATCGACTTCGTCCGGACCCGCCACCGGGTCACGCTCGTCACGACGCGCCGCGACGGGCGACCGCAGATCTCGCCCGTAACGGCGGGCGTCGACGACCTCGGCCGCATTGTCATCTCGACGTATCCGGACCGGGCGAAGTCCGTCAACGCGCGGCGGAACCCAGACGTTTCGGTGCTCGTGCACTCCGACGAGTGGGACGGTCCGTACGCACAGGTGGACGGAGCGGCTGAGGTACTCGACATGCCCGCGGCCGAAGCGGAGGACGCCCTGGTGGATTACTTCCGCTGCATCGCCGGCGAGCACCCGGACTGGGATGAGTACCGGCTGGCGATGCGCCGTCAGGGCAAGTCGCTGATGCGCATCACCATCGACCGCTGGGGCCCGATCTCCACTGGCGGATTCCCGGCCGACCGGGCGCCGAGCGCGTGACAATCCGGCGCCCGCGCGCGGCAGCGCGAGGAGTAAGGCGATGAACGGAGCGCAGGCGGTCGTCCGCACCGTTGTCGGCTGCGGCGTCGGGACTTGCTTCGCCAATCCTGGTACTTCGGAGATGCATTTCGTCGCCGCCCTCGACGCAGTGCCGGAGATGCGCGGCGTGCTGTGCCTGTTCGAGGGCGTCGCGACCGGCGCGGCCGACGGCTTCGGCCGCATGAGCGGCCGACCGGCCGCGACGCTGCTGCACCTCGGGCCGGGCCTGGCAAACGGGCTCGCCAACCTGCACAACGCGCGCCGCGCGCACACGCCGCTGCTGGCCATCGTCGGCGACCACGCGACATATCACAAGCGGTTCGACGCGCCGCTCGAATCTGACATTGATGCGCTCGCGTGGTCGGTATCCGGCTGGGTGCGGCGAACGGCCCGGAGCGCGGACGCGCCCGCCGACGCGGTCGACGCAGTCGCGGCCGCGATGCGACCGCCCGGTCAGGTTGCGACCCTCATCCTGCCCGCCGACGTGACGTGGACCGATGGCGCCGAGCCCGTCGTTCCCGAGCTCTTTCCGGCGCGGCCGCCATCACCGGTGCCGGAGGAGCGCATGGACTCTGCCGTGGGCGCCCTGCGTGGTCTCGGCGACCTCGGCGGCTCCACCACCATCTTGCTCGGCGGTGCGGGCCTGCGCCGATCCGCGATTGAGGCGGCGAGCCGGATCTCGGCTGCAACGGGCGCGCGGGTATTCGCCGAGACGTTCCCGGCGCGGCACGAGCGCGGCGCCGGGATTCCGAACGTCGACCGCCTCGCATACCTCGTAGAGTTCGCGGCGCACCAGCTGGCGGGCACGCGCAACCTGATCCTGGCCGGGGCCAGCTCCCCGGTCTCGTTCTTTGCCTATCCGGGGAAGCCGAGTACGCCGCTACCGCCCGGCTGTCACGTGCAGGTGCTGGCCGAGCCCGGCGACGACGTGCCAGGCGCGCTCGCCGCGCTGGCGGCGGTCGTTGCCCCGGGCATCGCGCCTATCCCAGTGCCCGCGGCGCAGCCAGAGCTGCCCGCTGACGGTGAGCTGACGGCCGAGTCCGCTGCCGCGGTCATCGGCGCGCTGCTGCCCGAGGGCGCGATCGTCTGCGACGAGGCCAATACATCAGGGCTGTGGCTTTCCGGTGCTACGGCCGGCGCGCCGCCGCACGACTGGCTCAGCCTCACCGGCGGCGCCATCGGTCTGGGCCTGCCGCTCGCCGCCGGGGCCGCGATCGCCTGCCCGGACCGCCCGGTCCTGGCCCTCGAAGCGGACGGCAGCGCTATGTACACAGCGTCGGCGCTATGGACGCACGCGCGCGAAAGGCTCAACATCACGACCGTCATCTACAGCAACCGCGCTTACGCGATCCTCAACATGGAGCTGGAGCGCACTGGCGCGCCGGTTACCGGCACCACCGCGCGCGACCTGCTGGACTTGTCCAGGCCCGATATCGACTTCACGGCACTGGCCGCCGGTATGGGCGTGCCAGCCAGTCGGGCGACTACAACTGCCGAGTTCGCCCGGCAGCTCGCCAAGGCCCTGGCCGAGCCGGGCCCGCACCTGATCGAGGCGGCACTGCCACCGCGCGGCTGAGCTGAACCGACAGCGCGCCTCGCGGCAGTTCGCCGCCTCGTTGAAGCATCATGGAGTTGTGAGCGATCTCGACGTTGTCCTAGGCGTCTCGACCAGGACAGGCTCCGCGGTGATCATCGCGCTCGCCCGCGAACGTCCTGGGCCTGCCTTTGCTGGCCGCTGGGACGTGCCACTGATATCGCCTGAGGTGGAACGGCAGGCGTACCACTCCGCCGCGGACCTGACGCTGACAGAAGCTGACGACCTGGTCAGGCAGACAGAGCAAGCGGCGGAGGGCGGCGGAGTCGCCGCGCTGCGCGCAGCGGAGGCCAGCCTGCAAGCCGGCCATATTGGCGCCGTCGCTGTCGTCGTCAAGGCTGTCTCCGTGCCAGCCAGCACGGCGCAGGTGCTCAGGTCACACGCCTGGATGCATGCCGCTGAGGGTGTGCTCTACCGCGAGGCGATGCTGGCCGCGGCGCGCAAATGCGGCTGGACGGCGCACGCCGTTGACTCGGCGGCGCTCACGGATCTGCACCAGGAGCTGGATGCTATCGGTCGCGCCGCGGGCCGGCCCTGGCGCCGAATCGAGAAAGACGCGGCCGCTGCCGCCCTTCACGTGCTCAGAGCGACTTAGGCAAGCCGGCCGTGACGTGCGCGTCGCGGTAGTGCGCCGCGAGGATGTCGTCGCCGAAGTCGCTCGACGGCCGGCGCAGCACCGTGTGCGCGTGATTGCCGTCGGCGGTGGTGTTGTCGTACTCGATGAGCAGATCGTCGCCCTGCACCCGGTAGTAGTGCCGCGTCGCCGGAGTCAGCGGGCCCTCCCAGGCGAAATGCAGTTCGCCACTGGCGATGCGGGCGGCCTGCGCCGCCGCAAGCTCGGCCGGAAGGCGGCCGAGATACAGGGCGACGAGCTGGTCCAGGGTGGCACGGGCGGTCGGCCCGAGCGCGGAGGCCGCGACCCCACGGGGCTCTAGGCTAGGTTGCGCGCGCGGCGATGTCGCCGACCGGATGTCGTAGGGCGCGTGATCGGCCACGACGGCAGCGGCGCGGCCATGCGGGCCGAGCGCGTCGAGCAGCGCCCGAGCCAGGTCTTCCTCCGGGGCGAGCGGCCGCGACACCGGACGCCCGGCGTACGTCACGCTGGCCGGATTCGCCCCGAGGAAGACCGGCGCGGGTGATACCTCGTCGCCGGCCAAGGTCATGCTCACGGAGATGTGGTGTCCCTCGAACCGCCACGACCACGGCTCATCCGCCTCGGGGTTGCCGAACACGCTGACCCAGTAGTCGCCACTGTGCCTGCCGACGCGACCCCGTTCCCGTAGATCGAGAACTTCTTCCAGGGCCACGATCACCATGGCCTGCGCGAACGCGTGCTCGCTCAGCCCGGTCGCAAGCAGGCGGTGCGCCGTCTTCCGCGCAGCGGGGGTCAGCAGCGCCAGGCAGGCGCCGGGCCTTGGCTCTGGCCGGTACTCCAGCCACCGGCGCTGCGCCTCGTCCTCGAAGTGCATTGCGGCGAGCTCGCGCTGCTCGTCGTCCAGCTCGGCCAGCAGTGCGGCCGCGGCCGCGCGCATCGCGGCGGCGACGCTGTCGGCAGGCATGGTTCCGGTATATCAGGGAGAGTTGCGGCCCAGCCGGCTGCGCACGCGATGGCGACGGTCGCACGGGCAAATCCGGCAGAATACACAGGTGACCATGCCGGCGCACCTGACCCCGCTGATCGTGGCGGTCGTCGTCGGCGCCGGGGCGCTGCATGCGACGTGGAATGCGATCGCCAAGCAGGTTGACGATCGGCTGATGGCGTTTGCCTGGATCGGGATTGCGTCGACGCTCGGCGGCGGACTGTGGCTCGTGGCAACCGGGCTGCCATACCGCGCCGCGATCGGCTTCGCGATCGCGTCGGCCATCATCCACGTCGGATACGACGTCGGGTTGATGACCTCCTATCGGCTCGGGGCGTTCAACCAGACCTACCCGATTGCGCGCGGCACGTCGCCGCTGATCGTGGCCGTGGGCGCCTACTTCCTGGCTAGCGAACGCCTCAGCGGGCCGGCCCTGCTCGGCGTCGTGACGCTAGCGGTCGGGTTGATGAGCCTGGCGCTCTCCGGTGGCCGGCTGAGCCGCCAGGACCTGCCGGCTGTCGGCGCAGCAGCGCTGACCGGGCTGACAATAGCCGCATACACCGTCGTTGACGGGCTCGGCGTTCGCCGCGCGCACGATCCTTGGGCGTACGTGGCGCTGCTGTTCCTGCTGCTGGGCCCGCCGATGACGGTTGCCGCCCTGGCGCGACGGCCGGCTAGCGCCTGGCGCGACGCCAGCACGGCGGCCCGCGGCCTGCTCGCCGGAGTCCTGTGCGTCGTCGCCTACGGCATCGTGTTGTGGGCGCAGACCAGGGCGCCGCTCGCGGAGGTCGCGGCGATCCGGGAAACCAGCGTCGTGTTCGCGGCGCTCATCGGCGTGGCGGCGTTCGGCGAGAGCTTCGGGCGCCGCCGGGTCGCCGCGGCCGCCGTGATCGCGACCGGCATCGTGCTGATCAGCCTGTAGCGGACGGTGGCATGGTGGGACTATGACCCCGCCGAGACCGCAAGCGCACGTGGCCGTGGCAGCCGACCTCGAGATGTTCGTCCGGCCGAGCGCGCGCGGGCGGCCGGTGCCGGTGATCTGCGACGGCGTCTCGACCCTCGGGCACGTCGTCGAGTCTGTCGGCGTACCGCTGACGGAGGTCGGCTCGATCCTGGTCGGCGGCCAGCTCGCGGACCGTAGCTACCGGCCACGCGAGGGTGACACCGTTGATGTCACACCTATGTCACGGCCGCAGCGACTCGACGAGGCGCGATTCCTCCTCGACGTCCACCTGGGCACCGTAGCGCGGCGCCTCCGCCTGCTCGGGATCGACACTGCTTATCACCGGTATGCCGACGATGACGACCTGATCGACGAGGCGAATGCTGAGCGCCGCGTTCTCCTGACCCAGGATCGCGGCTTGCTGCGCCGCCGCAAGCTGTGGCTCGGTGCCTACGTCCGCGGGGCCAGTACCGACGCACAGCTTGCTGACGTCCTCGACCGGTTCGCGCCGGACCTCACTCCATGGACGCGCTGCACCTCGTGCAACGGCCTGCTGGCCGCGGCGCGCAAGGCTGAGGTCGAGCCGCAACTCGAGCCAGGGACCAGGCGCACCTACGCGGCGTTCGCGCGCTGCACGTCCTGCGACCGGGTGTACTGGCGGGGGGCGCACAGCAAGCGGCTCGAGACGACGGTCGACGCGGCCGTCCGCATCGTCAGCGCCGCGCGGGCTGAGTGACGGCACGAACACGCTGGGCTGAGTGACGGGCGCAAAAACGACGGGACCCGCTCACAAGACTGCGGCCAGACAGACCAGGGGAAGCGGACACGGCCCCGTTCCCGCTCCGATTTAGGATTGCAGATATGGACTTTGACCGGTATACGGTGACATTGCTCGTGCTGCGGGACGATGCCCGGGAGTTCACGCCTGAGGACGAAGACGCACTCCAGGACGCGCACATGGCGCACATCGCGGACCTGGCCGCGTCCGGCCGGCTACTCGCTGCCGGGCCGCTGCTAGACCCGACATCGCCGTTTCGGGGGCTGTCGATCCTGAACGTCGGCGTCGATGAAGCACTGGCGCTCAAAGACGAGGATCCGGCGGTCAAGGCGGGCAAGTACCGGATCATCGCGCTGCCGTGGATGCTGCCGGGCGGGGCGATGGCGTTCTCGCCGGCGCGATTCCCGCGGTCGATGGCTGACGTCGCGGACGAGGATTAGACCTCTGCCCCCGGGTGCCGACCTGGCTGTGGCAACTGCGGGAATCGATGAGTTCTGGTGGCCACGCCCGCACGCTGATTTGATTGCTTCAACGGCGCATGCGAGCCGCGGAGGCGACATATGACCGCGTTGACCACGTCCTACTGGCCCGCCGACACATCCGAGCCGGTGCTCGGTACCACCGTTGGCAGCGTGCTCAGGGCGGCTGCCGCCGCCGATCCAGGCGCGTTAGCAATGGTCGGCGGCCTGCCGGACCCGGCGGCTAGGCGCCGCTGGAGCTACGGCGAGCTCCTGGCTGAAGCCGAGCAGGGCGCGCGAGCGCTCGTGCAGCGGTTCGCCCCCGGGGAGCGCGTCGCAGCCTGGGCGCCGAACCTGCCCGAATGGATCATCCTCGAGTACGCCGCGGGCCTCGCCGGGCTGGTCCTGGTCACCGTCAACCCGGCGCTACGCCCGGCCGAGCTGGCTTACGTGCTGAACCAGTCGGGTGCCGCCGGCATCTTCCTGGTGCCGGAGTACCGCAGCCCAATGGCGAAATTCCTGGACGAGGTGCGGCCCGACCTGCCCGCGCTGCGTGACGTGGTCCTGTTCACCGAGTGGGACGAGTTCCTCGCCACCGCGCCGGCGGCTGCGGACGTCACGCTGCCGGATGTCCAGCCGGACGACATCGCGCAGATCCAGTACACCTCCGGAACTACGGGCTTCCCCAAGGGCGCGGAGCTGCACCACCGCGGCTTGACGAACAACGCGCGTTTCTACACCCAGCGCCTCGGGCTGGCCCGGGGCGACGTGTATGTCAATCCGATGCCGATGTTCCACACGTCGGGCTGCGCGATGGGCGTACTTGGCTCAGTCCAGAGCATGGCGGTGCACGTTCCGGTGCTGGCGTTCGATCCCGCGCTGATGCTCGAGCTTCTCGAAACTGAACGGGCAGTGATATTCGGCGGCGTGCCAACGATGATGATCGCCATGCTCGAGCACCCCGACCTGGACAACAGGGACCTATCCTCACTCCGGGTGGCGGTGTCTGGCGGCTCGCCGGTTCCGGCCGGTCTCGTGCGCAAGGTCGAGGAGCGGCTGGGGGTCCGGTTCAGCATCGTGTTCGGCACGACGGAGTGCTCGCCGCTACTGACCCAGGTCTCGCCGGATGCGCCGGAGCAGCAGCGCGCGGAGACGCTCGGTACTCCGCTGCCCCAGACCGAAGTTAAGGTCGCCGATGTCTCGGCTAGCGAGCCGGTCGCGCCCGGCGCGGTCGGTGAGCTGTGCACGCGGGGCTATCTGGTCATGCGTGGTTATCACGATGCGCCCGAGGCGACCGCCGAGGCGATCGACCCGGAAGGCTGGTATCACACGGGCGACCTGGGCTCGATGGATCAGGACGGTTACCTTCGGATCGAAGGCCGAGTCAAGGACATGATCATTCGTGGCGGGGAGAATATCTACCCGCGCGAGATCGAGGATGTTCTGTTCGCGCACGCAGCCGTTGCCGACGCCGCCGTTGTTGGCGTGCCCGACGAGAAGTGGGGCGAGGTCGTCGCCGCGTACATCCGCACGGCGTCCGGCTGCGACCAGCCGACGACCGAGGAGCTACGCGCTCACTGCCGGGAGCACCTGGCGCCCTACAAGACCCCGCTGCACTGGGTCTTCGTCGAGGAGTTCCCGCTAACGCCGTCCGGCAAGATTCAGAAGTTCCGGCTCCGCGAGGACTTCGCGAGCCGACAACTTCCCGCCTGAACGACAAAGATCAAACGGGCGGGAACGGGGCAGGGCTCCGTTCCCGCCGTCTGACTAGCGCCGCCAGTCGTGCTGATGCCAGGGGGAGTTGGCGCCCGACTGCCGGTAGCGCCGGACGTTGCGGCGGAACCGGTGCCCCGCGATGATCCCAGTGAGGGCCATGACGAGGAAGAACAGCAGCGCTAGCTTGAGGAACGCGAAGGCGACCCAGCCTACGGCGGGGAACGCGATCGCGGCGGCGAGCGCGATGAGAACCAGCGGCAGGATCCTCGGACCGCGCCGGTAAGCCACGATCGGCCGCCCGCCAGCGAACCACGGCGGGTACTGCCACCCGCTGGGCCCGTCGGGCCCGGGGGTGCCCGTCGGGCCCGCGGCGCCTGGCGCCCCGACCGTCTCCGGCTCGGGGAGGTCGGTCATGAGGGCGCGCAGGTCGCCGTAGGTCTTGGCGTTGAGCGCTGCCGTCACGCGCTCGTCATGCTCGTCCGACGTGAGCCGGCCCTCGGCGTAGTGCTCGCGCAGTCGCTCGACGACTCGTTCGCGGTCGGCGTCTGATATCCGGATGTGCTCGTTCATTGCCCCTGCCTCACTAGCTAGAGATCCTGCTCGTCGTCCGCCGG
>DATIOU010000200.1:0-34563 GCA_035472835.1 Streptosporangiaceae bacterium | reverse complement strand
TACCGAAAGGCACCGAGCACAAGCCGTCTTCGCCGGGCGGCTCGATTCTCATGTTCGAGCCGTCGCAGACGCTGACCACTGGCGACTGGCACGAGGGCGAGATTCCGGACCACGTGCACAGCACGAGAGGCCAGGACCTCTAGCCGGCGGCCGTCCCGGCCGGGCCAGCGGTACCGGCGTCGGGCGCGGGCGCGGCGTTTGCGGCCGCGGTCGGCGCGGGTGTGGCGGGCGCGGGCGCGGCGAGCGCGGGCGCGGCGGGCGTGGTCGGCGCGGACGTGGCGGGCGCGGCGGGCGCCGCGGCGGCGGACGCAGCCGGGATGACGTCTATGCCCGCTTCCTTACGCTGCTGCGGCGTAATCGCCGTCGGTGCGCCGGTCAGCGGGTCGTGGCCGGAGGCCGCCTTGGGGAACGCGATGACGTCGCGAATCGACTCGCCGCCGGTCAGCAGCATCAGCAGCCGGTCCCAGCCGAACGCGATGCCGCCGTGCGGAGGCGGCCCGTACCGGAGCGCGTCGAGCAGGAAGCCGAACTGCGACGCCGCCTCCGTCCTCGACAGGCCGATGACGTCGAACACCTGCTGCTGCACGTCCGGGCGGTGGATTCGGATGGAGCCGCCGCCGATCTCAGTACCGTTGCAGACGATGTCGTAGGCGTCCGCGAGCGCGCCGCCGGGTTCGGCGGCGAACTTCCCTGTCCACTCCGGCAGCGGCGCGGTGAACGGGTGGTGTACCGCGGTCCAGCCGCCTTCGCCGTCATCTTCGAACATCGGCGCGTCGACCACCCAGGTAAACGCCCATGCGTCCGCGTCGATGAGGTCGCAGCGGTAGCCGATTTCGAGCCGTGTCGCCCCGAGCAGCGTGCGGGCCTCGGCCGGCGTTCCGGCGGCGAAGAACACCGCGTCTCCGGCCGCCGCGCCGACGGCCGCCGGCAGCCCGGACCGCTCGCTCTCCGACAGGTGCTTGGCGACCGGCCCAGCGTCCGATACCTGGCCGTCCGCGCCAATCAGCACGTGCGCGAGCCCGCGGGCGCCGCGTGACTTGGCCCATTCCTGCCAGCCGTCGAGCTCCTTGCGCGACTGCGCAGCCCCACCAGGCATGACCACGGCGCCCACGTACGGGGCCTGGAACACCCGGAACTCGGACTGACTGAAGTAGTCGGTCAGCTCTACCAGTTCCTGCCCGAACCGAAGTTCGGGCTTGTCCGAACCGAACCGCGCCATCGCGTCGCCGTACGTCATCTGCGGGATCGGCCGCTGGACCCGGTATCCGGCGAGATCCGACCAGAGCCGCTCGATCAGGTCCTCCGCCACCTCGATGACGTCTTCCCTCGTCACGAACGACATCTCGAGGTCGACCTGAGTGAACTCCGGCTGCCGGTCGGCGCGGAAGTCCTCGTCCCGGAAACAGCGGACGAGCTGGAAGTACCGCTCCATCCCGGCGACCATGAGCAGCTGCTTGAACAGCTGTGGCGATTGCGGCAGCGCGTACCAGTGGCCTGGCCGCAGGCGGACCGGGACCAGGAAGTCGCGCGCGCCTTCCGGTGTCGACCGGGTCAGGAACGGGGTCTCGACAGTCACGAACCGGTGCGCGTCCATGACCTCGTTCAGCAGGTACACGGCCCTCGATCTGGCCTTCAGCGCGGCAGCCATCTCGGCACGCCGGATGTCGAGGTACCGGTACTTCAGCCGGACTTCCTCGTTCAGCTCGACGCTGCCCTCTACCGGGAACGGCAGCGGATCGGCCTGGGAGAGGATCTCGATGGAGGTCGCGGCGACCTCGACGTCCCCGGTGGCGAGCTCCGGGTTCTCGTTCCCGGCCGGGCGCCGCTGGACGGTTCCGTCGATCAGGACGCAGTACTCGGCCCGCAGATCGTGCGCCACGTCCTCCGCGCGCACGACTACCTGGACGATCCCGCTGCCGTCGCGCAGGTCGATGAAGACCACACCGCCGTGATCGCGCCGCCGCGCGACCCAGCCCGCCAGCCGCACCTGCTCGCCAGCATCGGCAGCTCGCAGGCTTCCTGCCTCGTGGCTGCGGATCATTGCCAGCCCAGCCTCTCTATCCGTTCGCCGTCCGGTCGTTCGCCGTCCGGATTTGTTCGCCGCCCGGTCGTTCGCCGCCCGGATCGTCGCCGCGATCTCGGTCAGCGCCGTCGTCGGAACCCGCCGCGGCTATCGCGTCACACTCCAGTGACCGGCCCGCTCGCGGGTGTCAAACTGGCCAGGAACGGGTTGTGCGCCCGTTCGGCGCCGATCGTGGTGGTCGGACCGTGCCCCGCCAGGACGACGGTCTCGTCTGCCAGCGGGAGGCACACTCGGGACAGGCTAGCGAGGATCGTTTCGTAGCTCCCGCCGGGCAGGTCAGTTCGCCCGATCGAGCCGGCGAAGAGGAGATCACCCGTGAACAGCGTGTCTGGGTCGGTAGTGTCGGCGAGCCGGAAGGTCACCGAGCCAGGAGTGTGTCCCGGGGCGTGGTCGACGATCAGGTTCACGCCGGCGAGTTCCAGCGTCATCCCGTCGGCCAGTTCAAGCACGTCATCAGGCTCGGTGAATGTCAGCCCCCCGAATAGCTGCTGACCGGCGCCGAGCGAGAAGCCGCGAGCCGGATCCGACAGCAGCGCGCGGTCGTCGGGGTGGATGTAAGCAGGAATGCCCTTGGCACCGCAGACCGGCGCTACTGACCAGATGTGGTCGAGGTGCCCATGGGTGGCCAGCACCGCGGCCGGACGCAAGCGATAGCGCTCAAGGATTTCATCGATGCCCTGCTCAGCGTCCTGTCCGGGATCGATAATGAGACATTCCTGGCCAGGCCCGGCCGCGAGTACGTAACAGTTGGCCGCGAACGAACCAGCAGGGAAGCCGGCTATCAGCATGCATGCCTCCTCGTGGCCCCGCGTGGCGGGTCAGCGGCAATCCCTGGTCGGCGCGGTCCGCTCCGGGTCTCCAAGGCTACCGAGAACGGACCCCTAGCCTGCCGCTGGCCAGCGGTTCTGGCCTGTCAGGACACGAGTTGGGCGCGGTTGGGACTCGAAAGGTAACGGCGGCGTTACCAGTGCCGCCATAACGGTACGATTCGCGAAGTTTCGCAGCGCAACGCCTAGTGGCCTGCAATGACCTGTGGCCTGGGGCGTTGCCAGACCGGGCAGAACCGCAGGACACTGCGGGTGAGCAGGAGGAACGCACGGGTGGCCACGAAGAAGGAGCGCCAGCGGAGGCTCGCTCGACAGGCGCACGAGCGCCGACTCGAGCGCCACGCGCAGCGGGCCAGGCGGACGCGGCTGTGGTCCGTCGGCGCCGTTGCAGTCGTGCTCGTGGCCGCTGTAGCAGTCGGCATCGTGGCCGCTTTGAACGGCTTCTCCGGGACTACCCCTACAGCTAAGGCAGCCAAGGCGCCGGCAGCTAGCGCGACACCCGCGCCCACGCCAACGCCGTCACCAACTAACACGGCGGCCATGGTGAACGGCAAGTGCATCTACACCGCCGGCGGCGCCGCCTCGCGCACGGTCTCGCTGCCGCCGGCCACGCCCGACCTAACCGCCAAGTACACGGCGACGATCACTACGAATCGCGGCAAGATCGTCATGGACCTGCTCGGCAGCAAGGCCCCCTGCACCGTCGGGTCCTTTGTGTCTCTTGCCAGCCAGAAGTACTTCAACAACACCCCGTGTCACCGGCTCACAACGAGCGGGATCTTCGTCCTGCAGTGCGGCGACCCGACCGGCCTCGGATCCGGCGGCCCCGGGTACGGCTTCAACAACGAGAACCTGACCTCGCTCAAGCTCGTCAAGGCCTCGGCGGCCAGCGGCGGCCACCTAGCCGTCTATCCGGCCGGCAACGTTGCGATGGCGAACACGGGACAGCCCGGCAGCAACGGCAGCCAGTTCTTCCTCGTTTACAAAGCGACGGAGCTAGGGCCCGGCTACACGCCGTTCGGGACGATCGTGAGCGGGCTGAACGTCGTCGAGGCCGTGGCCAGTGCGGGCAGCGACAACTCCAACGGCACCGGTGACGGCCATCCGAAGGAGAAGGTCCAGATCGAGAGTGTGAGCATCAGTAAAGCCTGAGTGGCAGGCTCTGCTAGTCAGGTACCGAGCAGGAGGTACGCGGTGGGCACCGCAAGCGATCCGTGGGGGCGGGTAGCCGACGACGGAACGGTGTATGTCCGGACCGCCGACGGCGAGCGAGTGATCGGCTCGTGGCAGGCTGGCAGCCCCGACGAGGCGCTTTCTTTCTTCAAGCGCAAGTTCGACGCGCTGGAGACCGAGATCAGCCTGCTCGAGCAGCGTATGTCCAGCACAGACCTCGCCCCAGGTCAGGCGAAGGCCACCATCACCAGGCTCACGGCCGCGGTCACCGGTGCGAACGTTGTCGGTGATCTGGACAGCCTGACGGCCCGCCTGTCGGCTCTGACCGGAACGATTGAGCAGCGCAGAGAAGAGCACAAGGCTGCGCGCGAGCAGGCTAGGAACGCGGCGCACGAGGTCAAGGAGCGAATCGTCGCCGAGGCCGAGCGGCTGGCTGTCGAGGCCACCCACTGGAAGGCAAGCGGCGAGCGGATGCGCCAGCTCCTGGAGGAGTGGAAGGCCGCCCCGCGAGGTGACCGCACCGCCGAGGCCGCGTTGTGGAAGCGACTGTCGGCCGCCAGGAACGCGTTCGCGAAGCGGCGTAAGGCGTACTTCGCCAGCCTTGAAGACGAGCGCGAAGGGATCCGGGCGCGCAAGGAGGAGCTCGTCGCCCAGGCGGAGGTCCTGTCGACGTCGACCGACTGGGGGGCGACGGCCACCGCCTACCGCGAGCTCATGCGCGGCTGGAAGCAGGCGGGCCGGGCTGACCGGGCGGCCGAGGACGAGCTGTGGTCTAGGTTCAAGGCGGCGCAGGACGCGTTCTTCAAGGCTCGGTCAGAAGTACTGGACGCCAAGGACCGCGAGCTTCGCGAGCACGTCGTGGTGAAGGAGCAGCTGCTCGCCGAAGCAGAGAAGCTGATCCCAGCCTCGGACGCCCGAGCCGCGAGGGCGCAGCTGCGGGGCGTCCTCGAGCGGTGGGAGCGCGCGGGCGCGGTACCGCGAGACGCCCAGGACCGGCTGGAAGGCGGCCTGCGCAAGGTCGAGGAGACCCTGCGCAAGGCTGAGGACTCGCACTGGCGCCGGACCAACCCCGAGGCGCTGTCCCGCGCCCGCGGCACCGTGGAGCAGATCAGGGCCGCCATCAAGCAGCTGGAGGGCCAGCTCGCCAAGGCGCAGGCCAGCGGCGACCAGAAGGCGCTGCAGCTAGCCCAGGAAGCCATCGCCGCCCGTCGCTCCTGGCTGGCCGAGGCCGAGCGCACACTCGCCGAGCTGTCCAGCTGAGGTTGGTCCCACGACGTTATTGGAGTCCACGACCCTGTTGGGCCGGTGCCACCACCTTGTAGGGCCGCGGGCCTTTGTGGCCGCGTTTCCAGCCTCTGCCACCGCCTTGTAGGCGTTCCGTTGGATTTTCCGTCCGATATGACCGGTTCATCCCCACCGAACACCTACGATGGTCCGAATCGGCCGCGCAACACCTACGACCATGGGGGTCTGCCAGCCACGGAACCCGGCCAGCCACGGACCTCGGCCAGCCACGGACTCGGCACATCGGGGTTGGCCGCGGCGGGCCCGGCCAGTTGCTTAGTTCGTGACTCGGTAGACGTCGTATACGCCGTCGATCGAGCGAACCGCGCGCAGTACGGCGCCGAGGTGCTTGGGATCGCCCATCTCGAATGTGAACCGGCTGAACGCAACCCGGTCGCGCGTCGTGGTGACGGTAGCCGACAGGATGTTGACGTGCTGGTCGGAGATCGACCGCGTCACATCCGACAGCAGGCCCGTCCGGTCGAGCGCTTCGACCTGGATCGCGACAAGGAACTGTGACCCTTCGCGCGGCGACCAGCGGACGTTGACGAGCCTCTCGGGCTGGGACTGGAGCAGATGCTCCAGGTTGACGCAGTCGGCGCGGTGGACTGAGACGCCGTTCCCGCGCGTCACGAATCCGGTGATCGGATCGCCTGGTACCGGCGTACAGCACTTGGACAGCCGAGCCCAGACGTCGTTGGCCCCCTCGACCACGACGCCGGAGTCGCCAGCCGGGACTGCCGGGCGTGGCGTCCGCGTGACCAGGGTGGCCTCGGCCAGGTCTTCCTGGGCACCGTCGACGCCCCCGGCGGACTTGACGAGCTTCGCGACGACGGACTGGGCGCTGACGTGTCCCTCGCCGACCGCCGCGTAGAGCGCGGACAGGTCGGTGTAGTGCAGCTCCGTTGCGATCGCGTTGAGCGCGTCCGCCGTGGCCAGCCGCTGCAGCGGCAGGTTCTGCTTGCGCATCATCCGCGCGATCTGGGTTTTGCCGGTCTCAGCGGCCGCCTCGCGGCGTTCCTTCGAGAACCAGTGCCGGATCTTGTTCCGGGCGCGGGCGCTCTGCACAAAGCTGAGCCAGTCCTGGCTCGGCCCGGCGTCAGGCGCCTTAGACGTGAAGATCTCGACTGTATCGCCGTTGCTCAGAGCGCTTTCAAGCGCCACCAGGCGCCCGTTGACACGAGCGCCGATCGTCCGGTGACCCACTTCGGTGTGGATCGCGTATGCGAAGTCGACCGGCGTCGAGCCCTGGGGCAGGGCGATGACCTCACCACGGGGCGTGAACACGTAGACCTCAGCGCCGCCGAGGTCAAAGCGCAGCGAGTCGAGGAATTCGGCCGGATCCTCGGTCTCTCGCTGCCAGTCAACGAGCTGCCGCAGCCACGTCATGTCGGTGGTGCCGCCGCCACCGACTATCTCTTCCTTGTACTTCCAGTGCGCCGCGACGCCGTATTCGGCCCGCTTGTGCATGTTCCAGGTCCGGATCTGCAGCTCCACTGGCTTGCCCTCGGGGCCGATCACAGTGGTGTGCAGCGACTGGTACATGTTGAACTTCGGCATCGCGATGTAGTCCTTGAACCGGCCGGGCACTGGATTCCAGCGGGCGTGCACCGTGCCGAGGACTGCATAGCAGTCGCGCAGCGAGTCGACGAGTATCCGGATGCCTACCAGGTCATAGATGTCGTCGAAGCTCACGTTGCGGGCGATCATCTTCTGGTAGACGGAGTAGTAGTGCTTCGGGCGGCCGGTGACCTGCGCCTTGATCTTGGCGTCCTTCAGGTCTTCCTGGACGTCCTCAATCACTTCCTGCAGGAACATCTCCCGCCTGGGCGCCTGCTCGGATACCAGGCGCGCGATCTCGTCGTACCGCTTCGGGAACAGGGTCGCGAACGCGAGGTCCTCAAGTTCCCACTTCACCGTGTTCATCCCGAGCCGGTGCGCCAGCGGCGCGAAGATCTCGAGCGTCTCGCGCGACTTCTGCTCTTGCTTGGCCCGCGGGATGTACCGCAGCGTGCGCATGTTGTGCAGCCGGTCGGCCAGCTTGATGACCAGGACCCTGATGTCGCGCGACATGGCGACGACCATCTTGCGGACGGTCTCGGCCTGCGCGGCGTCGCCGTACTTGACCTTGTCTAGCTTCGTGACGCCGTCGACGAGGGCGGCAATGTCCTCGCCGAATTCCTCGCGCAGCTGGTCCACCGTGTACTGGGTGTCCTCGACCGTGTCGTGGAGCAGGGCAGCGCAGATCGTGTCGTGCGGCATGCCGAGCTCGGCCAGGATCGTCGCCACCGCCAGCGGGTGGGTGATATAGGGGTCGCCGCTGCGCCGCGACTGACCGGCGTGCAGCCTGGCCGCCGCCTCGTAGGCGCGCTCGATCAGCCGGATGTCAGCCTTCGGGTGCGTCGTGCGCACGGTCTTGACCAGGGGTTCCAAAACCGGGTTGACGCCGCCGCTGCGGGTCGCGCCCAGCCGCGCCAGCCTGCGGCGGACAGCGGCCGCGCCGGACGCGCCGTCGGGTGCGGCCTGGCTGGTCCCGGCGACTCCGGCGGCCTCGGCGGGCGGCGGGGAGGATCGGCGTGTGACCCGGCTGGCCGCGGACCGAGCGGCCGACTTCTTGCTACCGCCGTTCCGGCCGGAACCCTTCAAGCCGGTGGGCGCGTCAGTAACGCCATCTGATGGTGCTGCCTGCTCGGGCGTCGCCGGCTGTTCGTCCTGCGTCTGCGCCTCGTCGGCGACTTGCTCAGGCATGGGTGCGGCCGGTGTCACCCCAACATCCGCCGCGGGCAGGTCCTGGGTGACATCGGGTCCGGCCGTCCCGGCCGTCACAACGTCACCGGCCACATGCGCTCCTCACGTCCGCCGTAGCATCAAGTCTATCGACGGATGATTCGGGAAGTGCCGGGCTCCATACGTTGCGTCACACGCCAAGCAGGGCACGGACGTCCAGACCGGGTAGTTTTGCCCGCCCTGCCAGGAATCCGATCTCCAGCAAGACGGTGATTCCAGCCACGCTGGCGCCTGTGCGCCTGACCAGCTCGGCCGTGGCGGCCGCCGTTCCGCCCGTAGCGAGGACGTCGTCCACGATCAGCACCCGGTCGCCCGCACCAAATGCATCGATATGCACCTCGAGCGTGGCCTCGCCATACTCAAGCTCGTACGATTCCGCGAGCGTTGCCGCCGGGAGCTTGCCTTGCTTGCGGACCGGCACGAACCCGGCGCCGAGCACATAGGCCACTGGGGCGGCCAGAATGAAGCCGCGCGCCTCGATCCCGGCTACCTTCGTCACGCCTTCACTACCGTCTGCCAGCGCCTCCACGACAGCGGCGAAGGCTGGGCCGTCGGCTAGCAGCGGCGTTATGTCCTTGAAGACGATCCCGGGCTTCGGATAGTCGGGCACGTCGCGAATCCGCTCGAACAGCAGCGCTGCGACGTTGTCCGGCACAGGCGACTACCTGCGCTTCTTCTTGCCGCTCGGCCGCCGCTTCGCCGCCGACCTGCGGACCGGCTGCTGCCGCGCGCCCGGTGGTCGGGCACTCGCTGCCCGCGACGGAGCAGCCGCAGCCGGCTGGGAGGCCGGCACCGACTCGTCTTCGAGCGAGTCCTGGCCGAGGTCGTCGCTGAGGTCGTCGCTGACGTCCTCGCTGACATCCGGGGAGCTGCCGCCGACCACGCCGACCGCGCCGGCCGCGGTCGCGCTCCCGTTGCCCGGCTGACCGCCCGTCCCGCTGGCCCCCGTCGCGGCGTTAGCCACGGACGCTGCCTTCGCCTTGCGGATGGCCGCGCGCCCGCCGGCAGCGCGCTGCGCGGCCTGCTTGGCGAGCTGCTTGTACTGCGGCTGGCGCTCCTTCAGGTCGGCAAGAACCGGCGTAGCGATGAAGATCGACGAGTACGTTCCCGACAGCATGCCGACGAACAGCACGAGAGAAAGGTCCTTCAGCTCGCCGTTGCCGAGCAGCAGCGTGCCGACTACCAAGATCGCCGCGACCGGCAGCAGTGCGGTCAGCGAGGTATTGATGGACCGCACCAGCGTCTGGTTCAGCGCGAGGTTGGCCGCCTCGCTGTAGCTGCTCTTGCGGGTGCCGAGGATCGGCGCCGTGTTCTCCCTGACCTTGTCGAAGACGACAACTGTGTCGTAGAGCGAGTAGCCGAGGATCGTCAGCAAGCCGATGATCGTCGCCGGGCTGACCTGGAATCCGGTGAGCGCGTACACGCCGACGGTGATGACGATGTCATGGGCCAGGGCCACGAACGCAGCGGCCGCCATCCGCCACTCGAACGCGATCGACATGTAGATCACGATCACGATGAGGAATGCGATCAGGGCCTGGATCGCCTTCTGCGACACCTGGGCACCCCAGCTCGACCCCACCGTCTGGATCGACACGTCGCCGACGTTGAGGTGGAACTTCTGCGCGATCGCGCGCTCGATCTCCAGCGACTTCGTCGTGGACAGCTGGCTGGTCTGCACCTGCCAGTACGGCTTGTGGCCGTTGAACGGCTTGACCTCGCTCACCGTGGGGTTGGAGCCGCCGTTGGCCGTCACGACCTGGTTCAGGCCGACCTGGGTCACTTGCGAGGTGGCCGGCACGGTGAACACCGACCCGCCCTTGAACTCAACGCTGTAATTGAGGCCACGGAAGATGAGCGCTAGCAGGCTGATGGCGAGGATGCAGCCCGAGATCGTGTACCAGAGCTTCTGCCGGCCGACGAAGTCGAACGAAACCTCGCCGCGGTACAGCCGCCCGCCGAGATTGCGCCGCGACATCACGCCTCCCTGGTACTGGTCGAGGTGCGCGACACCGAGGCGGCGCCGCCGGCGCTTGCCGGCCCGGCGCTTACACCGCCGGCACTAGGGGCCGGCCGGCGGCTGCCGCGCCACGGCGCGCGGCCGCCCAGCCGGGCCGGATCGAGGCCGGACAGCGGATGGCCCTGGCCGTAGAACTTCGTCCGGGCCAGCAACGTGATCATCGGCTTGGTGAACAGGAACACCACGATCACGTCGATCAGCGTGGTCATGCCCAGCGTGAAGGCGAACCCGCGGACATCGCCGATGGACAGGATGTACAGCAACAGGGCGGCCAGGAAGGACACGGTGTCCGAGACCAGGATCGTACGCCGGGCCCGCGCCCAGCCCCGTTCGACGGCAGCCCGCAGCGATCTGCCCTCGCGGACCTCGTCTCGCAGTCGCTCGAAGTACACGATGAACGAGTCGGCCGTGATGCCGATGGCGACGATCAGTCCGGCGATCCCAGCCAGGGACAGCGTGAAGCCCTCGTACTTCGACAGCAGCACCACTGCCAGGTACGTCAGCATCGCCGCGATCGCGAGGCTCAGCACTGACACGATGCCGAGGCCGCGGTAATAGATGAACGAGTAGATCACGACAAGCAGCAGCCCGATCAGGGCCGCGAACAGGCCAGCCGACAGCTGATCCGACCCCAGCGAGGCCGACACCGACGACGTGTTCAGGTTCTTGAAGGAGAGCGGCAGGCTGCCGTACTTCAGCACGTCGGCGAGCTGCGTGGCCTGCCCCTGACTGAAACCGTTGCCGGTGCCGCCGGTGATCTGGCCTTGCGTCGAAATCGGGCTCGTAACCTGCGGCGGCGACCCTTGCAGGTCACCGTCGAGCACGACGCCCAGCAGGTTGAGAACCTGCTTGTTCGGGTCGCTTGACCGGTAGTACTGGTTGTACATCGTGGTCGTCAGCGTGCCGAGGTTGCCGGCGGCCGGGTTCTTGACGTTGAAGACGACGACCCAGCCGGTGGTCTGGTCCTGCGCCTGGACCCCGCTCAGGTCGTTGCCCTGCACGACAGCCTTATCCAGCGCGTACTTGTTGCCTCCGAAACAGCTCACCGTCTGGATGTTCGGATTGTCCCAAGCGCTGGGAACGGGGCCGTAGAGCCGGGTCTTCCAGTTCTTATCCGCGCAGTTGAGCTTGTCGAACAACCGCACCGTGGCCGGTGTCAGCGCGGTCGCGTTGCCGGATCCATTCGCAATCGTGGACAAGGCCGGCGGCTTGGCCGGGCTCGCGCTCGCGCTCGCCGAGGGTGCACTGCTGGCGTTCGGCGTCGCCGATGCACTCCCGCTCGGCGACGGCGACGGTGACGCCGACTTGCCGCTGCCCGTCGACGAGGCCGACGGCGTCGGCGTCGGCGTCGTGGTCGGCGTGGTGGAGTTCGGTGCGACGAACAGAACCTGGCGAAGGCGCAGCAAGGCTGTCTCGCCGACCAGTGTGGCGACCTTCTGCGCGCCGGCGCCGGGCACCGACACCACGATCTGGTTGTTGCCCTGCTGGACGACCGACGCGCCGTTGAGGCCCGTCGCGTTAACGCGGTTCGTAATGATCTGAACCGCCTTGGTCATGGCCTCTTTGCTGGGCGTCTGTCCCGGCTTGTTGGTCTGTGCCTGAAGAGTGACCGAGGTCCCGCTGGACAGGTCGAGTCCGCGACCGACGACGAAGCTCTTGTGCCACTTACCGGGGCTGAAAAGGTGCCCCCCGAGTACGCCCGCCAGCATCACGACGATCAGCACGAGTAGTGCCGTCAGGTACCGCCCTGGCCAGGAGTTGGGTGTGCTTGGTGGAGCCACGAATGCCCTGTCTTTCGCTCGGTCAGTAGCGGCGCCGTTAGAGAGTTAGGTCGCTGCGATCTTCGGTCTTGGCCGACGACGAATCGCTCGTGCCCGAGTCGGCCTGGTCCGTGCCAGGCATGGTCGGGTTTAGGCCGTCCGGCTCGTCATCCGGCACAACAACGCCGATCGCCTGACGAAGCATCTTGATCCGCACGCCGGGCGCGACCTCGACGATGACATTGCGGTCGTCGCCGTCGACGACGGTGCCGTAGATGCCGTGCACGGTCCGGATCCGCGTGCCGTTCATCACCTGGCGCTGCGTATTCTGCGTCGCCCGCTGGCGCTTGCGCTGCGACCGGAACATGAAGATCATCAGCCCGGCGAAGACGAGGATGATCAGCAGCAGCGAGCTCGAGGAGCCTGAGGTTGTCTTGGCCGCTGCGGCGGCGAGAGTGTGAGTCGTCCCCATGGGAGGGGCATCCTTCCAATAGTTCTGCCGCGGCAGCCAGCTTGCTGGCGGGCACCTGGCCGGTGCGGATCCCGTGGCAGTGCCGAAGTGGCGCGTCTTGGACCAACTGCCGCAGTGTAGCGGCGCGCACGTGGCGCACAAACAGGCTACGGCGTCTAGCGAGTAATCGTGACCAGGCCGCGACCCGGCGTGACATTTCCTCCCAGGTCGGCACCCCGCAATCAGCCGAAAAGGCTCACCTCGCCGTCGGGGTCGCTGAGAGTTGCGTCACGGCCGGTGCTTGCGGCAGCGCCGAGCCCGCCAAGCCGTGCCCACGCGGCCTGGCGCGGCAGCGGCAGGCCAAGGTGCTGCCAGGCGGCCGGGGTAGCCACGCGGCCGCGCGGTGTGCGCGCGACAAGGCCCGCCCGGACGAGGAAAGGCTCGGCGACGACCTCGACGGTCTCGGCCTCCTCGCCGACCGCCACAGCCAGCGTGGCGAGACCAACTGGGCCGCCGGAGAAGCGGTTCACCAGCGCGCCGAGCACCGCCCGATCGAGCCGGTCGAGTCCACTCTCATCGACCTCATACAGCTCTAGGGCAACACGCGCGCAGTCCTTGGTCACGACGCCGTCGCCGCGGACCTCGGCGAAGTCGCGGACCCGCCGCAGCAGCCGGTTGGCGATGCGGGGCGTGCCCCTCGACCGGCTGGCGATCTCATCCGCGCCGTCATCGCGGAGCGCGACGCCGAGCAGGCCCGCCGACCTGCGCACGATAACGCCCAGCTCAGCAGGATCGTAGAAGTCAAGGTGGGCGGTGAACCCGAACCTGTCGCGCAGCGCGGCGGGGAGCAACCCCGCCCTGGTCGTCGCGCCGACCAGCGTGAACGGCGCGATGTCGAGCGGGATCGCCGTGGCCCCAGGTCCCTTGCCAATCACCACGTCGACCCGGAAGTCCTCCATGGCCAGGTACAGCAGTTCCTCGGCTGGCCTGGCCACGCGGTGAATCTCGTCGATAAAGACGACCTCGCCCTCCGACAGCGTGGACAGGATGGCGGCGAGGTCACCGGCCCGCTCGATCGCGGGCCCGCTCGTGATCCGCAGCGGCGCGCCGAGCTCGGCCGCGATGATCATGGCAAGCGTCGTCTTGCCCAGCCCTGGCGGGCCCGAGAGCAGCACATGGTCGGGCGCCCGCCCGCGGCCCAGCGCCCCTTCGAGCACGAGCGAAAGCTGCTCGCGGACACGGTGCTGGCCAACGAGCTCGCTCAGCCGCTTAGGCCGCAGGGCTCCTTCGACGATCCGCTCGCCGACGTCGGCCAGCGCCGATACGACCCGGTCGGCATCGCCATCGCGATCGGTCGCGCCACCCTGCTCGGCCACGCCGCGCTCAGTCACGGGCGCCCCAGGACGCGAAGCGCGGCCCGCAGCGCGACGGCGACGTCGACATCGGCCGCGTCGACGCTCAGGTCAGGCTCGACTACCGCGATCGCCTGATCAGCCTCCCGGCCCTGCCAGCCCAGGCTCACAAGACCAGCCCTGACCTGGTCCTGCCACTGCGGTCCGGCCGGCACCGCCGGGCTGGTGGCCGCGGCGCCGCCGATGTCAGCGGGCGCGCCGAGCCGGCCAGCAAGCTCGAGCACAATCCGTTGGGCGCCCTTGCGCCCGATACCAGGGACGGACGTCAGCACGGCGAGGTCCTCGGTCGCCACCGCACGGCGCAGCGCGTCTGGCGCGAGCACCGCCAGCATCGCCTGCGCCAGCCGCGGCCCCACGCCGCTCGCGGTCTGAAGCAGCTCGAACGTGTTGCGCTCGTCGTCGGTCGCGAACCCGTACAAGGTGAGCGCGTCCTCGCGGACCACGAGCGACGTCGCGAGGCGCGCGGGCTCCCCAACCCGCAGCCCGGCGAGCGTACCGGGAGTGCACTGGACAAGCAGGCCGACGCCGCCGACCTCGATCACAGCGCCGTCCGGCGCGACGGCGGCGACGCAGCCGCTCAAGTGCGCGATCACCGGCCACCTCCGGCTTTTGCCGTCCGAACGGCAGGTCGCCCCGCGGCGGCCGCCTGCTCAAGCACGGCGGAGGCAAGCCGTTGCTGCGCCATCCCGCGCCACAGATGGCAGATGGCCAGGGCGAGCGCGTCCGCGCTGTCCGCCGGGCGGGGCGGGTCGGAAAGGCGCAGCAGGCGCGTGACCATGTGAGTCACTTGCCGTTTGTCCGCCCGGCCGCTGCCGGTGACCGCGGCCTTGACCTCGCTCGGCGTGTGCAGCGCGACAGGCACGCCGCGGCGAGCGGCGCAGACGATCGCGACGGCACCGGCCTGCGCCGTGCCCATGACGGTGCGCACGTTGTGCTGGCTGAACACACGCTCGACCGCGACCGCATCCGGCTCATGCCTGGTCAGCCACAGATCGAGCGCGCCCTCGAGCGCGAGCAGGCGGGCGCCAATGTCGTCGGCCGCCGGCGTCTTTATCACGTCCGTATCGATCAGCCGCAGCGGCCGGCCGGGGTCACCCTCGACGACACCGAGCCCGCAGCGAGTGAGGCCCGGATCCACGCCCAGCACGCGCATCCGTCACCGTCCGATCGCTTGCGAACACCTGTTCGGTCGCTCACACTACCGGTCGCAGGCCCGGTCGGCTGGATGGCGCGCCGACCGCGGTCCACGCGCGCTGGCCTGACCTGGCAACGCGGCGCACGGCACGATCGGTGTAAGGAGACAAGGCCGGCCGCGGCCATGCGACGGCGATCGGGGGGATGGCCCGTTCCCGGTCTAGAAGTGATCGATGGTGAACGCGGG
Source organism: Streptosporangiaceae bacterium (assembly GCA_035472835.1). Taxonomy (GTDB): domain Bacteria; phylum Actinomycetota; class Actinomycetes; order Streptosporangiales; family Streptosporangiaceae; genus JAJYUU01. The sequence continues at coordinate 19,385 of DATIOU010000200.1, read as the reverse complement.
GCCGCAGAACGCGGCGCTGAGCGCGCTGTCGGCGGCGGGATCGCCGCCAGCTGCGAGGCCGGCCAGCCTGAGCGCCCGGATCGAGGCGCCGCCGTAGAGCGCCGCGAAACCGCGGGCGCCGACGCTGAGCGCCGTCAGTTCCGCGGCAGCGGGTGCGTCGCCGAGCCGCGTGAGGCTGCCAGCGCCGCAGGACACCGACAGCGACCAGCGACCGGAGTTGACGGAACGGATCGGGTCAGCGAGATCAAGCACGACCGCCACGGTCGCGCCGGCCGGGAACCCGCGCCCGGCGATCGCCGCCGGGGCGTCGACAATCCGGAGCATCCAGGTGTCCACCTGATGCAGCTCGGCGACCGGTTCCCTGATTTGCCACGTCACCGGGTCGTCCGGAGCGAGGCAGGCGCGGATGCTGCCCGCGATGTTCGCGTTGAGGGCCAGAATCCGCCAGAACGCCCGCGCGGTCGCGGCCGACGCGGCCGTCAGCTCTTCGACCTGGATCTCTTCCATGTCGCCTGACCAGCGGTAGCTGAGGAATCCATCGTCGGCGATATAGGCGAAGTGGTCGTCATCATCAAGCCAGCGGTGCAGCTCCCAGGGTTCGCGGGTGTTCGGCCCCGAGTGCAGCAGCCGCTCATGGACGAGGCCCTTGATGTCGACGATCGCCGCGCCGTCGGCCAGAGTCGCCCGGCGGACCTCCGGCTCTGCCGATGCTGCTGGCGCTGGCAGGTCCGGGCGCGCCAGCGTAGTGAGAGCGGCCGTCGGCAAGACGGTCTCGAAGCGGCGGCCAGCAATCTCCCAGCCGTGGGCCCGGTACAGCGGCGCCGTGGCAGGGAACAGCACCGACAGCGGGTAGCCGCGGTCGGCGATGTCGTCGAGCTGAGCGGCCATCATGGCGGTTGCGATGCCGCGGCCGCGCTGTTCCGGCGCCACTTTCACGCTTGCGACACCAGCCATCGGTAGCGACCGCCCGTGCCACCACTGCCGCATGATGTGGTAGCGCGTGCTGCCTACCAGGCGACCGCCTTCGAACGCGCCGAGCATCGCCCCGGCGTCGATGCTTCTCCGGACACCGGCCACTCGCGTCTCGCGCCCAGCCGGGCTGATCGGGCCGAACGCCCGGCGACTCAGATCGAGTTCGGCCTCGAGGTCATCGTCAGGGCCGAATGGCCTGACCTCCACGCAACTCAGGACGTCACCCGAGCTTTTCCATGATCTCGTCGGAGACTGAGTAGTTGGCGTAGACGTCCTGCACGTCGTCGGAGTCCTCAAGGGCCTCCACCAGGCGGAAGACCTTGCGGGCGTTCTCCTCGTCGAGCTCAACCTCGACAGATGACAGGAACGGGCGTTCGGCCGACTCATAGTCGAGGCCGGCGTCCTGGAGCGACGTGCGTACGGCAACCAGGTCCCCGGGCTCGCTGATCACCTCGAACGACTCGCCGAGGTCATTGACTTCCTCAGCGTCCGCGTCCAGAACTGCGGCCAGGACATCGTCCTCGGTCACGCCGTCGGCCTTCGGGACGATCACGACGCCGCGACGGCTGAACAGATAGGAGACCGAGCCGGGGTCCGCCATCGAGCCGCCGTTGCGAGTAAAGGCGACGCGCACGTCGGAAGCGGCCCGGTTCCGGTTGTCGGTGAGGCACTCGACCAGCACGGCGACGCCGCCAGGGGCGTAACCCTCGTAGGTGATCGACTCGTAGTTCGCGCCGCCGGCTTCCAGGCCGCCGCCGCGGCGGATCGCGCGGTCGATGTTGTCGTTCGGGACCGAGCTCTTCTTGGCCTTCTGGACGGCGTCGTACAGAGTCGGATTGCCGGCCGGGTCAGGACCACCGCTGCGGGCCGCGACTTCGACGTTCTTGATCAGCTTGGCGAACAGCTTGCCGCGCCGGGCGTCCACCACCGCCTTCTTGTGCTTGGTGGTCGCCCACTTTGAGTGGCCGCTCATGCCCGTTCCCTCACCATGTCGACGAACATCCGGTGGATGCGCCAATCGCGGGTGAGCTCGGGATGGAATGACGTGGCAAGCGCCCGACCCTGGCGAACGGCGACGATCCTACTCGCGCCCGGGTCAGTGGCGAGTATCTCGACGTCCGGCCCGACTTCTTCCACCCACGGGGCCCGGATGAACACGGCCCGGTAGGGCGGCCCGGTCAGTCCCCGCACGTCGAGGTCCCGTTCGAAGGAGTCCACCTGGCGGCCGAACGCGTTGCGCCGGACCGTCATGTCGATGCCGCCCAGCGTCTCCTGGCCCGAGGCCGGGTCGGGCAGCCGCTCGGCCAGCATGATCATGCCCGCGCAGGACCCGAAGACGGGCAGGCCGTCGCCGATGCGCTTCCGCAGCTGGTCGGCGAGGCCAAAGATGTCGATCAGTTTCCAGATCGTGGTGGACTCACCGCCAGGGATGATCAGCCCCTCAACCCGGTCGAGCTCTTCGGGCCGGCGCACGGCCAGCGGGTCGGCACCCGACTCGCGCAGCGCGCGCATGTGCTCGGCGACGTCGCCCTGGAGTGCGAGAACGCCGACTGCCGGTGCCGCGGCTCCCGCGGCCGAGCCGTGCGTCGTCACCAGCCGCGGCCGGCGTACCGCTGCTCCGGCGCCAGGCTGTCCAGGTTGATGCCAACCATTGGCTCGCCGAGCCCGCGCGACACCTTGGCGATGACGTCGGGGTCGTCGTGGAACGTGGTGGCCCGCACGATCGCCGCCGCCCTGGCCGCCGGGTCGCCGGACTTGAAGATGCCCGAGCCGACGAAGACGCCGTCGGCCCCGAGCTGCATCATCATCGCGGCGTCGGCGGGTGTGGCGAGGCCGCCGGCGGTGAACAGGACCACGGGCAGCTTCCCGGCCGCTGCGACCTCGGCCACGAGGTCGTAGGGGGCCGCCAGCTCCTTGGCGGCGGTGAACAGTTCCTCTGGCGACAGCGTGGACAGCTTGCCGATCTCGGCTCGGATCGCGCGCATGTGGCGGGTCGCCTCGACCACGTTGCCGGTGCCCGCCTCGCCCTTGGACCTGATCATCGCGGCGCCTTCGGTGATCCGCCGCAGCGCCTCGCCCAGGTTGGTCGCGCCACAGACGAACGGCACGGTGAATTGCCACTTGTCGACGTGATGCGCCTCGTCAGCCGGGGTCAGCACCTCGGACTCGTCGATGTAGTCGACGCCGATGGCCTGCAGGACCTGCGCCTCGACGAAGTGGCCGATTCGGCACTTGGCCATCACCGGGATCGACACGGCCGCGATGATCCCGTCGATCATGTCGGGGTCGCTCATTCTGGCGACGCCGCCCTGGGCGCGGATGTCGGCGGGAACCCGCTCGAGCGCCATGACGGCGACGGCGCCGGCGTCCTCGGCTATCTTCGCCTGCTCCGGGGTGACGACGTCCATGATGACGCCGCCCTTGAGCATGTCAGCCATGCCCCGCTTGACGCGGCTGGTCCCCTTCTGGGCCGCCGTCTGGGCGCTCGTGCGGGCTGGCTCAGGCGCATTCTGGACGGACACGACAAACCTCGCTCGATAGCTGGGAACGATGCTTCCATGGTAGGTGGGAGCCGGCGGCGGCCCGACGGGGCGCAGTGCCGCGTGCATGTAGCGCTTCTCGCAGAGTCAGAGAAGTGCTTCTCATATCACCCACGAAATACGATAGCAGTTGCTCCGCTATGGCGTCAGGCGGCGGCCGCTGCGTGCCGCCGGAGCGGCACGGCTACGTCGTCAGGTGCGGGATGTCGGCCGCAGGCCCGGTGCCGGTCTCCCCGGCCGGCACCAGCGAGTCATCGATCTCGAAGAACTCAGGATCTGGCGCGCGGCCCGCGAGCCGGAGGACGCGCGCCAGCCACCGCTGCCGGGCGGCCTGAGTAGCGGCAACCGCGTCGTTGTAGAACTTCCGGGCCAGGAACACCTGATGGGCCGCACTCTCCAGCTCGGTCAGCAGTTCCTCGGCGCCCTCCCGGCCGGCCAGGAGCGTGCGGAAGTCGGGCTGGCTGAACACCGCGCGGAGCGCCCTGGTCAGGTCGCTTTCCGGCATTTCCCTGGCTTCCTCGGCCGATCTGGCGTCGTGGGCGGCGCCCGCGAGCAGCACGCTCGTCGCCGGGTCGAGCAGGCCGGAAGAAGCTAGCTCGAGCGCTATCGAGCTGCGCCGGACCAGCGCCGCATCCAGCGCGAACTTCGCCCCCTCCAGCCGCGCGTGCAGCCGGTCGAGGCGACCAGCCCGCCAGGAGATATAGACACCCACGATGGCCAGGACGGCGATGACGATAATGCTTGTCATCGGCGTCATAGCGCGACTGCGACCCGCCCGGTGGCCGGAGCGACCGCTTCGTAGACCCGGACAACGTCGCGGGCGATGACGGACCAGTCGAACTCACGGACTGCGGCCGAGGCAGCCGCCGCCAGGCTGGCCCGGTGCGCCGGGTCGTCGAGCAGCCGCCCCGTGGCCTCGGCTAGCCCGGCCGGGCTGCCGACGGGAAACAACTCGCCGGCCTCTCCCCCGCGCAGTACCTGGCGGAACGCGTCGATGTCGCTCGCCGCGATCGGCGCGCCCGATGCCATCGCCTCGACGAGGACGTAGCCGAAGCTCTCGCCGCCGGTGTTCGGCGCGCAGAACACGTCGACTGAGTGCAGCATCCGGACCCGATCGGCGTCGCTGACCTGCCCCAGCAGCACGACCCTGTCCCGGTAGGCGGCTGGCACTTGCTCGAGCGCCTCCTCCGGATCGCCGCGGCCGGCGATGAGCAGCCGCAGCGCCGGCCGCTCGGCGGCCATGAGAGCGAACGCGGCCAGCAGGATGTCCAGGCCCTTGCGCGGCTCGTCCATGCGGCCGAGGAAACCAAGAGTGCCGCCGGCGCCTGGGAAGCCCGGCAATGGCTCGGCCTTTTCGTACCGGCGCACGTTGACGCCGTTAGGGATCAATACGGCGTCGCCGCCCAAGTGCTCGACCAGGGTGTTCCTGGCTGCCTCAGCGACCGCGATCCGGCCGCTGATCTTCTCCAGCGCGGACGCGAGGATGGGCTGCGCCGCGTGCAGCGCACGGGAGCGCGGCATAGCCGCGTGCATGGTCGCCACGATCGGCCCATCGGCGACCCAGCAGGCCAGCAACGACAGGCTGGGGGCGGCCGGCTCGTGCACGTGCAGCACGTCGAAGTCGCCATCCTTGAGCCAGCGCCGCACCCGACTCGCGGACAGAAACCCGAACGCGAGGCGGGCGACCGACCCGTTGTAGGGAACCGGGACCGCCCGGCCAGCCGGCACGACATAGGGCGGCAAGATGGCGTCATCATCGGCCGGGGCGATCACTGACACCTCGTGGCCGAGGTCCATGAGCGCCTCCGCCAGGCCACTGACGTGCTCGCGGACGCCGCCCGGGACTTCCCACGTATACGGGCAGACCAGGCCGACCCTCATAGCAGATCCTGGCTAGCGAGGTCGGCGTCGACCAGGTGGCCATTGGCCGCCGCGCGCGCGGCCGCTAGCGCCTGCCGCTCCGGATCAAGGTCGGCGACGAACACCTTCTGGAGCATGAGCCAGTCGTAGGGATGCGCCCTGATGCCGTCCTCGAAGAACCGCGCCATCTCCTGCGTCATCGCCGCGACCTTCTGCGCCCTCGTGCCGTCGGCAGGCTGTGGAATCTCCGGGCCAATGTTCGCCCCCCAGCCGTCCTCGCTAAACCAGAGCACGACAGGAATCAGGGCGGCGCCAGTCTGGACGGCAAGGGCCGCAGGACCAGCCATCATCCTGGCCTTCTCGCCAAAGAAGTCCACCTCGATACCGCTGCCGGTGACATCCCGGTCGCAGGGCAGGCACACGATCTTTCCAGACCGGAGTCTCTGTGCCAGTATCCCGAATGGGCGGGCTCCCCCGCTGGCCGGTAGCACCTCCATGCCGAGGCCCTCACGAAATGTTACGAAGCGTTCATAGACGCTTTCCGGCTTGAGGCGCTCCATAACGGTCGTAAGCGAGCCTGCCCCGATGTTGATGATCCAAGCCCCGGCCTGATCCCAGTTGCCCATGTGCGGCAGACCCATGACCGCGCCACGCCCCGAAGCGACCGAATCGAAGATCAGCTGCCGGTTGCCGATGTCGTCCATGCCGTCAACTAGCCGCTGGATCGGAATCACCGGCAGCCGGAAGATCTCCAGCCAGTATCTGGCGTAGCGGCGCATGACCTCGCGGGAAGCGGCGCGCACGGCCGCGCCGTCGGCTTCCGGCCCGAGCACGCGGACCAGGTTGGCCTCCAGTACCTGGATGCGCGGACCTTGCCGTCGCCAGGCGATGTCGGCAACGCGCCGGAAGGCCGACTGCATCCAGCGCTCCGGCAGCCGGCAGACGATGCTCCAGCCGGCGGCGTAGCCGACGTCGGCGAGCTTGTCCTTCCATCCCGCCATGTCCCTATCCTCCCGGCCCCGGATCGGGCCCGTCCGCAGCGGGGGTGGCCGAGTCCGCGGCGGCGTCCGCAGCCGCGGACTGGCGGGCCGCCCACACCCGCTGACCAAACGTGAACAGGCTGACTGCAGCGAGGATCCACAACCCGATGGGAAGGACATACGGTACGCCAAGACCGGATAGCCCGGCGGCGCTTAGCCCAATGATCAGGCGTTCCGTCCGCTCGGCGAAGCCAACGTCGCCCTTCAGCCCCAGGCTCTCGGCCCTGGCCTTCGCGTACGAGACCAGCGCGCCGGCCACCAGGCAGAAGATCGAAACGCCAGCCAGCAGCCTGGAGTGCCCGCCGAGCACGAACCAGGCAGCCAGGCCCGCGAACACCGCCGCGTCGGCCACGCGGTCCATCGTGGAGTCCAGGAAGGCGCCGAACTTGCCGGTAGTGCCCTTGATCCGGGCGAGCGTGCCGTCGAGCATGTCGGTCAGCACGAAGCCGGTGCAGACCAGCACGCCCGCGAACAGGTGGCCAGTCGGGAACAGCGAGAGTGCGCCGGCCGACATGCCGATCGTGCCGATGATCGTGAGCGCGTTCGGAGTTACCGGCGTGCGGGCAAGGACCTCCCCAACCGGGTTCAGCACGCGGGCGATCGCTGGCCGCAGGACTTTGAGCATGGCGGGTTGATCCTACTGGCGAGGGAAGTCACATGGTGTCCGTCCTGGATGTGGATGGTTGCGGGGTTGCCGGCACTGGCCCCGTGGAGCGGGACGGAACACTCGGAATGATTCCGGTCAGGGGGTTGTGATCGCCGACGCGCAGGTAAAGGCTGGGCGTGCAGCAGTGGACCGCGCGGCAACGACCTTCAGCTGCTACCGGCTACAGGCAAGGACGGTTCAGGGTAGGAACCTAACTCAGCGTCTCAGGAGGCGATGCGGATGGCGGACAAGTCTCACGCAACAGGGGCCGCCGGCCGGACAACAGCGGCCGGCCAGCCCGAAAGCGTGCGCAACGTGGTGCTGGTCGGCCACTCGGGAGCAGGAAAGACGACGCTGGCCGAGGCCCTGCTGGGCACGACCGGCACAATTCAGCGCGAGGGCAAGGTCGAGGACGGGAGCACCGTCAGCGACTTCGATGAGGTCGAGGCACGGCAGCAGCGCTCGGTGAACCTGACGCTCGTTCCGTTCGTGCACGACGGCGTCAAGGTGAATCTGCTCGACACGCCTGGCTATGCCGACTTCACCGGTGACTTGCGGGCCGGCCTGCGAGCGGCCGACGCGGCGCTCTTCACGGTCTCGGCGGCCGAGGGAGTCGGCGGCCTCACCCAGATGCTGTGGGACGAGTGCGCGGCTGTTGGCACGCCGCGCGCCGTTGTGATCACAAAGATCGACCACCAGCGTGGCGACTTCGAGGAGGCGCTGGCCGCCTGCCGGGCCGCATTCGGCGAGTCCGTCGCGCCGCTGTATCTGCCGGTCACCGATGGCCAGGGCGGTGTTAAGGGCCTGATTGGTCTCCTCTCCCAGCGCTTCTACGACTACGCCAGCGGCAAGCGGACCGAGACTGACATTCCTGGTGATGAGGCCGATCGCGTTGAGGAGGCGCGCGGCTCACTCATCGAGGCGATCATCCAGGAGAGTGAAGACGAGAGCCTGATGGACTCCTACCTCTCTGGCGAGGAGATCGAGGTCAAGGGTCTCATCGAGGACCTCGAGAAGGCGGTGGCGCGCGGCAGCTTCTACCCGGTGCTCACCTCTTCCGCGCCTCATCACATCGGCATGGCCGAGCTGCTCGAGGTCATCACGCAGGCGTTCCCCTCACCAGCTGAGCACCCGCTGCCCACGGTGACCACGCCGGGCGGCAAGCCGGTCACCGGCCTCTCTTCCGATCCCGCCGGGCCGCTACTCGCCGAGGTCGTCAAGACGACGTCCGACCCCTACGTAGGCCGGGTCAGCCTTGTCCGGGTCTTCTCCGGCACGCTGCGGCCGGACGCCGTCGTGCACGTATCCGGTCATGGCCGCGCCGAACGCGGGCACGCCGACCACGACGAGGACGAGCGCGTGGGCGCGATCACCTCGCCGCTCGGGAAGCAGCAGCGGCCGATGGCCAGCTGCGCAGCGGGCGACATCTGCGCGGTCGCCAAGCTCGGCACCGCCGAGACCGGTGACACGCTGTCGGACAAGGACAATCCGCTGCTCATGGAGTCCTGGGCGATGCCCGAGCCGCTGCTGCCGGTGGCGATCCAGGCTAAATCCAAGGCCGACGAGGACAAGATGTCGCAGACCCTCGCCAGGCTCGTGGCTGAAGACCCGACCCTGCGCCTGGAGAACAACGCCGAGACACACCAGCTCGTCTTGTGGTGCATGGGCGAAGCTCACGTCGACCTGCTGCTCGACCGGCTGTCGAGCCGCTACGGCGTGGCGGTCGAGACGACCGAGCTCCGCGTCCCGCTGCGGGAGACTGTGGGTGGCAAAGCGCAGGGCCTCGGCCGGAACGTCAAGCAGTCCGGCGGCCACGGCGAGTTCGGGATCTGCAGCGTCGAGGTCGAGCCCCTGCCCTCGGGCCGCGGGCTCGAGTTCGTCGACAAGATCGTCGGTGGCGTTGTGCCCCGGCAGTTCATCCCGTCGGTCGAGAAGGGCGTCCGGGCTCAGATGGAGCAAGGCGTTCTCGCCGGCTACCCGATGGTCGACATCAAGGTCACGCTCTACGACGGCAAGGCGCACTCGGTTGACTCCTCGGACATGGCGTTCCAGAAGGCCGGCCGGGCCGCGCTGCGGGATGCCGCGACGAAGGCCCAGGTCCTCCTCCTGGAGCCGGTCGATGAGGTCTCAGTCCTGATCCCCGACGACTACGTCGGCGCTGTCATGTCGGACCTGTCGTCCCGGCGCGGCCGCGTACTCGGCACCGAGGCCGTGGCCGGCGGCCGCACGCTGGTGAAGGCGGAGATACCCGAGCTCGAGGTGACCCGGTACGCGATCGACTTGCGCTCGATGTCACACGGGACTGGCTCGTTCACGCGGTCCTACCTCCGCTACGAGCCGCTGCCATCGCACCTGGCCGGGAAAGTAGCCGCCGCCGAGAAGTCCTGATCGTCGTTTTGTCCGTGACTTCCAGGCCGTGTGGCCGGAGCTGGGCAAAAGCCACAATCGGGGCTCCCCCAGGCTCTCAGCTCGCACAAAACCGACGTGTCGGCCGCGCCTCAGCGCACGTTTCATGGCGGAGGTGCAGTCGGCCGCCAGGTATCACCCGTTTTGCGTGCACCTCCGCCGTGAAATGCCGGCGAGGCCACCCCCTAAGCAGGCCAGGCGTCGGCCAGCAGCACCCGCGTGTCCGCTAGGAGCTGTGGGAGCACCTTTGTGTGGCCGACGATCGGCATGAAGTTGGCGTCGCCGCCCCAGCGCGGAACTACGTGCTGATGCAAGTGCGAAGCGATACCGGCGCCCGCGACGCCGCCCATGTTCATGCCGATGTTGAAGCCCTGTGCCTGCAGCGCGTCCCGGAGCGCCGTCATCGAGCGCTTGGTGAACTCGGCCAGCTCGATGGTCTCGGCTGCCGTGAGATCGGTGTAGTCCGCGACGTGGCGGTAGGGCACGACCATGAGGTGGCCGCTGTTGTACGGGTACAGGTTCAGTACCGCGTACACCTGCTCGCCCCGCGCGACGATGAGGCCGTCTTCGTCGTTCATCTTCGGGATCTCGCAGAACGGGCAGTTCGTGACGCCGCCATCGGGAGGCTTGTTCTCGCCCTTGATGTACGCAAGCCGGTGCGGCATCCACAGGCGCATGAGGCCGTCCGGGGCGATCTCGGTGGCGACCACCGCGGCCTCGGCGTCGCCATCGACAGGCGGAACGGTGGCGTCCTGGCCGTGGTCTACGGCATCAGGTGCCCGGCGATCCGGCACAGGCTCAGACCTGGATCCGGTTGGCGATTGCCCCCGTGATCTCCGCGATTGCATCAACGACAGGTACGCCGTTCTTCTGCTCGCCGCTTCGGTACCGGAACGAGACGGCGCCTGCGGACACGTCGTCATCGCCGGCCAGCAGCATGTACGGCACCTTCTGGCGCTGCGCGTTCCGGATCTTCTTCTGCATCCGGTCAGCGCTGGTGTCGACCTCGACTCGGATGCCGTGCTCGCGCAGCCGGGTGGCGACGTTCTCCAGGTAATCCACGTGCGAGTCGGAGATCGGGATCCCGACCACCTGCACCGGCGCGAGCCACGGCGGGAAAGCGCCCGCGTAGTGCTCGGTCAGGATGCCGAAGAACCGTTCGATCGAGCCGAACAGCGCCCGGTGGATCATGTACGGCCGCTGCCTGCTGCCGTCGGCCGCCTGGTACTCGATACCGAACCGGCCCGGCTCCTGGAAGTCGACCTGGAGCGTGGAGAGCTGCCAGCGCCTGCCGATGGCGTCCTTGACATGCACGTCGATCTTGGGGGCGTAGAACGCCCCCTCGCCCTCGGCGATGACATACGGCAGCCCGGACTTGTCGATCGCGTACTTCAGCGCGGCCTCGGCCTTATCCCACTCAGCGATCTCGCCGACGAACTTGTCCGGCCGGGTGGACAGCTCAGCCTCGAACTCGGTCAGCCCGTAGTCGCGGAGCAGGCCGACGACGAAGTCGAGCAGTCCGGCGAGTTCATCGTGCAGCTGATCGGGCGCACAGAAGATGTGCGCGTCGTCCTGGGTGAAGCCGCGCGCCCTGGTCAGCCCGTGCACGACGCCCGACTTCTCATACCGGTAGACGGTGCCGAACTCGAACAGGCGCAGCGGCAGCTCGCGGTACGAGCGGCCGCGCGATGAGTAGATCAGGATGTGCATCGGGCAGTTCATGGGCTTGAGGTAGTACTTCGCGCCCTCGAGCTCCATGGGCGGATACATCCCCTCGGCGTACCACCCAAGGTGACCGGAAGTCTCGAACAGGTGCGACTTGGTGATGTGCGGCGTGTTCACGAACTGGTAGCCAGCCTGCTCATGCCGGGCCCGCGAGTAGTCCTCCAGTGCCTTGCGGATCACTCCGCCCTTGGGATGGAAGACGACGAGGCCGCTGCCGATCTCGGCCGGGAACGAGAACAGGTCGAGCTCAGCGCCGAGCTTGCGGTGGTCGCGCTTCTCCGCTTCCGCTAGCAGCCGGAGGTGAGCGTCCTGCTCGTCGCGCGACGGCCAGGCGGTCCCGTAGATGCGCTGAAGCTGCGGGTTCTTCTCGTTGCCACGCCAGTACGCGCCACCCGTACGCATTAGCTTGAACGCCGGGATGTGCCTGGTGCTAGGCAAGTGCGGTCCGCGGCAGAGGTCTTTCCAGCGCAGCTCGCTGGTGGCGGCGTCGAGGTTGTCGTAGATCGTCAGCTCGGCGCCGCCGACCTCGTAGGACTCACCAGAATCACCTGGCACGCCGTCGCCCGACGACCCGGCGCTCCCCTTGAGGCCGACCAGCTCGAGCTTGTACGGCTCGGTCGCCAGCTCGCGGCGCGCTTCGTCGTCGCTGACCGCCCGGCGGCTGAACAGCTGACCCTGCTTGACGATCTGCCGCATCTGCTGCTCGATCTTCTTCAAATCCTCGGGCGTGAACGCCTCGGGCACGTCGAAGTCGTAGTAGAAGCCGTTCTCGATCGGCGGCCCGATTCCGAGCTTGGCCTCCGGGAAGACGTCCTGCACGGCTTGCGCCATGACGTGCGCCGTGGAGTGCCGCAGAATGTTGAGTCCGTCCGCAGAGTCGATGAAGATGGGCTCGACCCGGTCCCCGTCGAGCAGCGGGGCGGCGAGGTCGCGCAGCTCGCCGTTCACTCTGGCGGCGATCGGCTGACTGTCGGGATCGCGATCGGCCAGCGCCCGGCCGGCCGTCGTGCCCTCTTCCACCACGTGCTCGCTTCCGGCGAGTGTGATGTGAAGCTTGTCGGCAGGCACGGCTGGCTCCTCTTTGCTGGGTGAAAGCGCTGGCTCACGAGCGTGACAGCCCTCGTGGCTTGATGCTATCGACGCCAGGCTTGCTGCGTTGACCAGCCGGCCCCCAGTACTCCAGCCGTAGATCGTTGTAAGCCCTGGTTTTGGGGGCTGGCTGCCGGCGGCTGAATCATAGGCGGCCTCAGCGCATCATCTGGGTAGAGTTGGGCGGTGCCCGAGCTGGAGCAGTTGCGTGCTGAACATGCCCCGGCAGTCCTAGCCTTCGAGCTCGAGAACCGCGCCTACTTCGCTGCTTCGGTCTCTGACCGTGGCGAGGAGTTCTTCGACAAGTTCCCCGACCGGTACAGCGCCTTGTTGGCTGAGCAAGAGGACGGCATCTGCGCCTTCTACGTGCTCGTCGCAGATGACGGCTCGGTTCGGGGCCGGTTCAACTTGTACGACGTTCAGGACGGCAGTGCCGTACTCGGCTACCGAGTCGCGCAGCAGGTCGCCGGCCGCGGCGTAGCGACCAGGTCTGTCCGGGAGCTGTGCCGGATTGCGGTGGCGCGGCACGGGCTGCGCACGCTGCGGGCGGCCACCTCCCACGGCAACGCCGCGTCCCAGCAGGTGCTGGCCAAGGCCGGGTTCGTCCCGGTTGGCCCGGCCACCCCGGCTGATCTCGGCGGTAAGTCAGGCACCTGGTACCAGCGCGACCTTCCAGCCATAAACCCTTGATCTTGCTGGTGGACCGGTCCGGACTTGACGAGCACCAGGTCCGCAGTACTAGAACGCCACCCGCCGCAGTCGCGACCGAAGCGGGCGCGCAGTCGGGGAGTTAGTTCGCGACGGGGCTGCCCGCTGGCGTCAGGCTGCCGGGCGAGACAGTCACTAGGCTGCCGTACGTCAGGTACGGGTACGCCCGCTTGGCGTCCGAGAACGGGAGCTCGACGCAGCCGAGGCTCTGCGGCGAGCCATAGGAACCTCGGCTGAAGAAGTGCACTGCCTCGCCGGACCGGAAGTACGAGACGTAATACACAGGGTCTGCGTACTTGGTCCCGTCCGGGTTCTTGCCCTTCATGATCTGGAAGTAGTAGCGCAGGTACACCGGAGCGGTGCCGATCGTCGTCGGCGCCGCCTGGATCCCCGTGTTCACCAGCGTGTGCAGCACGATCTGGCCGTTGTGCCAGATCTTGAGCGTCTCGGGGTTGCCTTCGCGGGCGATGGCGTACGTATAGCCGTGGGTGTTGTTCTGTCGCGCGGCGATCGCCCTGAGCGCCGCGGCCCACACTTGCGAGCCTGCGACCCCGTCCACCCCGAGGCCGTGGTCAGACTCGAACGCCATGACTGCGCCCTTCATGATCAGGCCGCTCAGCGCGCCGTTCTGCCAGAAGTGCTGTAGTTCTGTCGGATAGCCCGACTGCCACGCGAACGACCCGGAGGGCGGACTGTAAGCGGCCGCCAGCTGGCCAGTCGCGTCCGTCGCCGCCGGCGTTGTGGCACCGGGAGTGGCAGTCCAGGTCAGCGGCAAATAGCCGAGCTGGGCGAGCAGCTGGACGAGCCGAGCGCTCTGGTAGCTGCCGACATGGAACCGGATCTTGACCGAGCTTCCAAGCACACCGCCTTGCGCGGACTTGACGCCCGTCGGGCCGCCAGGGACCGCGACCGTAACGTGCGTGTACTGACGGAACGCCGCCGAGGGCACGAACTGCAAAGTGCTCGTGCCGTTGCCCTGCCAGGTGCCAGCCAGACCTGGCGAGATCGTGGGCAGCGGCGAGGTCGGGGCGAGCGGAGCCGAGAACTGGATCTTGATGCTGACCGCGCCGTTCACGCCCTGAGCGCCCGAAGCCGGCGTCTCAGAGACGAGCTGCAGCGGGGCGGCCACGACCGACTTCGACGGGCTGGCGGTGCTCGTCGGCTTGGACTTGCCGGCTACCTCGGACGACCGTGCCGAGGTATGGGTGAGCGAGATCCAGACGCCGGCAACCAGCACGAACACGATGACGCCGCCGATGGCGACGACCCGCCCGCGCAGGTTCGTCAGAAAGGACAACGAAGACTCCCTCGTTCGCCGTCATTGCCCGGCTGCTCGCTACGGGCGGGCATACCAGAAGGCCGGATGTATATCAGGACATCCTTGGCAGTGACTTTAGATGCCATCACTGGCATCTCGCCCGAGTACGCGGTAAAGAATCGGAAACAGGTTCTCACCCGTCCCGATGGGCTCAATAGGGACGCGCCCATCGCAGCACGCCAGGCTGACCGAGCCCGGGCTGCTAAAGCCAACGGCACGGTGGCGAGGTTATCTGCAAACGGGAACCCTCCGATCCACGCAATGGGACCGCAACAGACCGGGAACGGGGTAGCTACCAGTGCTCCGCCGTGGCAACGGCCCGGCATGGCAACCGCCCGGCACTGCGTCCTTGCAGTGCCGGGCGGCAGCTTGGGGCGGCGCCCTCGACCGGTTATCCGTGGACGGTCACCAGGCTGCCGTCGGTCAGGTAGGGACAGCCCTGCTGCCATCCGTAAGGCAGCTCCACGCAGCCGAGGCTCTGCTCGGAGCCGTAAGAGCCCCGGGGAAAGTAATGCACCGCGTCGCCGCCGTTGAAGTACGACACGAATGAGACGGGGTCGGCGTAGTGGCGCTCCACAGCTTGGGCGTGAGGCTCCCGTCGATCGCCATGTTGTGTTGCGACTGGAACGCCATCACCGCGCCGCGCAGCAGGACGTTGGCCCGGTCTGGTGACCGCAGGTGCATCAGACTGGCCGGGTACCCACCGTTCCAGTGGAACGTGCCGGGAGTTGGGCCGAACGCCCGGCTCTGCGGCGTTTGCCTCGCCGGGCGCCGCTGTCCAGTACCGGTCGTGAACTTTTCCGTGACCCCGGCCGCAAGTACCCCGCCCGAGATGGACCGCACGCCGGCTGGCACCTCCAGGGTCACCCGCTGGGATGGGCCGAAAGCCTGGGTCGGGGTGAACACCATCGAATTGCCGGTCACGCTCCACGTGCCGGCCACCGCAGGGGTGAGCTGCGGCCTAGGCGAACTGGCCGCGATGGGTGCGGAGAAGGTCACCACGATCTCAGCTGCGCCGTCCACACCCGTAGCCTGCCTCGCTGGGGTGATCGAACGGACGTGCAGCGGGCCTTTGGGCAAGTGGGCAGCCTGAATGGCAGCTCTCGGCGATCGGTGGTGTCTGCCAGGTTGCTGGGCGAGAGCGTAGATCGAGCCGGTCACGGCCAACGTGGCCGTGGCAACTCCGACCGCGATGGCGCGGGGATTCAGGCTCCCGAGGGTCTGCGTCTTGCTGGCCGGGGTCTTGCTGGCCGGGGTCTTGCTCGGCGGGGTGCTGGCCTCACCGGAACTGCCCGCCGAGCTATCCGCGTCCGCTGTGCCCTTCTCTTCGGACTGATCACCAGGCTGCCCCGGTCCGAACACGCCGACCCCCGTCTCGTGCCACGCCAGATGCGCCGCAGGCTCTGCCGGTCGGCTTGACGTCCGCTCCTAGTCGCTCAGTGTGACGTGACTACCCGAACCTGCAGCTAGCGAAGCCACGAGGCGCGTAAACGATCAGCAAGGAGAACCCCCGGCGGAAGACCAGGTGCGCGGCAGCCGCCTGGATCAAGCGCATGCGCTTGGAGCCACAAAGGCAAGTCCCTCGGGCCCCGCCGCCTCGTGCTGCGGCTTGCACCAAACGCTCGCGACGCCAGCGGACCACGCCCGCGGATTTCCGGATCCGCTCGGCCAAGCGGGCGAGCGGGGGCAGGCAGGCAGTCACGCGGCATCCAGCCGACCTTGGAGTGACGGATGGGTTCTGTCCATTGACCGCTTTGGCGCCCCGTTGACAGACCTCAGTCCGGTTGGCCAGGGACCTCGTAAACCTGCCCGGCTTCCCTGGCGAGATGCAGGGTCTCGATGAGCTGCTTCTCAGTGAGCAGCTCATGAGTTTCAATGCTCTTGAAGGCACCCGTCTTGGTCATCGCTTGTTCCACCGCCTCGGCGGTGACCGAGTCGGGAACGTCGAAGATGGCGTATCCGTCATGGGATCCCACCTGCCAGTACATGCATTCGAGGGACCCGCCGAGGGATTCCAGCGTGTGCTGTACGACTGTGCTCTGGCTGCCGCCCAGGGTGTTGATCATGCGTGCCCAGGAGCCGCTCGAGTAATTGAAAATCTGGATGTATTTCGGCATCGGTTCCCCCTCGCCTGCGCCGGACCCGACTTGTCGCGTAAGGCTCCTGCGGGTCATTCTCGAGCCTATGCCCGGCCGGAATGTCTGTCTGAGAAGGGAACTCCGCGCGGTGCCGCCGACGGTCACTGCCCGGAAATGCGCGACGCCCAGCGCGGCTCCAGCACCACGCACACATCCCGGACCCCGTCCAGGCGCCGCCGGTCAGCTTGGAAGCCGACTCCCGCACCTGACCGCACCCGCGGCACGCCTTCTCACCCGGCCGCAGCCCCCGCAGCCAGCGTTCACACCGAGGAGGTCACTTGCCACCGCCCGGCCCGATACACCGCCCGGCACTCACCCGGAGGTCGCCGCCGCCCGCGTCGGGCGTCCTGGCTGCGGTGTGACTGCCGCCGTCGGTGTGGCTGGCGCGAGCGCGCCCGGGAAACCGGGACGGCTGCCTGAGGCTCCCGAGGTCTGGCTGTGACTGGCCTCGCCCGGGTCTTGACAGGCAAATCACAGGCTGGCATTAACCGGTCAACCTGGGGACCGTTCTGGCCCGAGATGCGGCCGGATCGGAGTTAGTACAGGTCAGATGTTGTGGGCGATACTGGGATCGAACCAGTGACCTCCTCGGTGTGAACGAGGCGCTCTCCCGCTGAGCCAATCGCCCGCACAGCTGCAGTCGGCTCCCGGCCGCAGGGCGGCTTTTAGAGTAGCGCATGCATGCTTCGGCTGCCGTGCCCGCGATCTCATCCTCGGGCGCGGCATGCGCGAGCCGCGCTGGGTGCGCATACATGTAAAAAGCACCAAAATCCAGAAAATAGTCATTATCGAATTCATGTGGTTCTTTGCAGGTGCATGTCTGCCGGTCTCGGTTCCGGTTTTCCGGTAAAATTCTGAAAATACTGGCGCCACGGTGCGCGCAGGCCGAGACTGGGTCCCGTAACGGGCTTTCACAGGCCCTCGTGAGACGAAGGTCACAAGAAGTCCTTGTTACTCACGGGGAAGCTCCGACGTCTAAAACAGTGTTTTACATCGAGAAGCGTTTGACCAGGTCGTTGACGGTTTGTTGATCGGTGACCGAGGTTACGAGCGTCTTCTTTCGCGGAATCAAGCTCCCGCGATAACAATTCCGCGGAACCAACGATGTCATAAGTGATAGGCAACGCCGCACCCATATGTGAAGCCCGGCAATCCGGGACACGACAAGGCAAAGGTCTGACCCGATGATGAACAGCAGTGTGACCGTGTCCGCCGAACTCGGACTGAGTCTGGTGGTCCCCGAACACGGATCCGTCCCCCTGGTGGCCAGCCTCTACTACAGCGCCGACGACCCGTACGCGATCCGTATGGCGTTCCACGTTGGCACCGACGAGCCTGTCGAGTGGATCTTTGCCCGTGACCTGCTGGCGGTTGGGCTGGAAGGTCCGGCTGGCGAGGGTGATGTGCAGGTCTGGCCGGCTGACGAGCACGGCCACGAGTTGCTCAACATCGCGCTGTCGTCCCCGTTTGGCGAGGCTCACTTCGAGGCCCCCCGGTCCTCGACTGCTGCGTTCCTGACCCGCACGTACGAAGTCGTCGCGCCCGGCCACGAGAGCGACTACATCGACGTTGACGGCGAGCTCGACCAGTTGCTCTGGCGCGCATAAGCGCAAATCACTCGTGACTTTGGCCATGCCGAATGCGGCATGGCCATTTCACGGATCGGGCGATTCGGCCGCCCGCATTGCGAATACTTCAGCGGCTTTTCGGGTGATGGGTCCTGGGCTCATCGACAACTTCAAGCCATTTACATTACGGATCGACTGCACATCCCTGGTTGTCCCGGTTAGGAATGCTTCCTCAGCATTTGACAGCTCGGCCAGCCTTATGTTCTCCTCTGCCGCGCCGAACCACTTAATAACGAGCGCCCGTGTCACTCCGGCTAGGCAGCCCGCTGATAGCGGCGGCGTTATTAGCCGCCCGCCCAGCACCACGAAGATATTGGTGCCGGTCCCCTCGCACAGGTCGCCAGCGGTGTTCCCGAAGATCGCCTCGCTACCGCCGTGTTCAGCGGCGTAAGCCAGGGCTCGCACGTTCTCCCCATATGACGTGGTCTTCAGGCCGGAGAGGGCGCCGTGTTCGTTCCGCGGCCATGGCACGACCGCGACGTCGACGAAGTCCGCTGGCGACGGCTGCTCGGCGAGCGCGACGATGGCGGTGAGGTCCGAATTACCCCGTTCCGAGCCAAGAGGGCCGATGCCGGCCGTGACAGTGATGCGCATCCGGGCCAGTGGCACCTGCGGAGAGGCATCGATCACTGCGAGTGCGCCAGCCCGGATCTGCTCGAGGTCCGGCGCCGGCATCCCGAGGCCGGCCGCCGACCGGCCGAGCCGAGCCAGGTGCCGCGTGAGCGCGAATGCCTGACCGCCGGCGACCTTGACCGTCTCGAAGACGCCGTCACCGACCACCAGCCCGTGGTCGAAGATCGAGATGCGGGCCTCGTTGTCGGGGTAGAGCTCCCCGTTCATCCACACAGCCACGGCCCTGACGCTAGCGCACCAGGGCGCCCTGGCAAGGGCTTCCAGGCCGCGTGGCGGGTCGATTTGGCGCGCTGTGGGCGCGGCGCATCCGGGTGCGCGAGTTTGCCCGGCGGACAGGATCGGCTACAGTTCTGAACGCACAACGTGTCGGCGCCTGGAAGCGCTGGCGGGATGTATGCGGACGTAGCGCAGCTGGTAGCGCATCACCTTGCCAAGGTGAGGGTCGCGGGTTCGAATCCCGTCGTCCGCTCGGAGGTGCCGGAAGCCGTCTCGCGTGCCCGACGGGTCAGCTCGGCTCTTCGGTACCGGCCCGGCTCCCAGGGGGTCGGCCTGTGGCGGAATGGCCGAGTGGCTTAGGCAAGGGCCTGCAAAGCCCTGTACGCGGGTTCGATTCCCGCTTCCGCCTCGGGGGCGGTTAGCTCAGCGGGAGAGCGCTTCCCTGACACGGAAGAGGTCACTGGTT